>JBFKDA010000041.1:0-14111 GCA_041619955.1 Acidimicrobiia bacterium | reverse complement strand
GTGTGGTACGGGCACCAGCCGGTGCTGTTCGCCAAGGAGCCGCCCAAGTCGAAGGCCTCCCAGCACCACCTCGACCACTTCCTGGCCCAGGCCCCGGCCGGATCCTGAGGAGGAGACCATGCCAGTCGTCACCCCAGTCGAAACCCCCACCGACGAGCTCGCCGAGACCTACGCCGCCGCCGAGGAGCACTTCGGCCACGTCCCGAACTTCGTCAAGGCACTCGCGCCCAACCCGACGTTCTGCAAGTCGCTGACCGCGTTCATGATCGGGGCCCTCGGCGAGGGCCGCGTGTCGTGGGCGTTCAAGGAACTGGTGATCCTCAAGACGCTGCGGGCGATGGGCTCGTACTACGGCTACGGCGCCCACGAGAAGCTGGCCGCCGACCTCGGCAACTCGGCGGAGCGCATCGGCGACCTGGCCCACTCGCTGTGGCGCAACAGCCCTGCCTACACCGACGCCGAGCGCGCCGTGTTCGCCCTCGTCGAGCAGACCGCGGTCGACGCCAACGACGTCGGCGACGAGATCTGGGGGCCGCTGCACCAGCACTGGGACAACGGCCAGCTCCTCGAGCTGAACGCCGTGATCACGACGTTCATCAACATCGGGCGGATGGGCGACACGCTGGGCGTGAGCGACCCGGTGCTGTTCAGCAGGCCGGTCGGGTGAGGCCGCCGGGCGGGGCCCGGTTGGGTGGCTGGGGGAGGCGGGATTTCCGACTCGCCGCCGGTGGCGCGATAATGCTGCCTCACCGCAACCCCTAGTGCACATCAGGAGCGCGCCCCCATGGATACTCTCACGCTGCGCGCCGAGCCGCGCACCGGCTCGGGCTCCCGCCCGGCGCGCCGGATGCGCCGGGAAGGCCGCGTCCCCGCCGTCGTCTACGGCCGCGAGCTGCAGGCGACCCCCGTCTCCGTCGACGCCCGCGACCTCTACGCGGCGCTGCACACCGAGTCGGGCCTCAACGCCCTCATCACCTTGCAGGTCGACTCGCAGGAGATCCTGACCGTGGCCCGCGAGCTGCAACGCCACCCGGTGCGCGGCGACATCCTGCACCTCGACTTCGTCAACATCAGCCTCACCGACACCATCGAGGCCGAGGTCGGCATCGACATCGAGGGCACCCCCGCGGGCGTCGTCGACGACGGCGGCATCATGGAGCTGGTCCGCAACTCCGTGGTCGTCGAGGCGTTGCCGACGGCGATCCCGCCGAGCATCACCCTCGACGTGAGCGCCCTCCAGATCGGCGACTCGCTGAAGGTGTCCGACCTGCCCGAGCTGGACGGCGTGGTCTACGTCGACGACGCCGAGTCCACCGTCGTCACCGTGCTGGCCCCCCGCCTCCCCGAGGAGGAAGAGGTCGAGCTCACCGAGGAGGAGCTCGCCGCGTTGGAGGCCGAGGAGGGCGAAGAGGGCGAAGAGGGCGACGAGGGCGACTCCGGCGACGAGGGCTGAGCCGGCTTGGCGCTCGTCGTCGGGCTCCGCAACCCCGGGCCCGGCTACGAGGGCACCCGCCACAACGTCGGCGGCGACATCGTCGCGGCGCTGGCGGACCGCTACGGCGGCAAGTGGAAGAAGGCGCGCCTCGGCGTCCGCGCCGAGGCCGCCGAGGTGCGCGTCGGTTCCGGTAAGGCGGTGCTGGCCCGCCCCCGGACGTTCATGAACGACTCCGGCCAGGCGATCGCACCGCTGCTGCGGTACTACCGCACCGGGCTCGACGAGCTGCTGGTGGTCCACGACGACATCGACCTGCCGTTCGGCAAGCTGCGGATGCAGGAGGGCCGGGGGGCCGGCGGGCACAACGGGGTCGCATCGCTCATCAAGAGCCTGCGCAGTCCCGACTTCTGGCGGCTCAAGTTCGGGGTGGGCCGCCCGCCCGGCACCCAGGACCCGGCCGACTATGTCCTCAAGCGCTTCAGCAGCTCCGAGCAGCCCGAGGTCGACGTTCTGGTGCAGGTGGCCGCCGACGTCGTGGAGATCTATCTTGCCGACGGCCCCGAGGAAGCCCGCCAACGAGCGGGGGAGTTGACCGCCACATGAATACGACGGACGGCCGCCGTGGGGTAGGGGCCCCACGTTGCGGAGGAGGCTGGGTTGGGGTGCCCAGCCGGGCAAGGAACAGAGCGGGAGAGTTGACCGCCACATGACCGCAACATGAGGTACGTGGGTGCCATCGACCAGGGGACGACGTCGAGCCGGTTCGTCGTCGTCGACGAGGCGGGGCGGTTCGTCGCGATGGCGCAGCAGGAGCACGAGCAGCACTACCCGCAACCCGGGTGGGTCGAGCACGACGCCGCCGAGATCTGGCAGCGTACGCAGGCGGTGATCGGCGACGCGCTCGACGAGGCCGGCCTCAGGCCGTCCGACCTCGCGGCGGTCGGGATCACCAACCAGCGGGAAACGACACTCGTGTGGGATCCCGACACCCTCGAGCCGCTGGCGCCGGCGATCGTCTGGCAGGACACCCGCACCGACGGGCTCGTCAAGGAGCTGGGCGGCGCCGCCGGGCCCGACCGCTACCGGGCGACCACCGGCCTGCCGCTCGCCACGTACTTCGCCGGCCCCAAGGTCCGGTGGTTGCTCGACAACGTCGACGGGCTGCGCAGCCGGGCGGAGCAGGGCGGCGCAGCGTTCGGCACCGTCGACTCGTGGCTCATCAACAACCTCACCGGCAACCACCTCACCGACGTCACCAACGCCAGCCGCACGCTGCTCATGGACCTCGAGACCCTCGACTGGGACGCCGGCATCGCCGCCGAGATGGGGATCCCGGCCGGCATGCTGCCGGCGATCCGGTCCTCGGTGGGTGACTTCGGCGAGGCGCGCGGCGCGCTGGCCGGCGTGCCGGTGGCCGGGGTGCTCGGCGACCAGCAGGCGGCGGTGTTCGGCCAGGCCTGCTACCGGCCCGGCGAGGCGAAGAACACCTACGGCACCGGCTGCTTCCTGCTGCTCCACACGGGCACCGAGGCCGTCCAGTCGGACCACGGCCTGCTGACCACCGTCGCCTACCGCATCGGCGACGAGCCCGCCAACTACGCGCTTGAGGGCTCGGTGGCGATCGCCGGGGCCGCCGTGCAGTGGCTGCGCGACAACCTCGGCCTGATCGACGCCGCCCCGGAGGTCGAGGCGCTCGCCCGCACCGTCGACGACAACGGCGGCGCCTATTTCGTGCCGGCGTTCAGCGGCCTGTTCGCCCCCTACTGGCGGAGCGACGCGCGGGGCGTGATCGTCGGGCTCACCCGCTACGTGCGGGCGGGCCACCTCGCCCGGGCGACGCTGGAGGCCACCGCGTTCCAGTCGGCCGACGTGTTGGAGGCCATGGAACGCGACTCGGGGGTCGGCATGACCGAGCTACGCGTCGACGGCGGCATGGTCGCCAACGAGCTGCTGATGCAGTTCCAGGCCGACGTCCTCGGCGTCGAGGTGGTGCGCCCGGCGATCACCGAGACCACCGCGCTCGGCGCCGCCTACGCCGCCGGCCTCGCCGCCGGGGTCTGGTCCGGCACCGACGAGCTGCGCGAGATGTGGCGGGAGGACCACCGGTGGCGGCCCACCATCGACGACGGGGAGCGGGGCCGGCTGCGGGCGCGCTGGAAGCAGGCCGTCGAGCGCACGTTCGGCTGGGAGGCATCGTGAAGTTCGACGCGATCGGGGTGACGGTCAGCGACCTGGACGCAGCGCTGGAATTCTACCGGCGGCTCGGTCTCGAGGTGACCTTCCCGCCGGGCGACGGTGGGCACGCCGAGCTCGGCCTGCCTGGCGGCCTGCGGCTGATGCTCGACACCGACGAGCTGCGTGCGTCGATCGACCCGTCGTGGGAGCCGCCGGGGCGCGACGCGCCGCGGCGGTCGACGCTCGCCTTCCGCTGCGACTCGGCGGCCGACGTCGACCACCGGTACGCCGACCTCACCGGAGCCGGCTACGAGGGCAAGCTGGCCCCCTGGGATGCGTTCTGGGGGCAGCGCTATGCCGTGGTGCGGGACCCGGACGGCAACGACGTCGACCTGTTCGCCCCGCTGGACGCAGAGGAGACATGAAGTTCGCCGCCATCGGGATCGTCGTGGCCGACATGGACGCTGCACTGGCGTTCTATCGGCTGCTCGGCCTGGAGGTGACGATGGAACCGGAGAAGTACGACGGGGCGCACGCCGAGCTGGCGCTGCCGGGCGGACTGGAGCTGATGCTGGACACCGCCGACAGCATCGCCGCGTTCGAGCCCGGCTTCACCCCGCGCGACCCCGACGCTCCCCGCCAGGTGGCGCTCGCGTTCGCATGCGAGTCGCCTGCCGCCGTCGACGCGGCCTACGCCGGCATCGTGGCCGCCGGGTACCGGGGCCACACCGAGCCTTGGGATGCGTACTGGGGACACCGGTACGCCACCGTCCGCGACCCCGACGGCACCCTCGTCGACCTGTTCGCGCCGCTCGGAGAGTGACCGGGCCGCTCGGCGGCTGACGCCGGCGGTCCCGGTGGCGTACCATCGCCGGGCCGTGCTCGCCCAGACCACCCTTCCCGACCGCATCGCCCTGCTCCGCATCGCCCTGGTGCCGGTGGTGATGGTGCTGGTGCTGGTCGAGGCCTACGTGGCCGGGTTCGTCGTGTTCACGGTGGCGGCCCTCACCGATTTCGTGGACGGGTACCTCGCCCGGCGCTGGGACCAGACGTCGGTGTTCGGCGCCTTCCTCGACTCGATCGCCGACAAGCTGCTGATCCTCGGGACGCTGTTTGCACTCGTCGAGATGGGCCGTGCCTGGGCGTGGGCGGGCTTCGTCATCGTGGGCCGCGAGGTGGTGGTGACCGGGCTGCGCGGCGTCGCCGGGCTGTCGGGGACGCCGGTCCCGCCGTCGATATGGGGCAAGATCAAGGCCTGGGCGCAGTTCATCGCCGTCGGGCTCGCGATCGTCCGGTTCTCCGACGAGCTCGGCCCCCTCTTCCTGGACGAGTGGCTGATGCTCGCTGCCATCGCGGTGACCATCGTCTCGGCGATCGAGTACTTCGCCCGGTTCTCCCGCGTGCTGCGGCCGGTCGCCTGAGTTGGCCGGGACGCTCGTCACCGGAGGCACCGGCTTCATCGGCGGGGCGCTGCTGGGGCGGCTCGCTCTCGAGCCGGGCTACGGGCCGGTGAAAGCGCTGGCCCGCGACCGGACGGGCGCCCAGGTGGTGGCGGCGCACGGTGCCGAGGCGGTACTCGGCGACGTGCTGGAGCCGGCGTCGCTCGACGCGGCGGTGGAGGGCTGCGACCTGGTCTTCCACGTCGCCGGCGTCAACCGGTTCTGTATTCGCGACGCGATGCCGATGTTCCAGGTCAACGTCAGCGGCGCGGTCAACGTCGTGGAGGCGGCCGCCCGGGCCGGGGCCCGGCGGGTGGTGCTGACGTCGTCGGCGAGCACGCTCGGCGAGCCGGAGGGCGAGGTGGGCGACGAGGACACCCAGCACCGCGGCTGGTACCTGTCGGCGTACGAGCGGTCGAAGCGGGAGGGTGAGGTGGCGGCTCGCGCGGCGGCGGCGCGAGCGGGTGTCGACCTCGTCACCGTGAACCCCACGTCGGTGCAGGGACCGGGCCGCAGCACGGGCACCGCGGAGTTCCTCATCCGGTACCTCGAAGGCAAGCTGCGGGTGGCGGTCGACACCCGGGTGTCGGTGCTCGACGTCGCCGATTGCGTGCAGGGCCACCTGCTCGCCGCCCAGCACGGCGAGCCCGCCGAGCGGTACGTGCTGGCCCCGCCGTGGACCAAGCTGTCGGATGCGGTGCGGCTGGTCGACCAAATCAGCGGCCTCCGCCAGGAGGTGCGCTGGCTGCCGCGGTGGCTGGCCGTGCCGGCACTCTTCGGAGCGGGCGGGTTGGCGCAGCTGTTGCGGCGCGACGGGACGCTCTGCGTCGAGATGGTGCGAGTCCTGCTGCACGGCAACGCCTACGACGGCTCCCGCGCCACCCGCGCCCTCGGGCTGGAGTACCGGCCCCTCGAGGAGACCCTGCGCCGGGCCGTCGACTGGTACGTCGACTACGGCTTCGTGCGCCGCGACCTCCCCAACTTCCCCAGGGGCTGACCGACGGCGAAACGCGCGCGGCTCAAGTCGGGGGGCATGGTGCGCCGATCTATTGGGAGGCGACCATGGCACTGCCGCTCCCGACTCCGGGGCTCACCCGGCCCGCGCTCGCCGCCCACGTGCGGGCGGTGGCCCGCGCCTGCGCGGCCGCCCTGCCCGGCTTCACGTCGATCATCTGGAAGGGGTCGGCCTACAAGCCGTGGGACGGCCCGTACGACTTCCTGCCAGGCCTTTCCGACATCGACGTGCACGTCTACCGCCCCGGCGGCCTCGGCGACGCGTGGGCGCTGCGCGCGCGGGTGCTGGCCGAGGCCGGCGACCCCCCGGCCGGCATCCCGCTGCAGCTCATGGTGCTCGACACCCACACGCTGCCCGACTGGTGGACGGTGCTCCCCGGCACGTTCGGCGTGCTGGCGGGCGCCCCGCCGCCGGTGCGGGTGCCGCCGCTCGCACGGCTGCTGGAGCGCGACCGCATCGGCCTGGCCGAGGCGGCCGGCAACGTGGGCCGCATCGACGGCGGCGTGCTGGCCCGTGCCGACGAGGACCTGTGGGACTACCTCGTCGCCACCCGCTGGATGTACGCGCCGGCCCTGTACCGGGTGGTGGCGCTGGCCACCGGCGACCCGGCGCGCGTCTGGGCGATGAACCGCACCGCGCTGCTCGCCGAGGCAGGCGGGCTCCCCGGCGTGGGCACCGTGCTGGCGGCGGGGGAGGCGTTCTTCGCCGCCGCCCTCGAGGCGAGCGAGCGCCGGCCGGACGGCGAGCCGGCCGGCCGGGCGATTCGGGCCGGCCAGGAGCTGCTGCGAGCGGCCGCGGCGTGGGGCGCGGCGCAGGAGGACGCCGCCGTCGAGCGGCGAGCCCCCGCCTGGTGGCGCGAGGCCTGAGCCGGCCGAGACGCGCCTCTTCCCCCGCCGAGCGAGGGAAGTACCCCGGGCCGGAGGCCCGGAGGGATGGGGGTGCGGATGTTCGGGCTTGGGCCCGCCGCAGCCTGCGGCCTCCCGGTACGATGGCGGGTCCGGATGCCTGCGCCGCTTGCGCCCTTCGTCGACCGCTGGAAACCGGCTCGCCTGCTCCCCGACGTCCCGGGGCGGCTGGTCGTGCCGCCGTCGCTGCGCGCCTTCGTCACCGCCGGGCTCGCCGCCCGGGCCGAGGCGCCGGTCGTGGTGATCGTGGCGGGCGAGCGGGAGGCCGGCGAGCTGGTCGACGACCTCGAGCTGTTCTGGGAACGCACGCTGGCGCTCCCGGCCTGGGAGACGCTCCCGTTCGAGCACGTGTCGCCCAACGTTGCCACGATGGCGCACCGCGCCGAGGCTCGCCATGCGTTGGCTCAGGGCGAGCCGGGCCTGGTGGTCGTGGCGAGCGTGCGGGCCGCCACGCAGCGGCTCAGCCCGTCGCCGGTCAACCCGGTGGTGGTCAAGCCGCAGGACGACGTCGACCGCGACGCGCTGATCGGCATCCTCGCCGAGTTCGGCTACCACCGCACCGACCGGGTCGAGGGCCGCGGCGAGTTCGCGGTGCGGGGCGGCATCGTCGACGTGTTCCCCGCCCAGGGCGACCGTCCGGCCCGCATCGACTTCTGGGGCGACACGGTGGAGGAGGTGCGCGCCTTCGAGATCGGCACGCAGCGCTCCACCGAAGCCCTCCCGGAATTGCGCGCCCACCCGGCCCGTGAGTTCCGCCCCGACCCGCCGGTCCGCGAGCAGGCGGCCTCGTTCCTGCAGTCGGAGCCGTGGGCGGCCGCCACGTGGGACCGGCTCGCCGAAGGCGTCGTCTTCGCCGGGATGGAGTCGTGGCTGCCGTGGCTCGCTCCGGAGCGCACCGTGCTCGACGAGGCGCCGGCCGGGACCGCAGTCGTGCTCTTCGACCCGGTGCGGGCCCGCGACCGCAGCCGCGAGCTCGTCAAGGAGGAGGCCGAGCTGGCCGCCGCGCTCGCCCCCACCTGGGGCCACGGCGCCCCGGAGGCTGGCGACCACCCGCCGCTGTACCTCGAGCTCGACGCCGCGCTGGAGGGCTGCGCGCTGCTGGAGGCGCCGCCGCAGGCCGCCGGGCCCGGCGACGTCGCGCTCACCACCCGGGGCCTCGACGCCCAGCCCGGCGACCCGGCCTCGGTGGCGCAGGGGCTCGGACGGCTGCGGCGCCAGGGCCTCGACGTCGTGGTGGCGATGGACGGTGAGCCGGCCGCCGACCGCGTCGCCCGCCTGCTGGGCGAGGAGGGCCTCGAGCTGAACCGGCGCCCCGCCCTGGCGGAGCCGGGGTCGGCGGTGCTCGCCACCGGCATCCACAAGGGCTTCGTCGCCCCCGAGCTGAAGCTCGCCGTGCTGGGGGAGCAGGAGATCGCAGGCCGGCGGCGCTCCCATCGGCGGGCCACCGGCCGCGCCGCGGGTACGGCGGCGGCATACCGCGACCTCAGCGAGGGCGACTACGTGGTGCACGCCCGCCACGGCATCGGCCGGTTCGAGGGCCTCGTCACCCAGACCGTCGCCGGCGTCGAGCGCGATTACCTCCTCATCGCCTACGCCGGCGAGGACCGACTGTACGTTCCGACCGACCAGCTCGCGTCGATCACCCGCTACTCGGGCGGGGAGGCGCCCCGGCTCAGCCGGATGGGTGGCGCCGACTGGAGCCAGACCCGCAACCGGATCCGCAAGGAGGTGGCGGTCGTGGCCGAGCAGGTGGTCGCGCTCCACCGCCAGCGCGCCGTCGCCGCCGGCCACTCGTACAACCCCGACACCCCATGGCAGCGGGAGCTGGAGGCGTCGTTCCCGTTCGAGGAGACCCCCGACCAGCTCACCGCGATCGCCGATGTCAAGGCCGACATGGAGGCCACCCAGCCGATGGACCGGCTCGTGTTCGGCGACGTCGGCTTCGGCAAGACCGAGGTGGCGCTGCGAGCCGTCTTCAAGGCGGTGCAGGACGGCAAGCAGACTGCGGTGCTGGTACCGACGACGCTGCTCGCCCAGCAGCACTTCCAGACCTTCACCGAGCGGTTCGACCCGTACCCGGTGCGGGTGGAGATGCTCAGCCGCTTCCTCACCGCCGCCCAGCAGCGCAAGATCGTCGCCGCCCTGGCCACCGGCGAGGTCGACGTTGTGATCGGCACCCACCGCCTGCTGAGCGACGACATCCGCTTCAAGGACCTCGGGCTGCTCGTCGTCGACGAGGAGCAGCGCTTCGGCGTGGCCGCCAAGGACCGCATCAAGGCGCTGCGGACCTCGGTGGACGTCGTCACGCTGACCGCCACCCCGATCCCCCGCACCCTGGAGATGGCGCTCACCGGCGTGCGCGAGGTGAGCCACATCCGCACTGCGCCGGAGGACCGCCACCCGATCCTCACCTACGTCGGGCCGTACGACGACCAGGCCGTGTCGGCGGCGATCCGGCGGGAGATGCTGCGGGAGGGCCAGGTCTTCTACGTGCACAACCGCATCGCCACCATCGACGCCGCGGTCGCCAAGCTGCGCCGGCTCGTGCCCGATGCCCGCTACGCCGCCGCCCACGGCCGCATGTCCGAGGGCCAGCTCGAGCAGGTGATGCTCGACTTCTGGAACCGCGACTTCGACGTGCTGGTGGCCACGACGATCATCGAGTCGGGGCTCGACCTGCCGCAGGTCAACACGCTGATCGTCGAGCGGTCCGACTTGTTGGGCCTCGCGCAGCTCTACCAGCTACGGGGCCGGGTGGGCCGGTCGAGCCAGCGGGCCTACGCCTACCTGTTCCACCCGCCCGAGCAGACGCTCACCGAGGACGCCTACCACCGGCTGGAGGCGATCGGCGAGTACAGCGAGCTCGGGTCCGGCTTCGAACTGGCCCGGCGCGACCTGCAGATCCGCGGCGCCGGCAGCATCCTCGGCGAGGTGCAGTCGGGCCACATCGCCGCGGTCGGCTTCGACCTCTACGCCAACCTCGTGGCCGAGGCCGTCGAGGAGTTGAAGGGCGGCGGGGCGCCGGCGGAAGCGCCGAAGGAGGTGCGCATCGACCTGCCCGTCGACGCTCACCTGCCGGACGCCTACGTCGCCGAGCAGGCCGCCCGGCTGGAGGCGTACCGGCGCCTGGCGATGGCCGAGACCGCCGCCCAGGTCGACGAGGTGGTGGCCGAGTGGTCCGACCGCTACGGCGAGCCGCCCCCGGAGGCCGACGCGCTGATCCAGGTGGCGCGGCTGCGCGCCGAGGCGATCCGCATCGGCCTCGGCGAGGTGGTGAAGCTCCGCAACGAGGTGCGGCTGGCCCCCGTGTACCTCACCCAGTCCCAGGAGGTGCGCCTCCAACGGCTGGCGCCGCGGGCCGTGGTCCGCCCGGGCGAGCACGCGCTGTTCCTCCCGGTGCCGCGGGAGGGCATCCCCCCGAAGGAGCTGCCGGTGCTGCCGTGGCTCCTCGACTTCCTCCGTACAATGTGGCCTCTCCCCGAGGAGTGATCCCCTTGCCCAAGCTCGCCGCGCTCGTCGCCGTCCTCGCCCTCGCGGGCGCGGCGTGCGGCACCGCCGACCCCATCGTCGCCACCGTCGACGGCCGCGACATCCATCAGTCCGCCGTGCTGGAGCTGCGGTCGGTGCCCGAAGACGCGGTGCGGGTCGACTCGGCCGAGTTCCGCAACGAGCTGTTCAACCTCATCGCCCAGCAAGTGCTCGCCGGCGCGCTGGAGGACGACTTCGGCATCGAGATCACGCCCGGCGAGGTCGAGGCCGAGCTTGCGGCCCGGCTCGCCGAGACCGGCACCACCGAGGAGCAGGCCATCGCCTCGCTCCAGGACGACAACGCCACCCGGGAGCGGCTGCTGCGAATCGTCTACTCCGGGCTGCTCGGCGAGCGGGCGACGGTGGCGCTCGCGACCCGGCCCGAGTTCATCGATCAGCTCACCGCAGATGAGCCGGAAGTGGTGACCACGGTGTGCGTGCGGCACATCCTGGTGGCCACCGAGGTCGAAGCCCAACAGGCGCGGGCCCGGCTGGACGACGGCGAGGAGTTCGCCGCGGTGGCCGCCGACGTCTCCCTCGACACCGGCGCCCCCGGTGGCGACCTCGGCTGCTCGGTCGCGGCCCGCTACGTCGAGGAGTTCGCCGCAGCCACGCTGGTCGCGCCGCTCGACACCGTGTTCGGCCCGGTCGAGACCGACTTCGGCTTCCACCTGCTGATCGTCGACGACCGCACCGAGCCGACCGCCGAGACGATCGCCGCCGACCCGCTCAGCACGCTGCCGGCCGACCTGTTGCAGGGCGAGTTCAACAACTGGTTCAACGACCAGGTCGACGAGGCCGACGTGACGGTGATGTCCCGGGTCGGCACCTGGTTCCCGGAGGGTCCGGGCATCCTCCCGCCCGGCTGATGCCCGGCCTCACCGTCGTCGGCCTGGGCCCGGCCGGGCTCGACCGCCTGCCCGCCGACACCCGCCGGCTGCTCGCCGACCCGGACCGCACGGTGCTGCTGCGGACGATCCACCACCCCGCCGCCGCCGAGCTGGCGGCGGAGCGGCCGGTCACGACCGGCGACCACCACTACGAGTCGGCCGGCGGGTTCGACGAGGTGTACGAGGCGCTCGCCGCCTGGGTGCTCGACGCCGCCGCAGCCGTCGACGTCGTGTACGCGGTGCCGGGCAGCCCCCGAGTGGGGGAGCGGTCGGTGGCGATGCTGCTGGCGCGGGCCGCCGCGGCGGGCGTGGCGGTGGAGGTGGTGGAGGCGGAGTCGTTCCTGACCGCGGTGCTGGCGGCCGCCGGCATCGACCCGCTCGCCGCCGGCCTCCAGGTGCTCGACGGCCGCCGGCTGCCCGACCCGCTGCCGCTGCACCTCCCCACCGTCATCGCCCAGGTCGACCGGCCGATCGTGCTGGCCGCCGTCCACGAGGCGCTCAGCCGCACGCTGGTGCCGGAGACGCCGGTGATCGTGGTCGACGGCGCCGGCGACCCCGGCGCCGCGGCCCGCACGGTGCCGCTCGCCGAGCTGCTCCGGGAGGAGGTGGGGCCGCGGACGACGCTGGTGGTGGACCCGCCACCCACCGGATGGACCGGGCTGGTGGAGGTCAACCGCCGGCTGCGGGCGGAATGCCCGTGGGACCGCGAGCAGACCCATCACACGCTCGTCAAGCACTTGGTGGAGGAGGCGTACGAGACCGTCGAGGCGCTGTCGGCACTCGGCCCCGAGGCGCCCGGCGGCGCGCCCGACCACGTCGCCTACGCCGAGGTCGAGGAGGAGCTGGGCGACCTGCTGCTCCAGGTGGTGTTCCACTCCACGCTGGCGGCGGAGGCGGGCGCGTTCGGCGTCGAGGAGGTGGCCGAGGGCATCCGCCGCAAGCTGGTGTTGCGCCACCCGCACGTGTTCGGCGGGGCCGACGCCGAGTCGGCCGAGCACGTCCTCCGGAGCTGGGAGCTGGCCAAGCAGGGGGAGAAGGGCCGGGACTCCCTGATGGACGGCGTCGCCGCCTCGCTGCCGGCGCTGGTGCGGGCCGCCAAGTTCCAGGAGCGGGCGGCGGCAGTGGGGTTCGACTGGGGCGAGCCGGGACCGGTGGTCGACAAGATCGTCGAGGAGGCCGAGGAGCTGCGCGCCGACATCGCCGACCCGGCGCGCGCCGCCGACGAGCTCGGCGATATCCTCTTCTCGGTGGTGAACCTGGCCAGGCACCTCGAGGTCGACCCGGAGCTGTCGCTGCGACGCGCCGCCGACCGCTTCGCCGGCCGGTTCCGGGCCATGGAGGTGGCGGCCGGTGACGAGGGCATCGCGCTGTCGGGCCTGAGCCTGACGCAGCTCGACGAGCGCTGGGACCAAGCGAAGGCCGCGGAGTGGACCGAGGAGGTCGGGAGATGAGGCGATTTCGTCTGGTGGTTGCACTGGTGGCGGCGATGGCGGCAGCGCTCCTGCCCGCGGCGGCGCATGCGGGCGAGCCGCCCAGGGCCGACGGCAAGATCGTGCTGGTCGATGCCGACCTCACCGACGACCCGACGGTCAACCGCATCTTCGTGAGCGAGGTCAACGGGACCGGGCGCACCCAGCTCGCCACCGACTTCACCGACGCCCGCGACCCGGCGTGGTCGCCGGACGGCTCGAAGATCGCGTTCGTGGGAACGAAGGCCGGGGACACGGCGGCCCGCCTCTACGTGATGGACGCCGACGGCACCGACGTCGAGAAGGTGTTCGACCGGAGCGGCGTCGACGACCCGACGTGGTCGCCCGACGGGCGCAAGATCGCCTACGAGCGCAACCAGGTGCTCGAGGTCGTCGATCTCGCCACCGACGCCGTGACCGAGCTGGTGCCGTTCGCGTTCCTGCCCAACGACCCGCACTGGTCGCCGGCCGGCGACCTCATCGCCTTCTCCGGCGAGCAGGGCGGCCGGGACATCTTCGTGGTGCCCGCCGCCGGCGGCACGCCCCGCCGTCTCACGAACGGGCTCGGCGCCCGCAACCCGCAGTGGTCGCCTGACGCCCGGCGGATCGCCTTCGACGCCTCGGCCGGCGGCTTCTCGGGCGACGTGGTGATCGCCGACGACGACGGCTCCAACCCGCGCCTGGTCACCGACGGCCTCGAGCCCACGTGGTCGCCGGACGGCTCCAAGCTGGCGCTGCGCAGGTTCGGCCCCATCGGCACGTCGTTCGACGGCCAGGTCGTCACGGTGCGACTCGACGGCACCGGGATCGCCGCCGTCACCAACCAGCCGACCACCCAGATCACCCCCGACTGGCAGCACTCCGGCCACCCGGTCGCCATCGACGACGGCCCGTTCTGGTTCGACCGCGGCCGGGTGAGCGTCGTCGGCGCGCCCGGCTTGCTCGGCAACGACTTCGACCCGGACGCCGACCCGATCACGGCCAACCGGGTGACCGGCGCCTCCCGCGCGGTCGTCACCGTCTCCCCGATCGGGGCGTTCAGCTACTCGCACGGCGGCGGCCCGGGCACGTTCGACACCTTCACCTACGAGGCCACCGACGGGCCGCTCGACTCCCTGCCGGCCACCGCGCGCGTCATCGTCACCGACCCGGCCGGCACCCCCGACACGGTGGGGCTGGTCAACCCGAGGTCGGGCATGTGGCACCTGGCGGGCGAGAAGGGCACCGAGGTGGCGTTCTTCTACGGCAACCCGGG
>JBFKDA010000040.1:0-14361 GCA_041619955.1 Acidimicrobiia bacterium | reverse complement strand
TGATCGGGCTCGGCATCATCGTGGCGCTGATCCTGGTCGCGATCTTCGCCCCGCTCATCGCGCCGTTCGGGCCCAACGACGTGCTCGTCGGTGAGCAGGAGGGGATCCGGCCGCGCGACCCGCCTTGCGTCCACATCTTCGGCTGCGCCGACGACAAGCCGCAGCACATCCTCGGGCTCGACGCCAACGTCCGCGACGAGTTCTCGCGCGTGATCTTCGCCTCGCGGGTGAGCCTCACCCTCGGCTTCTTCACCGTGACCATCGCGCTGGTCGTCGGCAGTGCCCTCGGCGCGATCGCCGGGTTCGTGGGGGGGTGGATCGACAACATCATCATGCGGATCATGGACGTCGTGCTGGGCTTCCCGTCGCTGCTGCTCGCCATCGCCATCGTCGCGGTGCTCGGCCCCGGGCTTCGCAACGCGCTCATCGCGATCGCGATCGTCACGCTGCCGGGCTACGCGCGCGTCATGCGCGCCCAGGTGCTCGCGGTGAAGGAGGCCGACTACGTGGCGGCCTCGGTGGCCCTGGGCGCGGCGCCCCGCCAGATCCTCATGCGGCGGATCATCCCCAACGCGCTGACGCCGCTCGTGGTACTGGCGACGCTCGGCGTGGCCACCGCGATCCTGGAGGCGGCCGGCCTGTCGTTCCTCGGCCTCGGCGCCCAGCCCCCGCTGGCCGAGTGGGGATCGATGCTCGCCAACGAGCGCAACACGGTGTTCACCGCGCCGCACCTCGTGTTCTTCCCCGGGCTGGCGATCATGATCACCGTGCTGGGGTTCAACCTGATGGGCGACGGCCTGCGCGACGCACTCGACCCCACCCTCAACCGATGACCGACACCGCGCAGGCCACGGCCAAGGGGCGGGGCAAGGCCGGCGACCGGCTGCTCGACGTGAAGGATCTCGAGACGCACTTCTTCACACGCGACGGCGTGGTGCGCGCCGTGGACGGGGTGTCGTTCCACATCAACAGGGGCGAGGTGCTTGGCCTCGTCGGCGAGTCCGGCTGCGGCAAGTCGGTGACGTCGCTGTCGATCATCCAGCTCGTCTCCCACCCCGGCAAGATCGTGGCGGGCGAGGTGCTGTTCGACGGCCGCAACATCGTTGACATGGGCAAGGAGGAGATGCGCGACCTGCGTGGGGAGCACATCGCGATGATCTTCCAGCAGCCCGGGTCGGCGCTCAACCCGGTGCACCGGGCGGGCGTGCAGATCAAGGAGGTGTTCGAGCTCCACCGCGACTGGAAGGACGACGTCGAGGAGGAGAAGGTGATCGAGATGCTCGCCAAGGTGGGCATCCCCGACCCCAAGTCGCGGGCCAGGGCGTGGCCGCACGAGCTGTCGGGCGGCATGGCGCAGCGGGTGATGATCGCGATGGCGCTGTCGTGCGAGCCGGAGCTGCTCATCGCCGACGAGCCCACCACGGCGCTCGACGTGACGATCCAAGCGCAGATCCTCGACCTGATGCGCGACCTCCAGCGGGAGTCGAACACGGCGGTGCTCTTGATCACCCATGACCTCGGGGTCGTCGCCGAGATGGCGGACCGGGTGGCGGTGATGTACGCCGGGCGGATCGTCGAGGAGACCGACGTCCGCTCGCTGTTCGCCAACCCGCTCCACCCCTACACCCAGGGGCTCATCGGGTCGATCCCGGTGCTCGGCCAGCTCACCGACGTGCTCGAAACGATCCCGGGCGTGGTGCCGTCGCTCATCGACCTGCCGCCCGGCTGCCGGTTCGCGTCCCGGTGCGTGGCCCGGATCGAGCACGGCCTCGAGATCTGCACCCAGGAGGAGCCCGAGCTGCTTGAGGAGCTGCCTGGCCACAAGGTGCGCTGTTGGCTCTACCCACGCGGCCTTGTCGACCCATCCGGCGGAGGCGCCGATGGCTGAGACGTTGGTGCGCACCGAGGGCCTGGTCAAGCGCTTCCCGGTCAAGGGCGGCATCTTCCAGCGGACGGTGGCCAACGTCAAGGCGGTGGCCGGCGTCGACCTCGAGATCCGCAAGGGCGAGACGATCGGGCTGGTGGGGGAGTCGGGCTGCGGGAAGTCGACCCTCGGCCGCCTGCTGGTGCGCCTGCTCGAGCCCAGCGAGGGCACGATCGAGTTCGGCGGCCAGGACGTCACCCACCTCGGCGGCAAGGACCTCAAGCCGTTCCGGCGGCGCGCCCAGATCATCTTCCAGGACCCGTACTCGTCGCTCGACCCGCGCACCCAGGTGGGCGCTTCGATCGAGGAGGGGCTGCGGCTGCACGGCGTCAGCGACCGGGACGAGCGGCGGGAGCGGGTGACGAAAGTGCTGGAGACCGTCGGGCTGCAGGCGAGCCACGCCCAGCGCTACCCCCACGAGTTCTCCGGCGGGCAGCGCCAGCGCATCGGCCTGGCGCGGGCGCTGGTGCTGAACCCCGAGTTCCTGGTAGCGGACGAGCCGGTGTCGGCGCTGGACGTCTCGGTGCAGGCCCAGGTGCTGAACCTGCTGAAGGACCTCCAGTCGGAATTCCAGCTCACGCTGCTCTTCGTCGCCCACAACCTCGCCGTCGTGGAGCACATCTCCGACCGGGTTGCGGTGATGTACCTGGGTCGGGTGGTGGAGCTCACCGACCGCGACTCGCTGTACGCGCGGCCCACCCACCCCTACACCGAGGCGCTGCTGTCGGCGATCCCGATCCCCGATCCCGACCGGCCCCGCAACCGGACCATCCTCCAGGGCGACGTGCCGTCGCCGATCGACCCGCCGGCGGGCTGCCACTTCCACCCCCGGTGCCCGATCGCCGTGCAAGGCATCTGCGACGTGGAGGCCCCGGCGCTGCGCCCCCGCTCCGACGATTCCCGCCACCTCGCGGCCTGCCACCTCCGCACCGGCGACCACCAGCACCTGAACCCGGCCCCGCGGTAGCGGCTGCGGCCGCAGGGGTTGATCTGGTATTCGTACCGTGGTACGAATACGGCGGTAGGATTCCGACCGTGAAGGTCGACAAGATGAGCATCTCGATGGACGCCGAGATTGCGGCGCAGGTGCGGGAAGCGGCGCTCCGCGCCGGAGTGCCGCTGTCGGCGTGGATGGCCGACGCCGCCCGAGCGAAGCTCCGCCACGAGAGCCTGGCTGCGTTCCTCGATGAGTATCAGGCCGAGCACGGGGCGTTCACCGAAGAGGAGCTGGAGCAGGCGCGGGCGAGACTCGACCCGCCCGCCTCGTGACCGCACTGGTCCTCGACGCCGGTGCCCTCATCGCCGTCGAGCGAGACGAGCGGGCGGTCCACTCCGATCTTCAGATCGCCCGCGAGCAGCGCCGCGCGTTGCGTACGCATGCGATGATCGTCGCCGAGGTGTGGCGCGACGTCCGGGGCCGGCAAGCCCGGCTCGCTCGGTTCCTCCCGGGCGTGCAGGTCGTGCCGATCGACGACGCCCTCGGCCGGGCCGCCGGTTCGCTGTGCGGCGCCGCCGGCACCGACGACCCGATCGACGCCGCCCTGGCGCTCATCGCCGCCGACGGCGACGTCGTCCTCAGCAGCGACCCCGACGACCTCCGACCGCTGCTGGCTGCGGCCGGCATCGCCGCCAGGGTCGTCGCCGTGTGACGACGGACTTGGAGCCGGCGCGGCGTAGCCTGGGCGCCGTGGACACCGCTAGAGCAGACACCGACGTGCTCGCGGCGCCGGCCACTACGGCCGAAGCCGAGCGGGCGTTCAACTTCTCGCTCATCGTCTCCGGCATCCGGTGCACGCTCGCCTACGTCGTGCTGCCGTTCGTCGCGCCGCTGATCGGGCTGGCGCCAGGTGTCGGGCCGGCGATCGGCATCCCGGTGGGGCTGGTGGCGCTGGTCGCCAACGCGGTCAGCATTCGCCGCTTCCACCGGGTGCAGCACCGCTGGCGCTGGCCGGTGACCGTCGTCCACCTGGCGGTGATCGGGCTGCTGGTGGCGCTGGTCGTCGATGACCTCGCCGCGGTGCTCTAGAGGAGCCCGCTGAGCGATACATGTCACGCATCTCGACGGCCAGTCATCGCCATTCGCGGTGTCCTCGGTCCCGCCGTTATCGCACTGATAGCGGCGAAACCTGCGTCCTTGCGACAGGCGCGCCTGGACGCCGATCTGCGCAACGGCATCACCCAGCAGGCTCCTGGCCGGCGAGCCTCGCCGCGGTCGCCGCCGCGTCCGCCGCGACGTGGTTCACCCCCACGCCCCGGTAACCCCAGCCCGTGACGTGCAGCCCGGGCCGGTCGGCGAGCTTCCGGTCGAGCTCCGCCAGCCAGTCCCCGTGGCCCACCACGTACTGCGGGATCCCCACCGGGTGCCGGACGACCTCGGTGAACTCCCACGACGGCTCGCCGCCGACGATGCGGGCTGCCTCGCCACCGACGACTTCGGTCAACCGCTGGTCGTGCCAGCCCGCCACGTCGGGGAGGGTGGCGCCCCCGGCGATCACGCGTAGCAGCACCTGTCCCGCCGGGGCGCGCCCGGGCGCGTAGGACGACTCGAACAGCACGCCGCGGCTCACCATCCCGGCGTCGCGGCCGACGAGCGCCCCGAAGCCGGGCGGCGCCGCCCCCCTCCCACCGAGCCCGAGCACCACGACCGGTGCCGCCACCGCCTGCCCGAGGACCGCACCGAGGTCGGCGTCGACCAGGCGCGCCGCCGCCGGCGGCCCGCAGGCCAGCACCACCTCGGCAGCGGTGATCCGCTCGTCGCCCTCGAGCACCCAGCCGCCGTCCTCGTGCCGGACCGAATCGACCGCTGCCGCAGCTCGGAAGCGAGGCCCGAGCCGGGCGGCGGCCGCGTCTGCGAGCGCGGACATCCCGCCAACCGGCACGAGCGGCGCCGGCCTGGCCTGCCCGGAGGAGGCGGCTCGCCGCCGCCGCACTGCCCCCCTGATCACCGACCCGGCGTCGGCCTCCAAGGCGGGCAACGCCGGGAACGCCGCCCTGGCCGACAACCGGCCCGGGTCTCCGGCGAACACGCCCGACGCCGCCAGCCACGCGATCGCTCGCCCCGCCCGGCGCCCGAAGCGCCTCGTCATGAACTCGTCCAGCGTCTCGTCGGGCCCGGCCGCCCGCCGGCGCACCCCGACCTCGGCGAGGGCGCGAAGCTTGGCCCACCACGGCAGCACCGGGGACAGCAGCGCCATGGGGGACGCGGGCAGCGGCACGAGCCGGCCGCGGGTGAACACATGGCGGACGGCTGCGTCGTGAGCCGGGACCAGCTCGCAGTCGAGCGAGGCGAGGAGGGGATGCGGGCGTAGCAGCGTCCCCACCGCCGGCTCCACCTCGAACCCGCCGCGCCGGATCGTCCGGGCCACCCCGCCCGGCACCGGCTCGCGTTCGACGACCAGCACGTCGTCGACGCCGTCGTCGAGCAGCGCCACGCCCGTGAGCAGGCCGGCCAGGCCGCCGCCGACCACCGCCACCCGGACCGAGGTCACGCCCCGCCCCGCACGGCCTCCACGAACGCGGCGACGTGCTCGGGCGGCGTGTGCCGGTCGATACCGTGCCCGAGGTTCACGACGTGGCCGAGCCGGCCCGCGGCTCTCGCCAGGAGATCGGCGACCTCGCGGCGGATCGTCGCCGGCTCGGCGAGCAGCACTGCCGGGTCGAGATTGCCCTGGATGGCGACGTCGCCCAGCCGGGCCCACGCCTCGTCCAGCGGCAGCCGCCAGTCGACGCCGTACCCGTCGGCGCCCACGGCCGGCTGGAGGTCGAGCGTGTGCCCGGCCCCCGGCGCGAAGTAGATGCGGGGAACGCCCACGTCGTCGAGGGCGCGCCGGGCCGCCGGGACGGCCAGGTCGGCGAACCCACTGCGATCGAGCAGCCCCACCCAGCTGTCGAAGAGCTGCACTGCGTCGGCGCCCGCCGCCGCTTGCATCGCCAGGTAGGCCTGCATGGCCTCGGCCAGCACGCCGAGGGCGGCGCGAGCCGCTCCGGGGTCGGCCCGCAGCGCGCCGCGCAGCCGCATGAAGTCCTTCGAGCCGCCGCCCTCCACCAGGTAGGCGAGCAGCGTGACCGGCGCCCCGGCGAAGCCGACCACCGCCGTCTCGTCGGGGACCGCGGCGCGGACCCGGCGCACCGTCTCGGCCACGAAGGCGACCCGGTCGGGGTCGAGCGGCCCGAGCGCCGCGACCTCGGCGAGGTCGCGGGGGCGCAGCTGCGGCCCCGGTGCGAACTCCACGTCGACGCCCATGGCCTCCAGCGGCGTCATGATGTCGGCGAAGATCACCGCTGCGTCCATGCCGAACCGCCGGATCGGCTGGAGGGTGATCTCGGTGGCCAGCTCGGGCGTGGAGACGCATTCCTGGAACGAGCGGCCCTCCCGCAGCGCCCGGTATTCGGGCAGGTAGCGGCCCGCCTGGCGCATGATCCACACCGGGGGCCGGTCGACCGGGCGGCGCCGCAGCGCCTCGACCAGCGGCCGGGTCACGCGGCGGCGCCGATCGCGGCGGCGAGCACGGCGGCGGCGTCGTCAAGAACGGGCCCGTGGTCCTCCATCAGGAACAGAGCCTCGAAGGGCGAGGGCGGGAGCAGCACGCCGCCGTCGAACGCGGCGTGGAAGAACGTCGAGAACCGCTCCCGGTCCACGCCGGCCGCGTCGTCCCACGACCGCACCTCGGCCGGGCCGAAGAACACGGTGAGCATCGCGCCGACCCGCTGCACGCATCCCGCCACGCCGTGCGCGGCCAGCGCGTCCGCCAGCCGGCGCTCCAGGCGGGCGCCCATGTCCTCGAGCGCGTCGTACAGCTCGGGGTGGTCGCGCAGGTGGCGGAGGCAGGCGAGCCCGGCGGCCACCGCCAGCGGGTTGCCCGCCAGCGTGCCCGCCTGGTACACCGGCCCGTCGGGCGCCACCCGCCGCATGAGGTCGGCCCTCCCGCCGTAGGCGGCGGCCGGCGTCCCCGCCGCCACCACCTTGCCGAGGCAGGTGAGGTCGGGGGTCACGCCGTAGCGTTCCTGGGCCCCGCCCCGGGCGACCCGGAAGCCGGTCATCACCTCGTCGAAGATGAGCACCGCGCCATGGCGGTCGCACAGCTCCCGCAACCGCGCCAGGAAGCCGGCCGCCGGCGGGATCACGCCCATGTTGCCGGTCACGGGCTCGACGATGACGGCGGCGATGTCGCCCGATGCGAACGCCTGCTCGACCGACTCGAGGTCGTTGAACACGGCGACGCGGGTGTCGGCGACGGTCGCCGCCGGCACGCCCGGGCTGTCCGGCTCGCCGAGCGTCGCCGCCCCGCTGCCGGCCTTGACGAGGAAGGGGTCGGCGTGGCCGTGGTAGCAGCCGGCGAACTTCACGATCCCCGGCCGGCCGGTGGCGGCCCGCGCCACCCGCACCGCCGATGCGGTGGCCTCGGTGCCCGAGTTCACCATGCGCACCACCTCGATCGACGGCACCAGCTCGGTGATCAGCTCGGCCAGCTCCACCTCCTGCGCGGTGGGCACCCCGTAGGAGCTGCCGCGGCGCGCGGCCTCCTCGATGGCGGCGACGATCGCCGGGCGGGCGTGGCCCAGGAGCAGCGCGCCCCACGAGCAGATGAAGTCGACCAACCGGTCGCCGTCGACGGTCTCCAGGTAGGGCCCGTGCGCCGACGCCACGAACGGGGGGGTCCCGCCGACGCCGCGGAATGCCCGGGCGGGCGAGTTGACGCCGCCGGGAAGGACGGCGACCGCCCGCTGGTACCACTCGGCTGAGGTCAACGGTGCTCCAGCGCCCGCGCGGCGCGGGTGGCGAAGTACGTGAGGATCACGCCGGCGCCTGCCCGGGCGATCCCGGTCAGCGATTCGAGCATCACCCGCTCGCCGTCGATCCAGTCGTTGGCGGCGGCGGCCTCGACCATCGAGAACTCGCCCGAGACCTGGTAGGCCGCCACCGGCACGTCGACCCGCGCCCGGACCGCGGCGACGACGTCGAGGTAGGGGCCGGCCGGCTTCACCATCACCATGTCGGCGCCCTCGGCGAGGTCCTGGTCGACCTCCCGCAGCGCTTCCCGGACGTTGGGCGGGTCCATCTGATGGGTGCGCCGGTCACCGAACGCCGGGGCCGACTCGGCCGCGTCCCGGAACGGCCCGTAGTAGGCGCTGGCGTACTTGGCGGCGTACGAGCAGATCGCCAGCTCGGCGTGGCCGGCGTCATCGAGCGCCGCCCGGACGGCGGCGACCCGCCCGTCCATCATGTCGGACGGCGCGACCACGTCGGCGCCGGCGTCGGCGTAGGCCGCCGCCGCCCGCGCCAGCAGCGGCAGCGTGGCGTCGTTGTCGACGGCGTCGCCGGCCAGCACGCCGCAATGGCCATGGCTGGTGTACTCGCACATGCAGACGTCCGCCCACACCGTGATGTCGATGCCGGCCGCCCTGATCGCGCGGATGCCGGCCGGCACCGGACCGGCCGGGTCCCACGCACCGGTGCCTTCCGGGTCCTTCGTGTCCGGGATACCGAACAGGATGCAGCCGCCGACGCCGGCCTCGGCGGCCTCGCCGGCCACCTTGACGAGGCGGTCCACGGAGAGCTGCGCGTGGCCGGGCATCGACCTGATCGGCTTCTCGATCCCCTCGCCCGGCACCACGAACAGCGGCAGGACGAACATCGCGGGATCGAGGCGGGTCTCGGCGACCATGCGGCGTAGCGCCGGCGTGCGCCGCAGCCGGCGGGCCCGGACAGTGGGGTAGGTGCTCACCTCGCACTCCTCTCGAGTCGCCCGACCAGCTCGGCGAAACCCCGCTCGGCCACGGTGCCGGCGGGCGCGCCGGCGCGGGCCAGGGCGGCAGCGGTCGTCTCGCCCATCGCCGCGCACAGGATGCCATCGAACGAGCGGCTCAGCCTCCAGCCGGCCACCGCCGACGGCGATCCGAAGACGGCCGCGTCGACGGGATCGTCGCCGGGGGGGACGGGCATCGTGTCGTACGCCGGCTCGGCCACCACCTCGGCCGCCTCGGCCCGCAGCCATCTGGCCGTCTCCGGATCGGCGATCCGCGAGTGCGGGAACACCACGCACCGCCCCGCGACCCGGCCCGCGAGGAGGTCGCGCAGCTCGGCGGCGCCTCCGGATCCGACGATCTCGACGCGCCCGCCGGCCTCCCGCACCGCGGCGGCGGTGCGCGGCCCGACCGCGGCGACGGCCGGGTGGGCCGGGATGTCGCCTTCCGGCCAGACGTGATCGATGGCGCGGCGGGAGGTCACGACGATCCAGTCTGCCCGCTCGGCAGCTGCGCGCAGCCGCCGGATCGAGTCCTCGGGCGCCGCGACCACCCGGATGCACGGCAACGGCACCGGGACGAGGCGCGCCTCGGTCAGCAGCCGGGAGAGCCGTTCGGCCACCCGACCGGGGGCAGTGGTCACGGCAACCCGCTCGACGCTCACAGGCCGAGCTCCTCGATCAGCAGCTCGACCGCGGCGGTCGCGTCCTCGTCGGCGACGGCGGCGCGCCGCGGGCCGTGGTCGTCCTCGACGAAGCCGGTGAGCCCGAAGGAGGGGCTGGACGCCGCCAGCACGCCCAGCGCCGCGCGGCAGCCTGCTCCGGTCTTGGCGAGGACCCCCCGCTCGGCTTCGACCTCGCGCCGGGTGGCGGGGTCGTCGATGGCGCCGATCAGCTCGGCGGCGGCGCTCCCGGCCATCGCTTCGACCGCGAGCGCGGCCTGCGCCGGCGCGGGCACCATCTCGTCGACCGAGAACCGGTGCTCGATCGCATCGCCGGCGCCGAGCCGCACGAGGCCCGCCTCGGCGAGCACCACTGCGTCGTACTGGCCGTCGGCGACCTTGCGCAGCCGGGTGTCGACGTTGCCGCGGATGTCGTCCACGACCAAGTCCGGCCGGAGCGCAAGGAGTTGCGCCTTGCGCCGGGGGCTCCCCGTCCCCACCCGGGCACCGGCGGCGAGCTCCGCGAGGTCGGCGCCGCAGAGCACGTCCCACGGCACCTCCCGCTGCGGGTAGACGGCGACGAGCCCCGGGGGCCCGGCGACCGGCAAGTCCTTGCAGGAATGAACCGCCACGTCGGCGTCGCCGTCGAGGACGGCGTCCTGTACTGCCCGCACGAACGCCCCGAGCTGCGTGAGGGCGGTCACCGGGGTGGTGCGGTCGACGTCGCCGCTCGTGGAGACGGGGACGAACGCCACCTCGAGGTCCGGGTCCGTCCCGATGAGCCGGTCGGCGACCCAGCGTGCTTGTGCCATCGCCAGCCGGGACCGGCGCGTGGCGATCCGGACCTCAGCCATCCTCGAGCCCGAAGGCCTCCGCGATCGTGTCGACGGCCTCCGGGCGGCGGTCGGGCGACTGCAGGTAGGCGACCGGGTCGGCGAGCAACTTCCGGGCCACGGTATGGGCGGTCTGGCGCAGCACCGCGCGGTCGGCTTCGTCCTTGAGCTTGGCGGCGAAGCGCTCGACCGTCTCTCCGACGATGCCGTCGGCCGTGCGCATCAGCTCACCGATCACCGGGCCGAGCGCGTGGTGATCGCTGACCCGTCGGTACGCATCGGCAGCCGCCGCGGCGACGAGGGCGTCCGCCTTGTCGCTCCGGACGCGACGGGAGGCCATGCGGGCCAGCACGTCGATGTCGAGATAGTCGATCGGCGAGCCGGGCGGCGGTGCGAAGTCGGGCGGCATCGCCATGTCGACGAGGGTCAGGGGCGTGTCCCGCGCGGCCAGCAGGCCGGTCAGCTCGTGCTCGGGCACCAGCCGCCGCTTCGCCGAGGTGGCGGAGACGACGGCGGGGAACCCGGCCAGGGCCTCCTGGGCCCGGTCGAACGACCAGACGTCGACGCCGGGGATCGCGACCTTGTCGGGCCGGCGGGCCACGATCGTGACGTCCGGCGGCGCCGGGAGCCCGAGCAGGCCGTGCACCACCGAGTGGGCGATCGTGCCCGACCCGAACACCGCGACCCGGGTCGCGGTGCCCACGGCCTGGGCGGCGACGGCCGCCAGCGAGTCGTGGGGTGAGCCGGGCAGCAGCTCCCGGGCCGAGCGGCCCACCGACACCGCGGTCTCAAGCAGCTTGGCGAAGAGGCCGTCGATGGCTCCTGCCTCCTCGGCGGCCAGGACGGTCTGGCGGAACTGGGTGAGGATCTCGTGTTCGCCGAGGATCGGCGATTCGAGCCCGGCCGCGACCCGGAACAGATGGTGGGCGGCGGCCTGGCCCGATCGGACCTGGCCCGAGCCTGCCTCGGGGACGGGGTCGAAGGCCGCTGCGATCGCCTGGTCGAGCGCATCCGGCCCCCCGGCGACGGCGATCTCCAACCGCAGGCAGGTCGCCAGCACGAAGGTGCCGGGCAGCGGCACGCGGCGCAACCGCCGGGCGAGGTCGGCACGGGCGGTGCCACCCACCTCGGGATAGGCGAAGCTGATCGACGACAGCTGCACGCAGGTTCCCGTCTGTTGCGTCCTGCTCACATGATGCGCCGGTTCGGGCCCGACCGGAAGTCGGCAGCCCCCGGCGCTCGCCAGCAATCTACCTCGATCGGGGGCGCTGTCCTCCGGCGGTCAGGCGAGGACGTCCTCGTGGCGACGCCACAGGCCGGCGTAGACGCCGCCGGCCGCCAGCAGCTCGTGGTGGGCGCCGGCCTCGGCGACGCGGCCCCGGTCGAGGACCACGATCCGGTCGGCGCCGACCACGGTGTCGATGCGGTGGGCGACCACGATCACCGTGCGCCCCCCGGCCTCACCGGCCACGGCGGCCAGCACCTCCTGTTCGGCGGCGGCGTCGAGTTCCGACGTCGCCTCGTCGAGCACGAGGACCCGCGGGTCGCGGAGCAGGGCGCGGGCGATGGAGAGCCGCTGCCGCTGCCCGCCGCTCATCGTGCCGCCCAGCTCCCCCACGTGGGTGTCGAGCCCGCGTGGCAGGGACCGCACCCAGCCACCGAGGGCCGCCCGGTCGAGGGCGTCCCACAGCTCTCGGTCGGCGGCGGCGGGGGCGGCGAGGCGCAGGTTGTCCGCGAGCGTGCCGTGGAAAAGGTCGGGTCGCTGCGGCACCAGGGCCACGGCGCTCCGCAGGTGGTGGTCGGGGATGCCGCTGACATCCGCCCCGTCGATCTCGACCGCACCCCGGTCGGGGTCGCGCCAGCGCAGCAGCAGCTCCACCAGCGTCGACTTCCCCGCGCCCGACGGCCCCACCACCGCCACGTACGCCCCGTCGGCGATGTCGAGGTCGACGCCGGCCAGCGTGGGCTCGCCGGCGAGGTCGACGCCGACCCCGCGGAACTCCACGCGGCCGCTCTCGAGCGGCCGGCCCTCGCCTGCGACCGGCGCCACCGGCGGGGCCCGGTCGGCGAGCGCGAACAGCCGCCCGGCGGCGGCCAGCGCCTGTTCGAGGTCCGGGACGACGTCCTCGAGCGCCCGCGCCGGCGCGGTGCCGACCCACGCGGCCGCTACCGCACCCGCCAGCGCGGCGAGGCCCAGGGCGCCGTCGCCGAACCTGTCGATCGCGGTGAGGGTCACCGCCACGACGGCCGCGGCCGACAGCAGCTCCCCGCCGAGCACCCGCCCGGCGGCGGCCCGGGCCAGCTCGCGGCGGACCGCCCCGTGCCGGGCAGTGGCTGCGGCGATGCGCGCCGCAACCACGGGGCGCGCCCGCAGCACGGCGATCTCCTCGGCGCCCTGGACGGCATCGGTGAACACCGCGCCGGCTTCGCCTGCCAGCGCGCGCGCCTCGGCCGACAGGCTGGCGACCCGGCGGCGGGCCACCCATGGCACGAGCGCCACGATCAGCAGCGGGAACGGGAGGAACGCCACCGCCACCAGCCGGTCGACCCACACCGCGAGGCCGGCCGCCGTCAGGAGCGGAACCAGCGCCGCAGAGGCCAGCGGCGCCAGGGTGTGCGCGTAGAACGGCTCCACGCGGTCGACGTCGCCGACGACCCGGGCCACGAGGTCGCCCGACCGGGCGTCGTCGAGCCCGGCAGGGGCGAGCGGGACGATCCGGCGGTAGGTGTCGGTCCGCAACTGCGCGAGCAGCCGGAACGCGATGGCGTGGCCGCTGAGCTGCTCGAGGTACCGGAACGAGCCCTTCACCACCGCGAGCAGCGCCAGCCAGGCCACCAGCGTCCCCACCGGCGCGCCGGCCGCCACCCGCACCACGCCCGCCGCGGCAAGGGCGGGGATCGCCACGCCCAGCCCCTGGTTGGCCACCCGGCACGCCATCGACGCCACCATCAGCGCGCTGTGGGGACGGAGCATGGCGAGCAGCCGGCCGGCGGTGCCGGTCACGTGCCGGCCCCGGTGGCGACGCGGCCGGCTTCGAGGCGCACCGTGCGGTCTGCGCCCGCGACGGTGGAGCGGCGGTGGGCGATCACCAGCACGGTCCTGGCCTCAGTCAGCCGGTCGAGTGCTCGCCGGATGTGGGCCTCGGTGTCGAGGTCGACGTTGGAGGTGGGCTCGTCGAGGACCACCACCGCGGCGTCGACCAGGAGGGCGCGGGCGATGGCGAGCCGCTGCGCCTCCCCGCCGCTGAGCCGCAGCCCGCGCTCGCCGACGAGGGTGCCGAGCCGCGCCGGGCGGCCCTCGAAGCGGTCGGCGAGGTCGACGGCCGCCAGCGCCGCCCACAGCTCGTCGTCGGTGGCGCCGGGAGCCGCGAGCCGGAGGTTGTCGGCCACCGTGCCGTGGAACAGAAACGGGCGCTGGGAGACCAGGACTGCCCGCCCGCCGACCCGGACGGTGCCGGCGTCCGGCGTCAGCAGGCCGACCACGAGCTTTGCCAGCGTCGACTTGCCGGCCCCCGAGGGACCGACCAGGGCCACCCGCTCGCCGGGCTCGACGCGCAGCGAGATCGTGTCGAGCGCCACCGGCCCGTCGGGGTACGAAACGCGGACCTGGTCGAGCACGACGGCGCCGGGCGGCACGCCTCCGGGCGCGGGACCGCCGATGTCGGGAGCGACGGCGGGCCGCGGCGCCGTCGCGAGCAGCTCGCCGACCTGCTTGGCGGCGGCGCGGCCGATCGCGCCCACGTAGAAGAACCGGCCGATGCCGGTGAGCGGCTCGATCAGCATCGCGCCCAGCAGCACGATCGCGACCGCCTCGCCCACGCTGACGGCGCCCGCCGAGGCGCGCCAGGCGGCCATCCCCGCCGCGGCGACGACGGTGCCGAGGGTGAACAGCGAGTCGACGGCGAGCAGGGCGAGCTGGTTGACGCGCAGCAGCGCCATCGTGTCGGCGCGCAGCCGCTCGGAGTCGGCGGCGAGCCGGTCGCCGTAGTCGCCGGCCCGGCCGAGCGCCTTGAGGGTGCGCAGCCCCTGGATGCCGTCGAGGAAGCGCGCGGCGAGCTGGTCGGCGGTCTCCCGGTACCGGGTGCTGACCGATGCGAACCGCCGCTCCATGAACCGCAGCAGGCCCGGGACCATCGGGACGACGACGGCGAGCACGAGCGCCGTGCGCCAGTCCACCGTCGCCACCACGCCGATCAGGA
>JBFKDA010000039.1:0-14431 GCA_041619955.1 Acidimicrobiia bacterium | reverse complement strand
GGGCTCCAGCCCGGCCTCCGCCGCCACGACCACCGAGCCGGGCGTCCCGCCAAGCGCGGCCTGCTCGAAGTCGAGGTCGAGCACCGCGACGCCGACATCGCGGCCGATCCACGGCTCGAAGTCGGCGGTCTGCATCCCGAACTCGGCGAGCATCTGCTCGTCGAGGAGGTCGAGCACGTCGGTCCCGGGCTCCAGCCCGGCCTCCGCCGCCACGGAGTCGAACGCGTCGATGACGCGGTCGAACTCGGCGACCCCTTCGAGGTCGAAGCTCATGTACACCGCGGTGGAGACGGGCAGCGCTTCGGCGGTGGCCATGCGCGGGCCGAACTGGGCACGCTGCAGCGCCACGACCGCCGCCGTTGCGACCCCGACGAGGACGAGCACCCCTACTGCGCCGAGGACGAAGTTCATCCATGCTGGCCGGCCGGCTCGCTTGGGCTCGGCCGGGACGATCGGCGCCGGCTGCCCCGGCTGCACCGTCCCGCTCTGGTCCGGCTGTCCGTGATCGGTCATTTCCCCACCCCCGGGTTGGTCGTCGCCATCAAGGTAGTTGTCATCGGCACGTAGCAGCGCCAACTTAGGCCTCTAGCCTCGTGGCCGATGCGCGCAGCACCCGAGCCGGCATGGGCGCCGAGCCCCGAGGTCGTGGCAGCCGCCAACGCCACGTCGTTCGGCCGCGAGCACGGCCTGGCGACGTACGCCGACCTGCACCGGTGGTCGGTGGACCACCGCGCCGACTTCTGGGCGGCGGTGCTGGACCGGCTCGGCATCGTGTTCGTCGAGCCGCCCCGCGCCGTCCTCGCCACCGGGAGCGGCCCGGAGGCGCCCGACTGGCTGCCGGGCGCCTGCCTCAACATCGTCGCGAGCTGCTTCACCGCCGATCCGGGCTGGGTGGCAGTCGTCCATGGGCGGGCGGGCGAGGTGCGCCGGGTCACCTACGGCGAGCTGCGCACGCTGGTCGACCGCGTCGCGCACGGGTTCGTGGCCGCCGGGCTGGCGCCGGGCGATCGCGTGGCGATCGCGATGCCGATGACGCTCGAGGCGTGCGCCGCCTATCTCGGGATCGTCGCCGCCGGCGGAGTGGTGGTGTCGATCGCCGACAGCTTCGCCCCCGGCGAGATCGCCACCCGGCTCCGCATCGCCGGCGCCGCGGCCGTGGTCACCCAGGACCGGATCGTCCGCGGCGGCAGGGAGCTGCCGATGTACGCCAAGGTGGTGGCGGCCGGCGCTCCCCGGGCCGTCGTCGTCGACAGCGGCGGTGGCGCGGAGCTCCGCCCCGGCGACGTGGGCTGGGCCGACTTCCTCGGTCCGGCCGAGCCGTTCCGGCTCGTCCCCGGCGCGCCCGGCCGGCACGTCAACGTGCTGTTCTCGTCGGGCACCACCGGCGACCCGAAGGCGATCCCGTGGCCGCAGACCGCACCGATCAAGGCGGCGATGGACGGGCACTTCCACCACGACATCAAGCCGGGCGACGTGGTCGCCTGGCCCACCAACCTCGGCTGGATGATGGGCCCCTGGCTGATCTTCGCCTCGCTGATCAACCGCGCCGCCTTCGCGCTGTACGGCGACGTGCCGACCGGAGCGGGCTTCGCCCGGTTCGTCCAGGACGCCGGCGTCACGATGCTGGGCGTGGTCCCGAGCCTCGTCGCCGCCTGGCGGGCGGGTGACGCGCTCTCCGGCGCCGACTGGTCGGCGATCCGGCTGTTCAGCTCGACGGGGGAGGCCTCGAACGCCGCCGACGTGCGCTGGCTGATGGCCGCGGCCGGCGGCCGACCGGTGATCGAGTACTGCGGCGGCACGGAGATCGCCGGCGGCTACGTCACCGGCACGGTGGTGCAGCCGGCGGTGCCGGGCGCATTCAGCACCCCGGCGCTCGGGCTCGACTTCGTGCTGCTGGACGAGGACGGCCGGCCCACCGACTCGGGTGAGGTGTTCCTGCGGCCGCCGTCCATCGGGCTCAGCACCGAGCTGCTGAACCGCGACCACCACGAGGTGTACTACGCGGGCACCCCGGCGCCCGGCCTGCGCCGCCACGGCGACCACCTCGAGGCGCTCGCAGGCGGCTACTGGCGGTCGCACGGGCGCATCGACGACACGATGAACCTCGGCGGCATCAAAGTCAGTTCGGCGGAGATCGAGCGGGTGGCCGGGAAGGTCGCCGGGGTCGCCGAGGTGGCTGCGGTGGCAGTGGAGCCGGCCGGCGGCGGACCGAGCCGCCTGGTGCTCTACGTCGTCCCGGAGGCTGGCGCCGAGGTGTCGCACGGCGAGCTGCAGGCGGCGATCCGGGCCGACCTCAACCCGCTGTTCAAGATCCACGACGTGGTGCCGGTCGAGGCGCTGCCGCGCACCGCCAGCGCCAAGGTGATGCGCCGCGAGCTGCGCGCCCGTTACCGCGGCTGAGGCGGCTACAGGCCGCGGTACCAGGCCGCGATCGCCTGCCCGATCTCGTCGGGGGAGTCCTCCTGGATGAAGTGGACGCCCTTCACCGTGACCTCCGTCTGGTTGGGCAGCGACCGGCAGAACTCCCGGGTGGCGCCCTGGACGATCGCCCCCGGCTCGGCGTTGACGAACAGCTTGGGCACGTCGCTGCGTGTCAGCCATTCGGAGTAGGCGCTGACGATGTCGTGGGTGTCGGCAGGGTCGCCGTCGATGGGGATCTCCCTCGGCCAGGTCAGCGTCGGGCGGCGCCCCTCGCCGGGGGCGGCGAACGGACGGCGGTACTCGGCCATCTCCTCCTCGGTCAGCGCCCGCATCATCGAGCCGGGCAGCACCGCCTCCACGAAGACGTTCTTCTCGAGCACCATCTCCTCGCCGGCCGGGGATCGGAATCCCTGGAACACCCCGCGGGCCTGCTCCGGCCAGTCCGCCCACGACACCGGCTTCACCAGCGCCTCCATGTAGGCGATGCCCTTGACCGCGTCCTGGTGCTGGAACGCCCAGTCGAAGCCCAGCGCCGAGCCCCAGTCGTGGACGACGAGGGTCACGTCGTCGGACACGCCGAGCTGGTCGAGCAGCGCGAACAGGTACGCCCGGTGCTGGACGTACCGGTAGGCGCCGGGCCCGCTCTCCGCCAGCTTGTCGGAGTCGCCGTGGCCGACCAGGTCGGGGGCGATGCACCGCCCGAGCCCCTCGAGGTGGGGGATCACGTTGCGCCACAGGTAGGACGACGTCGGGTTGCCGTGGAGGAACACGATCGGGTCGCCCTCGCCGACCTCGACGTAGGCCATCGTGAGGTCGTCGACCTGGGCTCGCTGCTTCTCGTACCGCATCGGCGCTCCTCGGCTGGGCTCGGCGACCACGCTACCCCGCGTCCGCGCGGCTCGGCTCAGCCGATGATGCCGAGCTGGGTGGCGCGCTTGATCGCCTCGGCCCGGGTGTCCGCACCGAGCTTCAGGCAGATGTTCTGGAACCGGCGGCGCACCGTGCGCTCGCCGAGGTGCTCGGTGCGGGCCAGCTCGGTGAGCGAGGCGCCGTCGGCGTGCCGCTGCAACAGGCCCCGCTCCTCGTCGGTCAGTAACTGGGGAGCCGATCGCTCGGGCGCGGCCACCGCGAGGCGCCGCGCCACCTCGGCGGGCAGGGTCACCTCGCCGCTCACCGCCGCGTCGACCACGTCGACGATCACGTCGGGCGGCAGCTGGTCGTGGCACACGCCGTCGGCGCCGAGCGCCAGGGCCCGCCGGTACAGGTGGGGGGCGAGCTCTTCGACGAGGGCCACCACGGTGGCGCCGCTGGCTTCCGGGGTCAAGCTCGTGTCGTCGCTGGTCATCAGCATCAGCACGACGTCGGCGTCCGCGGCCTCCTCGCCCTCCACGACCTCGAAACGCGCCGGGTCGAGGGCCGAGGCGACGCCGTGACGGAAGGATGCGGACGGGTGGTCGACGGCGCAGCGCAGCATGCGGGGCAGCCTAGGGCGCGTCCTGCGGCGGCTCGGGCGGCCGCCTGCCGCGTAGCATGCGGCCATGCGCCCCGCCGCTCGTCTGCTGCTGATCGAGGCCGACGCGCTGGGGGAGGTGCTCGCCGCTGCGCCGGCGGCGGCGTTCGACCTGCCGACGGTCTGCGACGGCTGGTCGGTGCGCGACGTGCTCGCCCACTGCGCCGCCGCGCTCACCCGCACCGCGAGCGGCGACCTCCACCGGTTCACCCCCGAGGACAACCAGCGCGACGTCGACGCCCGCCGCGACCTTCCGCTGGCGGACGTGCTCGCCGAGCTGCACGCGGGCTACGTGGATGCTGCCGCGGCGATCGACGCCGCAGGCGGGCGCCTCGACGCGATCGGGGTGGGGGAGTGGATGCACGGTGGCGACGTGCGGGAGCCGCTCGGGGCGCCCGACCCGTACAGCAGCGCAGGAGCGGAGCTGGCGGTCGACCTGCTGGCGGAGCGCAGCGTCGCGACGGCGTCGTGCACGCTGACCGTGGATCTCGGCGCCCGCCGCCTGCGCTTCGGGCCGGACCGCGAGCCGAGCGGCGCGCTGGCGACCGACGTCGAGACGTTCGTGCGGCTCTGCGGCGGGCGCCGGCCCGACCCGGCCCGCTACCGCCTCTCCGGCGCCGATCCCGCCGACCTCGTGCTGTTCGGATGAGCCTTCACCCCCATCCGCTCACTGCGGACCGCTGGGACGACTTCGCCGCGCTGTTCGGGCCACGCGGCGCCTGGGGCGGCTGCTGGTGCATGTTCCCGATCCTCGGCACCAAGGAGTTCGAGGCCAACGGCAACGCCGGCAACCGGGCGGCGATGCATCGGCTGGTGGACGACGGGCCGGCCCCCGGGCTGCTGGGGTATCGCGACGGCACCGCAGTGGGGTGGGTCGCAGTGGGGCCGCGGGAACGGTACGGGCGGATCCAGCGCTCCTGGGTCACCAAGCCGGTCGACGACGTGCTCGTCTGGTCGGTGGCGTGCTTCGTGATCCACCGCGACCACCGCGGTCAGGGGGTGGCGGGAGCGCTGCTCGACGCCGCAGTTGCCTTTGCCCGCCAGCACGGTGCGCCGGCGGTGGAGGGGTACGCCAAGGACGGGCACACCGCCGACGAGTTCGCGTGGATGGGCCCGATGTCGCTGTTCGCGAAGGCGGGCTTCCGCGAGATCGCCCGTCGCTCCCCCACCCGCCCGGTGATGCGCCTCGACCTGGGCTGAGCGCCCGCGCGCCCCGGCCGACCCTACCCCCGGCTACGGCGCCGGGCAGGTGCCCCCGACGCTCTCCAGGATCGCGCAGGCCAGGATGTCGTAGCCGATCGGGTTCGGGTGGATGTCGGGCTCGGCGTCGAGCATGCGGGTGGTGGCGGCGGTGGTGCCCCGCATCGGGGTCTCGCCGTCTGCGACCACGACGCCGTAGGCGGCGGCGACCTGTTCGGCGATTGCGTTGAAGTCGGCCAGCACCTGGTCGCTCTGTCGCTCGAACGCGACGGCGTCGGCGAAGCCGAGGCTGAACGGGTTGTACGCCTTCATGAAGACGATGGTGGCGTCGGGAGCGGCCTCGGTGAGCGCCGCGAAGATCACGTCGAGGTCGTCGTCGTACGTCGCGAACGCGTCGTCGAGGCGCTCGGCGCACGCCGGTGCCGCCAGCGACTCCGAGCAGTCGTCGGAGCCCAGGTGGCCGAGCAGGTTGTTGGCGCCGATGTCGATGGTCACGTAGTCGACGTCGCGGCCGGTGATGAAATCGACGGCCGCGTCGAGCTGCCCGCTGCGAATGAGGGTGCCGGTGGTCTCCCCGGACACACCGAAGTTGTGGAGGCCGTAGGTGGCGGCGTCCATGATCTCGAGCTGGTTGTGGAACCGGGAGACGTAGCCGTCCAGCGCTTCGGCGACGCCGACGTTGGCTGCCAGCGAGTCGCCCAGCGCGACGTAGAACGGCTCGGAGCCGGCGGTGGTCCCGACGGGCGCGTTGAGCCGGCCCGGCCCCAGGCGCTCCGGTGGCGGGCTCACCGCAGTGCCGGCGGCGGCGATCTGATCCTGGAGCGTCGACAGCAGGGCCTCCGACGTGAGCAGGTCGAGGCTGGTCTGGGTACCGACGACGACGATCTGGTCGTTGCCGATGTCGATCGCCTGGACGTCGGCTCCGGCCGCGGCGAGGGCGTCGTTGAGGTCCGCGATCGACTCGACGAGGTCCTCCAGCGCGCCTTCGGCGATCCCGGGCACGGTGAAGGCGCCCAGCTCCACCCTCTCCAGCTTGACCTTCACTGCGCCTGCGACGAGCCGGGCCGAGACGGCCCCGGAGCCGCCGACACGGCCGCCCTGGAAGTCGGCGGTGAACATGACCCTTCCCTGTTCCTCGCCGGGCCGGTCGACCACGTCGAGCGTCACCGACTCCAGCGGGTTGTCCTCGTTCTCGGCGAGCGCGTCGAGCACGTAGGCGGTCATCTCGGCCTCGGTGAGCACCAGGCGGAATCCGGCGAGGCCGTCGATTGCGGCGAGCTTGGCCTCGGCCGAGGCGAGCGCCGTCGGGTCGGCGGCTGCGACCTGGCCGCCGGTGCTGGTGAGCGCCTGGTAGATCTGGAACCCGGTCCAGGCGGCATACCCGGCCACGAGGATGGCCAGCCCGGCGATGCCGACCAGCACCCGGTTCGCCGTCTCCGGGGAGGCGGCGGCGCCGAAGACGGTCGCGCCGAGGATCGCCACCACGACGACCAGTGCCGGGATCTCGCCGAGCGTGAACACCACGATGAGGCCCGCCAGCAGCGCGGCGAAGACCCCGAGGATGACGAGCGCGCCCTTCAGTTTCTGGCCCCTCCGTAGCGTGCGCGGAGCCTAGTGAGGAGCCGACTTTGCGTCCCGCTACCGTGCCGGGCGTGCAGCCGATCGTCATCCTCGAGCACGGCGCCGATATCCCGCCCGGCCTGCTGGACGACGCGCTGGCCGCGGCCGGGGTTCCCGCCGAGCGGGTGCCGCTCCACGCGGGCGCCGCCCTGCCGGCCGTCGACGAGTGCGGGGCGGTGGTGTCCCTCGGCGGCGTGATGGGGGCCTACGACGACGATCGCTACCCGTTCCTCGCCGAGGAGAAAGGCTTCCTGGCTCAGGCCGTCGGCGCCGGCGTGCCGGTGCTGGGCATCTGCCTGGGCTGCCAGCTGCTGGCCGACGCGCTGGGAGGCCGCGCGTACCTGGCTCCGGAGATCGAGCTGGGCTACCTCGCCGTCGACGTGGTGGGCGACGACCCGGTGGTCCGGGAGCTGGACCGTCCGACGCTCGTGTGGCACCAGGACACCTGGGACCTGCCCCCGGGCGCGACGTTGCTTGCGTCCACCGACCGGTACCCGCAGGCGTTCCGGAAGGGGTCCGCGCTGGGGTTGCAGCCCCACCCCGAGGCGACGCCGGCGATCGCCCGGGGGTGGGCGGCCACCGAGGGGCTCGATCACTTCGCACGCGCCGGGATCGATCGCGCCGACCTGCTCGCCGAGATGGAGGCCGGCGCCGAGGAAGGCGCGGCGATGGCGAAGCGCCTCTTCCTGAGTTGGCTCCGACACGACGTCGGGCTGGCGTGACGTTCGCCGCGTGCATCTTCGACCTGGGCGGGGTCGTGCTGGGGTCGCCGCTGCCGGCGATCCGCAGCTACGAAGCCGAGCTGGGCCTCGGCGAGATGGAGCTCGCCCGAGTGGTCCGGCTCCACGGCGAGGACGGGGCGTGGGCCCGCCACGAGCGGGGCGAGCTGGCGTTCGGCGAGTTCTGTGCCGCCTTCGAAGCCGAGGGCGAGGAGCTGGGAATCGGCTTCTCCGCCGTCGAGCTGATGCGCCGCATCGAGGAGGCCGTGCGGCCCCGGCCGGAGATGGTCCGGGCCGTCGGCACCATCCGGGATCGCGGCCTGCGGGTCGGGGCGCTGACGAACAACTGGGCCGAGCCCGCGCCCGCTGCGGCTCGCTTCGACGGCCTGCGCGACCGCTTCGACGTCTTCGTCGAGTCGTGCGTCGTCGGCATGCGCAAGCCCGACCCACGGATCTACGAGCATGCGGTGGGCCTGCTGGCGGTCCCGCCGGCCGAGACGGTGTTCCTCGACGACATGGGCCGCAACCTCAAGCCGGCCAGCCGCATGGGGATGGCGACCATCAAGGTGGGCGATCCGGCCGCGGCGCTCCGTGAGCTGGGCGAGCTACTCGGCCTCGATCTCCAGCGGCCCGGCTAGGAAGCGGAACCCGTTGCCGATCGGGCCGAGCGGTGCCGGGAGTGGCTCCCCGGACGCGGTGTCGGCGACGAGCGCCGGCCGCCCGCCGGCCGCTTCGTCGAATGCGCCTTCCACGAGCACCCACCGCCCGTCGTAGTCGACCGCACCGGTCATCGTGTCCGGCTCCAGGCCGAGCCGGCGGGTGGCCGGTTCGCCGCCGGGCCCGACCAGCACGACGGCCGCCGCGGTGGGAGCGCCGGCGGCGCCGGATTCGACCAGGGCGTAGGCGAGCCGCTCGCCGCCCGGGGCGAGGGCCGCGCCGGTGACGGTCGCCTCGCAGACCTGGTCCGGCAGGCCCATGTCGACAGGTCCGCCGGTGGCGTCGAAGGCCCGCAGCACCGCGCAGCCCTCGACGTTCTCGGCGACCAGGAAGCGCCCGGCTGCGTAGGAAACCTGCGCCACCGCGCCGGGGGTGAGGTCGGCGACGTCGATCGGGTCGCCGCCGAACAGCGGCAAGAGCTGCAGGACTGCCTCCGGCTCGGAGTCCGGCGACGGGTCGGGGTCGTCGACCACGATCGCGGTGGGGGCTCCGTCGATGACGGCGGCGTCCCACAGGATGCGCCCCGGCTTGAACGACACCAGCACCGGATCGAGCGCTCCCGCCGGCCACCACCAGACGATCTGGGCGACGTCCTGCCCGACGCCGGCGTAGACGAGGCCGCCGGCGCCGTCGGGGATCGCGGTGACCCAGGCGCCGCCGTCCGCCGGACCGACCACCGCGGTGCCGCCGGTCACGGCGATGCCGTCGCGTCCGGCCACGACCACCTGCGGGACCTCGTCGCAGCAGCTCGGCTCGGGCCCCTCGGTGGTCTCGGGGGTCGGCGCCCGGCTGGTCGTCGGCGCCCGGCTGGCCGTCGTGGACGGCGCCGCCGCGGTCGTGGAGGTCGAGGTGGCCGCCACATCGGTGGGGAGGGGCCCCCGCGACGTCGTGGTGGTGTCGCCGCAGGCCGCGAGGGCGAGCGCGACGGCCGCCGTCGCCGCCAGCCTCCTCACCGCTCCCGCCCGACCTCGTCGATCCAGCCTTCGGGCTCGACGCCGAGCCCCTCGGCGATGCGGTTGATGTAGTTGAAGTAGCTCACCACCTGGGTGGCGTCGGTGATCGCCACGTCGTCCCAGCCGGCCGCCCGCAGCGTGTCGACGTCGGCCGCGCCGCACTCGCGCGGCCGGCGGGTGAGCTTCTCCGTGTAGGAGAGCAGCGCCGCGGTGGCATCGTCGAGGCCCGCCGTGCGCCAATCGGCGGCGAACCGGTCCACCATTTCCTGGTCGGCGACCTCGTCCCGGAGGTCGTGCAGATGCGCCCGGATTCAGTAGGCGCACTCGTTGACCTGCGAGGTGACCACGGCGATCATCTCGCGCTGGGCCCGGGTGAGCGGGGAGGCGCCGAACATCACGGTGCCGTAGAGCCGGATGCTGTCCCCGAGCGCCGCGGGGTTGTGGCTCTGGATCGAGACGATGTTCCAGATGCGGCCGGCGCGCCGCAGCGCCTTGTCGTACTCGTGTCGCAGCTCGGGTCCGGCGTCGTCGTAGGGGACCGGCGGGACGTGGGCCATCCCGCCCGAGACTAGGCGGCGAGCCAGGCCGTGAGCCAGGCGGCGGCGAATGCCAGGAGCTCCGCCCGCCCGGCGTCGGCCGACATCTCGACGGCGTAGCCGTCGGCGATGCCGCGGGCCAGCCACCTGCCGGTGGCCGGGTCGACGGCGACGGCGAGGTCGACGCCGACGACGGTCGCCTGCTCGCGCACCTCGAAACCGGCGGGCAGGTCGGCGGCGAGGTCGACCGGCACCGCGCGGACGCCGTAGCCCGTGCCGTCGGGTCCCCGCAGGGACGTGGCCGCATCGCCGCCGCCGTGGGACGGCTCGCCACCGACGTGCTCGTACCCCCGCAGCGCGAGCGCAGCCTCCCAGACCCGCAGCTCGGCGTCGTTCATCCCGATGCTCAGGGGCGGGAGGATCGCCGCGGCGATCAGCGCGACCTCGTCCCGCTCGGCCAGGTTGGGCTCCAGGACTGCGACGACGCCGTCGCAGGGTTGGGGGCCGCCCTCCCACGCCACGGTCACGGCCGGATCGGTGGCCGTGACCCAGGCCGTCGTTCCCATCCGGGAAGCGGGGCCGTACGTGGCGGCGCCGAAGCCGTGGGTGGATTCCCCGGTCGCGAGCGCCGAGGTGAATTCGCCGCCCCGTCCCCACGTCACCGTGAGCGCCTCGCCGGTCGGCCCGTCCCAAGCCAGCTCGAGGGTGCCGTCGCCGGGAACCCGCACCCGGTCGGCCGGCCGGGGATCGCCGCCCCACGGGAGGACGTGCGGCTGCCACCGGATGCGGTCGCACGGGGGGAGCTGCGCCAGGTCGGGTGGCCCGGCCGCGAGATCCGGAACCCGGTCCGGGCAGGACGCCGCGGCGAGCGCCCAGCCGAGCCGCGCCGCAGCCCGCCGCTGCTCGGTCGTCGGCGGTGGCCCGCCGGGGCCGAGCACGTCGGCGACCAGCTGGTCGCCGAAGATCACGGCGTCGAGCGGCTGCGAGACCTCGCGGCTGCATGCGTCGGCGGCGAGGTCGGTGAACGCGTCTCCGGCCGGTAGCCGCCAGCCGTGGGCGGCCAGGGTCGTCTCGACCAGCGACGCCGCCGCCGCGGTGTCCCACCCAGGCGTCGTGGTGGTGGTGACGGCGAGCGTCGTGGCCGCCGCAAGCGTGGTGTCGGTCGTGCTGGGTTCAACCGGCTGCGCCGGGGCGGCGGCGTCGCCGCATGCGGCGGCCACGAGGAGCATCGCCATCGCGAGGATCGTCCTGGCCACGGCTCCGCTCCCTTGCTCGCGTCCCTGCCAGCGTCGCGAGCGGGTTTCGCCGCCCGGTCACCCGGTGGTTACGAGTCGGTAACGGGCGGGGGGAACGGCCCGGCCCGGGAGAGCATCCCGGCGACCGGCGTGCCGAGGCGGGTGGCGAGCCACGTGGCCGTGGCGGCGAGCGCGGTGGCGTCGAGCCCGGTGCGCATGCCCATCCGCTCGAGGAGGTGGGCCAGATCCTCGGTCGCCACGTTGCCGCCGGCGCCCGGCGCGAACGGGCTGCCGCCGTAGCCACCGACCGCGGCGTCGAGTGCGTCGATCCCGGCCACCGCGGCGGCGACTGCGTTGGCGTAGCCGGTGTTGCGGGTGTTGTGGAAGTGGCCGCGCAGCGCCACGCCCGGCGCCGCCCGGCGCACCGCGCCGAGGCGGTCGGTGACGTCGCTCGGTACGCCGGCACCGATCGTGTCGCCGAGCGCCACCTCGTCCGCACCGGCGGCGGCGGCGCGGGCTGCCAGCTCCGCCACCCGTCGGGTGGGCACCTCGCCGTCGAACGGGTCGCCGAACGCCACGCTGACCGTGACCGAGGTGCGCTTGCCGGCCTCGCGGGCGGCGGGCAGCATCGTCTCGATCTCCGCCATCGTGTCCTCCACCGGGGCGTTGGCGTTGTGGAGGTTGTAGCCCTCGGCGGCTGCCACGACGAAGTTGACCTCGTCGACCGCGGTGGCCAGCGCCCGTTCCAGCCCGCGCCGGTTGAGGACCAGCCCGATGTACGAGACGCCGGGGTCGTCAGGTAGCGCGGCCACCACGTCCTCGGCGTCGGCCATCTGCGGGACGAGCTTCGGGTGCACGAAGCTGGCGACCTCGACGCGCCGGGCACCGGCGGCGAGGCACCGGCGGATCAGCTCGACCTTGTCGGCCGTGGCCAGCGTGGCGGCCTCGCTCTGGAGCCCGTCCCGGGGCCCGACCTCGACGATCTGCATGGCGGCCAGGCTACGGCTCGCGATGGACCGCCTGGCCACGGGGCGTGGCGCCCGAGATCGGGATCGAGCCGTCGTCCTGGCGGTGCAGCTCGTCATGCTCGCCCACCAGCTGCTCCCAGCGCGGCTCGGTGGTGGGGTCGGTGACGTCGAGCGCGACGAGGTGGCGGGTCACCGGGCCGCCGTCCCGGTCGAAGGCGCGGGCCCGACGCAGTGCCTCGGACCCCGCGGCGTCGATGCGCCGGTGCTGGCGGACGTGGTCCTCCCACGACGGCAGCACCATCACCTCGGTCATGCGGCGCGGGTCGTCGGCGTTGCGGTAGACGCGCCACCGGTAGGCGCCGGTACGGAGCCGGAGGAGGCGTAGCGCCCGCATCGCGCCGAGGAAGCCGGCGAGGTCGGCCTCGTCGATCACCCAGGTGCTCACCACCATAACCGGACCGCCGGCGTGGGTGTCGGCGTGCGGGACCAGGTCCCAGCCCGGCTCCGGCTCGGGGGTCACCACCTGGTCGAGCGTCGGGATCGACAGCCGGGTGGCCGCCAATCCCAATGCGATCGTGCCCGCGGACAAGCCGGCCACCGCCAGCGGCACGCCGACCAGGTCGCCGAGGCCACCCGCGAGCAGCGAGCCCACCGGCAGCACCCCCACGAAGGCCAGGAGGTAGATGCTCATCGTGCGGCCGCGCACCCAGTCGGGCGAGGCGAGCTGCACCGTGGCGTTGAGCGTCGCCAGCGTCCACACCCAGAACACGCCATGGCCCACCATCGCCGCCACGGTCAGCGGGACCTGCTGCGACAACCCGGCGGCCGCGCCCGTCATCCCGAAGGCGACGATCGACAGCGGCACCATCCTCCGCCCCAGCACCTGGCTGGCCCGATGGCGGGACATGGCGCCGCCGAGCGCTCCCATGCCCATCGCGCCCAGCAGCACCCCGTACAGCGCGGCGCCGCCGTCGAGCGAGTCCTGGGTCAGGTTCGGGAGCACCGCCTGCACTGCGGCCCCGGTCAGGGCGAAACCGGCCGCCACCGCCACGAGCCAGCGGAGCGTGGTGGTGAAGCGCACGTAGCGGACCCCGACGGCCATGGCCGTGGTGATGGGCTCCGGCTCGTCGCTCAGGACGTCCCGGCGCGGCAGCGTGGCGAGCGCCGCGATCACCACGACGTAGGAGGCGGCGTTCAGCGTGAACGCCAGGCCCGGACCGGCGGTGGCGACGATGAGGCCGCCCAGCGCCGGGCCGATCGCCCTCGCCACGTTGTACGACACGGAATTGAGCGCCACCGCGCTGGCGACCATGTACCGGGGGACGAGGTCGGGCACCATCGCCTGCCAGGCCGGGAGGTTGAAGGCCAGGCCGACGCCCAGCGCCAGGCCGAGCGCCAGCAGCAGCGGGGCGGTGAGCAGGTCGGCGACGTCGAGGATCGCCATCGCCGCGGCGGCGCCGCCCATCACCCCGTGGGCGGCGAGCAGGATCGTCCGCCGGTCGGCGACGTCGGCCAGCGCCCCCGCGAAGACGCTGAGGAACAGCACCGGCAGTGTGGTGGAGGCGGCGATGGCCCCGACCCACAGCGGCGAGTCGGTGAGGCTCAGCATCAGCCACGCCGCAGCCACCGTCTGCAGCAGCGACCCGAGGTTCGCGACGATCGACGACGCCCACAGGTAGCGGAAGCTGCGGTTCTGGAGCGGGGCGAGCGTGGCGGGCGGCCTCATCGTCGCGGAGCGTACCGACGCGGCAGTCGGGCGCGGCGCGCCTCCGAAGCAGTGCGGCTCTGGGCGAGCTGGGGCGGGGGGAGCGCGCAAAGGGGTGAATGGAAGCTTCCAGGGTCACACAACCTGCCGACGGCGCATCTTGCCGGCATCGGGAAGGAGCGACACGGACCCGACTTGCCAAGTCGGGGCAACGGTCGCCCCCCGGCCCTGGGCCAAGCCCGGCACGGGGGGCGAGGGACCGCACAGCCAGTGCGGGAATCCCGGCCCCCCAACGGGTCGTCGTGAGGACGCTGGACGCGTGTGGAGGGTTCCATCGCCCACACGCCGAAGGCGGTCTCGTCCAGCTGCCGTCGGCTACAGGTTGCCGCGCTTGTCCTGCTCGCGCTCGATGGCCTCGAACAGCGCCTTGAAGTTGCCCTGCCCGAAGCCGGTGGCGCCGCGGCGCTCGATGAACTCGAAGAACACGGTGGGGCGATCCTGCAGCATCCGGGTGAAGATCTGCAGCAGGTGGCCGCCCTCGTCGGCGTCGGCCAGGATGCCCAGCCGGGCGAGCCGGCCGAGGTCGGCGTCGAGGTCGGGAATGCGCGTCGCCAGGTCGTCGTAGTACTCGGCGGGCACCCGCAGGGTCTCCAGCCCGCGCCGCTGCGTCTCCTCGACGGTCTCCTGGAGGTCGTCGGTCGCCATGGCCACGTGCTGCACGCCCGACGAGCGGTAGAACATCAGGTACTCCTCGATCTGGGAGCGCTTGAGGCCCTCGGCCGGCTCGTTGATCGGCAGCTTGATGATCCCGCTGCCGTCCCAGACGACCTTCGACATCAACGCCGAG
>JBFKDA010000038.1:0-14697 GCA_041619955.1 Acidimicrobiia bacterium | reverse complement strand
GCCTATGCAGAACGTGATTGCGCAGCGGGTGATCGGGGCGGCCCGGTTCGACCGGGAGTCGTACCTGTGGATGCTGTGGACCGAGCGCGCCAGCGGCGACGCGGCGCTGCTGGTGCTCGGCACGGACCTGCTGGTCGGCATCGGCCTGGTGGGGATCGGCGACGTCTTCGGCCTGCTGAGCTGGATCCTCGCCGGCCTGATCTTCTGGCTGGTCTTCTCCGGGATCGCCTGGGCGGCGTCGCGCCACATGTTCGGCGGCTCGGGCCAGTTCGTGGGCGTGATGCGGATCGTGGGGTTCGGGTACCCGACCCGCCTGCTGATCCTGGCCTTCGTGGTACTCGGCACCCCCGGCATCATGGCGGTCGTGCTGGGCACGCTGTGGCTGGTCGCCATCGTCGGCAACGGCTTGAAGGAGGCGATGGAGGTCAGCCTCGAGCACGGCCTGGTCTCGGCAGGCCTCGGCCTGCTGGGCTACCTCGTCGTGCTGGCGCTCTTCGGCCTCTGAGCTTGCCGACCTACCGGCTCGACCTCGCGTACGACGGCACCGCATTCCACGGCTACGCGCGCCAGCCGGACGTCCGCACCGTCCAGGGCGAGCTCGAGGACGCGCTGTTCAAGCACACCGGCCCACTCCCGACGAGCGTGGCGGGCCGCACCGACGCCGGGGTGCATGCCCGCGGCCAGGTCGTGAGCTTTGCGCCGCCCGAGGCGGCCGACACGGGCCGCGTGCTGCGCTCGCTGCGTTCCCAGGTCGCCCCGGACATCGGCGTCGTCGCGCTGCGGCGCGTCGCCGGCGGGTTCGACGCCCGGTTCTCGGCTGCCTGGCGCAGGTACCGCTACCGGGTGCGGAACACCGGCGTGCCGGATCCGTTCGACCGGCTGTACGCGCTCGCGGTGCCGGAACCGCTCGACGTCGCCGCCATGCACCGGGCCGCGGCGCACTTCGTCGGCCGGCACGATTTCGCGTCGCTGTGCCGGGCGAGCCCGACTGGCACGACGGTGCGCACGGTGCTCGCGGCAGGCTGGCGAGCCGCAGGATCGTCGCTGTGCTTCGACGTGGTCGCTCGCGCCTTCTGCCACCAGATGGTGCGCTCCCAGGTCGCCCTGTGCCTGGAGGTCGGCAGGGGCAGGCTGTCCCCGGCCGACGTGCCCGCGGTCCTGGCCGCCCGCGACCGCAACGCCGCGCGCGGCGCCGCCGCACCGCATGGCCTCACGCTCTGGGAGGTCGGCTACGACCGGACCCCGGCGCCGTGACCCGTCCACCGCTGGCCGTGATCTTCGACGTCGGGGGCACGCTGATCACGATGGACGCCGGCGCGGTCGGTGACCTCGTCGAGCCGTTCTGCGGGTCGAGGCCGGCTGCGGAGGCGCTGCGCCGCGCGCACTACGTCGCCATGCACGAGCTGGCGGCCGCCGGGGGGACCGGCGCCGCCGCGTTCGACGGGGAGGGCTGGTGGCGCTGGTGGCTCGGGCGCAACCTCGAGCTGAGCGGGCTGACGCCGGACCCGCGCGCGATCGAGGCGCTCGTGGGCGCCTCCGGCCTGTGGCGGGCGGCGCTCCCCGGAGCGCTCGCCGGCGTCGTCGCCGTCAGGGACGCCGGGTACCGGGTGGGCGTCGTCTCCAACGCCGACGGCCGGGTCGCCGAGGACCTCGCCGCCGCCGGCTTCGGCGGGCTGTTCGACGTCATCGTCGACTCCACACTGGTCGGCGTCGCCAAGCCGGACCCTGCGATCTTCGACTTCGCGCTCGATGCGCTGGCCGTGCGCCCCGAGGAGGCGTGGTACGTCGGCGACTCGATCGTCTTCGACGTGGCGGGCGCCCGGGCGGCGCGCCTCGGCGAGGTCGTCATCGCCGACCCGTACGGGCTCTCCGGCCACCGGCCCGCCGTACGCCGGCTCACCGAGCTGCCCGACCTGCTCGCGGCGGGGCGGCGCACCACCGGATAGCCCCGTACGGTGCGGGTTCGCTGCCGGCAGCCGGATCCCGATCGGCGTGACCCCGGGACGCATTTGGCGGTTGGCGCCCAGGTCCGATAGCATGGGTTTGCTCCCACGGTCGTGGGAGCGAATCTGCGTATCGAGGTCCCTCTCCGATGAAGCGCCAGAAGACGTATTCGCCACGCCCCGAGGACATCCACCGCGACTGGTGGGTGGTCGACGCCGCCGGCCTGCCGCTCGGCCGAGTCGCCTCCGAGGTGGCGAAGCTCATCCGCGGCAAGCACAAGGCGCGCTGGGCGCCCCACGTCGACTGCGGGGACTTCGTCGTCGTGGTGAACGCGAAGCAGGTCGCGCTCACCGGTCGCAAGGAGACGCAGAAGGTGTACTACCGGCACTCCGGCTACCCGGGCGGGCTGACGGCTCGCACCGCCGAGCAGGTGCGGGAGCGCAACCCGGAGCGGCTCGTCGAGAACGCGGTGCGGGGGATGCTGCCCAAGAACCGCCTCGGTCGCAAGCTGTTCAACCACCTCAAGGTGTATGCGGGGCCCGACCACCCGCACGCCTCCCAGCAGCCGCAGCCGCGGCCTCTCGACGTCCGAAAGGTAGGAGCCTGATGGCCAAGCCCCTCGCCGTGGCGACCGGCCGCCGCAAGCGTTCGGTGGCGCGGGTGCGCCTCGTGGACGGCAGCGGCGCGTTCCGACTCAACGGGCGCAGCCTCGACGTGTACTTCCCCAGCATGGCGCAGCGCCTCCGGATCCTGGAGCCGATGCGCACCGCCGGCCTCGAAGGCCGGTACGACGTCGACGCGAAGCTCGAGGGCGGCGGCAAGACGGGTCAGACCGACGCGTTGCGCCTCGGCATCGCTCGCGCCCTCGTGGTGCTGCATCCCGAGATGCGCACGACCCTGAAGCGCGCCGGCTTCCTGAGCCGCGACGCACGGGTCGTCGAGCGCAAGAAGTACGGCCTCCGCAAGGCTCGTCGGGCACCGCAGTACACGAAGCGCTGATGGCCCCGGCAGCTCGGGGCAACCGCTGATGGGACGTCTGTTCGGCACGGACGGTGTCCGCGGCAAAGCCAACGTCGGGCTCACGGTCGAGCACGCGCTCGACCTGGCGCGGGCCGCCGGCGAGACGACGTCCGGCGTGGCGCTGATCGGGCGCGACCCCCGCCGCTCGGGACAGATGTTCGCCAACGCGCTGCATGCCGGCCTCCACTCGGTGGGCGTCGACACCATCGATGCGGGCATCGTGCCGGCGGGCGCGGTCAGCTGGCTCACCCGGGATCAGGGAGCCGCGTTCGGCGTGCTGGTCAGCGCCTCCCACAACCCTGCCGACGACAACGGCATCAAGTTCTTCGGCCGCGACGGCACCAAGCTGGCCGACTCCGTCGAGGACGAGATCGAGGCGCGCCTGGCGTCGGGGGCCGCGTGGCGGCTCGCCGAGGGGTCGTTCATCGGGATGCGGCGCGAGCTGGAGGACGGCATCGACCGGTACGTCGCCCACCTCGCCAAGGGGTTCCCCTACAGCCTCCAGGGCGTCGAGATCGCGCTGGACTGCGCCAACGGCGCCGCCAGCACCGCCGCCCCGCAGCTCTTCCGCAGCCTCAAGGCCACCGTGGAGGTCTTCGCGGCCGAGCCCGACGGCACCAACATCAACGCCGGCTGCGGGGCGACCCACCCCGAGTTCCTCGCCCGCCGCGCCCGCGGCCGCATCGGGTTCGCGTTCGACGGCGACGCCGACCGGCTGGTCGCCATCGCCGAGGACGGCGCGGTCGTCGACGGCGACGTGGTCATCGCGATCATCGCGAAGCACCTCAAGGACACCGGCGCCCTGCGCGACGACGTCGTGGTGGTGACGGTGATGGCCAACCTCGGCTTCCGGGCGGCGATGGCCGAGCTGGGCATCCACGTGGTCGAGACCCAGGTCGGCGACCGGTACGTGCTCGAGGAGATGCGGTCGCGGCGCGCCGACCTGGGCGGGGAGCAGTCGGGCCACGTCATCCTCTCCGACCGGACCACCGGCGACGGGCTGGCGACCGCCCTCAAGCTGCTGGAGGTCGTGAGCGCCACCGGCCGCCCGCTGTCCGACCTGCGCAAGGTGATGACGCGCTACCCCCAGGTGCTGCGGAACGTCCGGGTGGACGCCGCAGGCGGCCTCGACCACCCGGCCATCGCCGACGCCGTGGCAGAGGTCGAGGCTCGGTTCGGCGAGGAGGGCCGGGTGCTGATCCGGCCGTCGGGCACCGAGCCGCTGGTGAGGGTCATGGTGGAGGCACCGACCAACCCTGAGGCTGCGGAGGCCGCCGACTTCCTCGCCGGCGCCGTACGGGCCGCGTTGGCGGGGCAGCAGGCCGCCAGCACCTCCGGAGCGTCCCAGCCGGCCTAACATCGCAACGCCGATATCGCATCGGCAGGAACGAGCAGCCGATCCCGGATCGGCCAACAATTGAATTGAAGACCGGTGGGCCGACCCATCCCCTACTCGAAGCGCCTGACCCCGGCGAGCTGCCGGCGGTGACGAGGTGGAGGGAGTATCGAAGTTTTCGGCGGGTGCCCTCCCGGCTACTCACGGTCGATACGGTGCGGGCCAAAACCCGAGGGTGACCTCGGGGCCAACGTGCCTTCCGATGTGAGGCAGGCCATCCGGCCTGCGGCTCCCGGTCTCCCGACGAAGGGAGAGACAACCATGTGCGGCATCATGGGCTACGTCGGCCCGCGCCCGGCCGCCCCCGTGCTGCTCGAGGGGCTGCGGCGCCTCGAGTACCGGGGGTACGACTCCGCAGGCATCGCGGTGGAACGGGACGGCAGCATCGAGGTGGTCAAGGCCGCCGGGAAGCTCGACCGGCTCGCGGAGCTGCTCGACGGCGCCGCCCCCGCGGGCAGCGTTGGCATCGGCCACACCCGGTGGGCGACGCACGGGCGCCCCACCGACGCGAACGCCCACCCGCACTGCGACCCGACCGGCGACTTCGTCGTCGTCCACAACGGGATCATCGAGAACTTCTACGACCTCCGCGAGGAGCTGGTGGCGAACGGCCACGAGTTCGCTTCCGAGACCGACACCGAGGTGCTCGCGCACCTCATCGGTGAGGAGTACGACGGCGACCTCGCTGCCGCCGTCCGCACCGCCGTCGACCGCGCCCAGGGGGCGTATGCGCTGGTCGTGATGTCCACCCGCGATCCCGACAAGATCGTGGCCGTTCGCATGATCAGCCCGCTGGTGGTGGGTCTGGGGGACGGCGAGACGTTCCTGGCGTCAGACATCCCGGCCATCATCGAGCACACCCGCGAGGTGCTGATCGTCGAGGACGGCGAGATGGTGACGATCACCCGCGATGGGGTGACGCTGGAGACCATGGCCGGCGAGGCGGTCGACCGCGACCCGCTCGTCGTGGAATGGGACGTGGCCCAGGCAGAGCGGGGCGGCTTCCAGCACTTCATGCTGAAGGAGATCCACGAGCAGCCGACGGCGCTGGCCGAGACGCTGCGCGGGCGCCTCCAGGTCGACGGCAAAGTGTCACTGGACGCCATCGACCTCCCCGGGTTCGCGGCCGGGCTGCAACGGATCTGGATCACCGCGTGCGGCACCGCCTACCACGCCGGCGTGGCCGGCAAGGAGGTGCTGGAGACGCTGCTGCGGGTGCCCGTGGACGTGGTGTACGCCCATGAGCTGCGCTACCGGGACCCCCTCATCCAGCCGGGCGACCTGGTCATCGCGATCAGCCAGTCCGGGGAGACCGTCGACACGCTGGTCGCCGCCCGGCTGGCCCAGGACAAGGGCGCGCGGCTGCTGGCGATCACCAACGTCGTGGGCAGCACCCTCAGCCGGGAGGCCGACGACGTCCTCTACACCAGGGCCGGCCCCGAGATCGCCGTGGCCTCGACCAAGGCCTACCTCACCCAGCTCTGCGCGCTGTACCTGCTGGCGCTGCGCTTCGGGTCGGAACGCGGCGTGCTGTCGTCGGGCCGGGTTGCGGCGCTGGCCGAGCGGTTGCTCGACCTTCCGCGCCAGGCCGAACAGGCGCTCGGCAACGCGGAGCACGTCGCCGAGGTGGCTCGCCGGATCTCGAACGCCCAGGACGTCTACTTCATCGGGCGCGGCCTCGACCACGCCGTCGCCATGGAAGGATCGCTGAAGCTCAAGGAGATCTCGTACATCCACTCCGAGGCGATGCCGGCCGGCGAGCTGAAGCACGGGACGCTTGCGCTGATCGGCGAGGGTGTGCCGGTGGTGGCGATCGTCACCCAGCAGCACGTGTACGACAAGTCGGTCTCGGCGATCCAGGAGGTGCGGGCGCGCGGCGCGGTGACCGTGGCGGTCGCGTACGACGACGACGAGGAGATCGAGCGGTACGCCGACGAGGTGCTGCGGATCCCCCGCACGGCCGACCTGCTCAGCGCTCCGCTCGCCGCGATCCCGCTGCAGCTGCTCGCGTACTACGCCGCCCTGGAGGGTGGGCACGACATCGACCAGCCGCGCAACCTCGCGAAGAGCGTCACGGTCGAGTGAGCCGGATCGTCGGGCTCGGCGTCGACCTCGCCGACATCGACCGCGTCGCCGGCGTCCTGGAGCGCTACCCGCGCTTCGCGGAGCGCTGCTTCACCGAGCACGAGCGCGAGTACGCGTTCCGGTTCGCCGTCCCGGCGCGCCGACTCGCCGCCCGTTTCGCCGGCAAGGAGGCCGTGATGAAGAGCCTCGGGAGCGGCTGGCGCCGCATCCGCTGGCGGGACGTGGAGATCACCGGCGGGGGCAGGCCGACCGTCCGGCTGTTCGGCACGGCCCGGGCGCGTGCCGACATGCTCGGCGTGACCGAGGTGCTCGTGACGATCACCCACACCGACGACACGGCCCTGGTCATGGCGGTTGCCACCGCCGAGCACCACTGACGGCCCGGTCAGCCCTCCTCGTCCTCCTCCGGGAAGACGATGAGCGGGCCGGTGCCCGTGCGCAGCGGGATCGGGTAGCGCCGGGTCTGCCGCCGCCGGTTCACCAGCTCCTGGTCTTGCGGTCGCGTCCGGTTTGATCGGGCCGGGCGTGTCGGCAACGGCACGGGTGGGCGGGAAGCGGTGATCGGCGACCCCCTCCCCAACAGCCCGCGACGCACGACGGGAGGGCGCGGCGGTGGTACGGCGATTGCGGTGCTCGCCGCGAGGATCGCCGTCACTGCGACCGCCAGCAGCACCGCGCCGTCGTCGGCGCGGCTGCCCGCCACCGTGTCCCACGTGAGCGCTCGCACCGCACTCGACGCCAGCACGGGGAAGGCGGCGATCGCCAGCACCTGCTCGCGACGAGCGAGGGCGGCGGCCACCGCCGCCAGCGCCAGGCAGACCGGCGCGAACGCCGGCAGTGAGCCCACCGTCCCGTCGGCCTCGCCGGCCGGTGTCCAGCCGGCGGTGATCGTCGCCAGCGCAACGAACGTCGCCGCCGCCAGCCAGAGCGGCCATGCGACCCGGCGGGCGGCCGGCGGCCGTCCCGGGTCGGCCAGCCCGAGCGCGAAGAGCGGCAGGATCATCAGGAGCGGGATCCAGCGCGTCGGGGTCGTCGTGCCGAGCGCCGGGCCGCCGAGCAGCTCGAGGAACGCCCACGCGCCGATGGGGAGCAATGCCGCGCGGGGCCGGCCGCGCCAGAGCAGCGCCATCGCGGCCAGGAGCACGGCGGGGGCTGTGAGGCGGGCAGCGATCCTCCCGGACTCGGCTGCCGGCAGGTTCGGGGAGGCCAGGTCTACCACGGCCACGGCGCCGGCATACCCGAGGTGGACGGTGACGAGGGCGACCGCCCCGAGCGCCAGGCCTCGCCGGACCTGTGCCGGATCGAAGCTGCGTTGGCGGGCCATTCGGGTTCCCTCGGCGTCGTGGCGTCTGTCAGCAGCATCGGCTCCTGCGCCGCGCGGCTTGAAGATCCCGGGGTCACCCGCTTTAGGCTCTGCTTGCACATGAACGGATCCGCGAGCGAATGGGACCTGCTTTCCGGGTTCGACCTGATCCACCACGCAGGTCGGGACGTCTTCCGCGTCAACGGCAAGTTGCTGGAGGCCGGTCGCGACGCGGTCGAGGGAGCGGTCGCGTCCGCCTTCGAGGACGGGACGGAGATGGAGCACGTCGCGGGCCTCGGCTGGATCATCATCCTGCCCGGCGAGGACTTCACGGCGGCGGACTCAGCCGATCCGCCGTCCGAGGCGCCGACGGCGCCGCCGCCCGGCCACGAGTGGGTGGTCGACGACGACGGGCCCTACCTTCGCCCGGCGGACGCCGACCGGTCCGCCCCCGTGCTGCGGCCCCCGCCCTCCCAGCCCGGCTGGCGGTGGCGGCGGCATCCCGAGCGAGGTTGGAGCCTCGTCCCTCCGCCGGCCGTGGCGGCCGCGGTGGTCGGGGCTCGACACCGCGATCTCGCTGACCCCGACGGTTCGGCACCCGCCCCGCCCACCGCGGCTGCGGGGGCAGCGGCCGTCGCGTCCGGGCCGCAACCTGCGGCGGCACAGGTGGCACCGCCAGGGCTGGAGGCGCCCCCGCCGGTCGGGGCGATCGAGGCACCTGCGCCGGCCGCCGAGCCGGAGCTGCACTCTGCGGAGGCCGTCACGGCCGCGTTCGAGGCGCCCGTCCTGGACACGCCTGCGCCCCGCCGGCCCGAGCCGCAACCGGCGCCAGCCGAGCTGCCACCTGCGCCGACCTCCCCTCCTGCGGCGCCTGTGCCGCCCGCCGGACCCCGGCCGGCGTCCGCGGCCCCCGTGGCCGGGCCGGTGGCCGATCCCGAGACGGTGGCGCCAACCGAGCCGCTATCTGCGCCGGCCGTCCCAGAGGCGCCTGTGCCGCCCCGGCCCGAGCCGCTATCTGCGCCGGCCGCCCCGGAGGCGCCGCCCCGGCCCGAGCCGCTATCTGCGCCGGCCGTCCCGGAGGCGCCAGTGCCGCCCCGGCCCGAGCCGCTCCCTGCGCCGGCCGCCCCGGAGGCGCCGCCCCGGCCCGAGCCGCTCCCTGCGCCGGCCGTCCCGGAGGCGCCTGTGCCGCCCCGGCCCGAGCCGGTACCGCCGCCCCAGCCACGGCCGGACCGTGAACCGCTCGCCCCGCCGGTAGCCGGGCCGCCGCCTGCGGTGCCCGCCCCCGCCACGCCTGGGCCGGACCGGGATCGCGCCCGGCCCGCCGCGGCCACCGCGCCGCGGTCGGGACAGGCTCCGTCACGGCCAACCGCCGGCCGGCCGGCCGGCGCCGGCCTCGACCTGCGGCCCCCGCCTCCGGCGACGGAGCGTCCCACCGTGCCCGGCCGGGCGCCGCGGGCGGCGGTCCCGGCCACGCGAGCGCGCCGGAGCAGGCTGCTGGACCTCGTCGGCTTCGCCCTCATCGTCACCGCCATCGGCATCGGGATCATGCTGCTGCTCCGGCCCTCCGGCGGGGAGGGTTCGCCCACACCGGCCGTCGCGGCCGAGGTCGAGACCATCGCTCGCCTGCTCGGCGTGGACGCCGGGGACCTGGCGGCGGCGATCTCATCCCACGACAGCTCGACCCTCCCCGGCAGCCCCGCTGCCAACCGTGCCGACCCGCTGCTCGAGATCGTCGGGAGCGCCTTGGTGCTGGTCGACCTCGGGGATGCCGAGGCGGCCGCGGTCCGCGGGGCCGTCGCCGGCGATCCTGCCGCGGGTCAGTACATGGTCCTCATCCTCGAGCTCGCCGGGGGCGTGCCGCCCGCCGGCGCCAGCCACCGCTTCGCCTTCCTCAACACCGATGGCGCCACGGTGCAGCCGATCCCCCGCGACGACCTCGACGGTCGTTCCCGCCTCGCGTTGCGCGCCGGCTACGAGTTCGACGACACGGCCCGCACCGTGACCGCCCTCTTCGGGTCGGCGAGCCCGGACAGCCGGGCCTTCGGGGGGCGGTTCGGTCGATACGTGATGGTGGGAGTGCCCAGAGACGCGCTCCCCGCCGACACGGTGTTCGGCCAGGCCAGCGCCGGCCGCGAGTACCGCTTCTCGCCGCCCTACCCGATCGGCTGATCGGCGGGTCGCGCCGCCGGGCCCCCGGTAGCATGCCGCGGCAGTGAAGCCCGTCATCACCCCGGCCGAGTCGGCGCGCCTCGACGCCGCCTCGACCACGCCGGTGACCACGCTGATGGATCGCGCCGGCATGGCCGTGGCGCTGGCGGCGACCCGGATGGGCGCGGGCTACGGGACGTCGGTCACGGTGCTGGCCGGCCCGGGGAACAACGGCGGTGACGGCTACGTGGCTGCCCGGCACCTCCTGCAGCGGGGCGCGGACGTCGTGGTGGAAGCCTTCGGCGAGCCGCGGGAGGGCACGCCGGCGCAGCGAGCCGCTGCTGCAGCTTCACGCAGCGGGGTGCGGGTGCGCAGGATCGGCAAACCGCACGCCACCGACCTCGTGGTCGACGCCGTGTTCGGCGTCGGCTTCCACGGCGAGCTGCCCGAGCCGGTCGAGGCCTGGGCGCGCGCCGATGCCTCCACGCTCGCCGTCGACGTGCCCAGCGGCCTCGACGCCGCCACCGGCACGACGCAGGGCGCCGCCTTCACCGCCGACCGCACGGTCACCTTCCACGCGCGCAAGGTCGGGCACCTGGTGGGCGAGGGCCCGGAGCGCTGCGGTGCGGTGGAGGTGGCCGACATCGGCTTGCCGGCATATCCCGACCCGCCCCATCTGGCCGGCCCGCCCGGCGGCCCTGAGCTGCTGCTGTGCGAGGCGGGCGACGCCCCGCTGCCGCGGCCGGCCCGCACGGCACACAAGTGGTCTCGCGGCGCGGTGTTGGTGGTGGGTGGCTCGCCCGGGATCACCGGCGCACCGCTGCTGAGCGCCACCGCTGCGCTGGATTTCGGCGCCGGCGCAGCCACGATCGCCTGCCCGGGCGGCCTCGCGGGGGTCTACGAGCGCGCCGCGCCGGGTGTCATGACGGAGGCTGTCGGGGACGGAGAGCGGTTCACGGCCGGCGACGCCGCGGAACTGCTCGACCGGGGCGGCCGTTATGACGTGGTCGCGCTCGGGCCGGGGCTCGGTCCCGACGTGGAAGAGTTCGTCGCGCGGGTAGTCGCCGGGTGGCCGGGCAAGCTGGTCGTCGACGCCGACGGGCTGAACGCCCTCCCGCCGCCGGCGGTGCTGGTCGGCAGGTCCGGCGAGACCATCCTCACCCCGCATGCCGGCGAGTTCCGCCGCATCGCCGGGACCGACGCGAGCTACGCGGCTGCGGCCGCGTACGCGGCCCGGGCGCGGGCGACGGTCGTCCTCAAGGGGAACCCGACGTTCGTCGTTGGCGGCGAGCGCTGGGTGGTGACCAGCGGCGGGCCCGAGCTGGCCACGATCGGCACGGGCGACGTGCTCACGGGGATGATCGCCGCGCTCTGGGCGCAGGGCCTGGGCGCCGAGTCGGCGGCCCGCTCGGCCGCATACCGGCACGGCGTGGCCGGCGCGCAGCTCGCCATGCACGGCGTGGTGACCGCCGAGCGGCTGGCGGCGGTGGTCGGCCGGCTGGGGTGGCGTCCATGAGGCCGTCGTGGATCGAGGTGGACCTCGCCGCGATCCGCCACAACGTCGACCTGCTGGCGCAGTCGGTCTCGCCGGCCGCGCTCTGTGCCGTCGTCAAGGCCGACGCCTACGGCCACGGCGACGTGCCGGTCGCCGAGGCCGCGCTCCAAGCCGGGGCGCGGTGGCTGGCCGTCGCCCTCGTCGAGGAGGGCGTCCGGCTGCGGGAAGCGGGGATCTCGGCTCCGATCCTCCTCCTGTCGGAACCGGCGGTCGGGGACGCAGCCGAGGTCGTCCGCTGGAACCTGACCCCGACGGTGTACCGGCAGGAGCTCATCGATGCGCTCGCAGCGGCGGCGACCTCGCCGGTCGACGTGCACCTCAAGGTCGACACCGGGATGCATCGCGTGGGCTGCGACCCGGCCGACGCCGCCGACCTCGCCAAGGCGATCGTCGCGGCGCCTGGCCTCAGGTTTGCGGGCCTGTGGACCCACCTCGCCGTTGCCGAGGAGGACGACGACTTCACGCTGGCCCAGGTCGACGCCCTCCAGGCCTGCCGGGCCCATCTCGCCGCGGCTGGGCTGGAGCCGGCCACCGTGCACGTAGCCAACACCGCAGGGGGCCTCCTCCACGACCGGGCGCGACCGGACATGGTGCGGGCGGGCCTCGGCGTCTACGGGTTGCGCCCCGCGCCGCACGTCGGCCGCGAGCTCGACCTCCGTCCGGCGATGCGGGTGGTGTCCCATGTCTCGTTCGTCCGACGCCTGCCGGCGGGTGCTCGCCCGTCCTACGGGCGGCGCCGCGAGCTGGCCCGGGCCGCGACGGTGGCGACCATCCCGCTCGGCTACGCCGACGGCGTTCCGCGGCGCCTGGTCGAGCAGGGCTGCGTGCTGGTGGGCGGCGAGCGGCGACCGTTCGCAGGCAACGTCACGATGGACCAGATCGTGGTCGACGTCGGCGACGACGCGGTCGCGGTCGGCGACGAGGCGGTGGTGCTCGGCCGGCAGGGGGACGAGCGGATCAGCGCCGAGGAGTGGGCGGACTGGCTCGGCACGATCAACTACGAGATCGTCTGCGGGTTCGGGCCGCGCCTCCCGCGCCGCCACCTGCCGTGACGCTCACCGCCGTGCCCGGGGTCGCGGTTGGGCACTGGACCGACCTGCGCGCGCTCACCGGCTGCACGGTGGTGGTGTTCCCCGAGCCGAACGTCGCCGCCGCCGAGGTGCGGGGCGCCGCCCCTGGCACCCGCGAGACGTCGCTGTTCGACCACGGCATGCGGATCGAGAACATCCAGGCGCTGGTGTTCGCGGGCGGAAGCGCCTTCGGGCTGGCCGCCGCCGACGGGGTGGTCCGGGAGCTGGAGGCCGACGGCCGGGGCCACGTCACCAGGGTCGCCCGCGTGCCGATCGTCCCCGCCGCCATCCTGTTCGACCTGGGTCTCGGCGAGACTGCCCGCCGGCCAGGCCCCGAAGAGGGCGCGGCGGCCTACCGCGCCGCCCACGGCGGGCCGGTGGAGATGGGCAACGTGGGCGCCGGCACGGGGGCGACCGTCGCCAAGTGGCGCGGTTTCGACACGATGGTGAAGGGCGGCATCGGATCGGCGGCGATCCGCCTCGGCGACGCCACGGTCGGCGCGCTGGCGGCGGTCAACGCCGTGGGCGACGTCTTCACGCTCGCCGGTGAATCGCTCACCGGCGGCGAGCCGGTGCCGTCGCCGTACTCGGCGATCGACCCGCTGCACCACGAGAACACCACGCTGGTGGCAGTCGCTACCGACATGGCGCTCGGCCGGGCAGAGCTCCAACGGGTGGCCGTCCGCGCCCAGGACGCAGTGGCGGCCTGCGTCCGCCCCAGCCACACTCGATATGATGGCGACGCCGCGTTCGCCGTCTCCTGTGGAGCCGTTGCCGGCAGTGCCGACGCCGCCGGGGAGGCGGCGTTCAACGTCGTCGGGGCTGCGATCGAGGCCGGGATCCGGGCTGCCGAGAGCGTGGCGGGTATACCGGCGGCTAGCGAAATGGACACCGATTGAGCGCCCCAGACCTCGCCGAGCAGCACGCCGCCGAGTTGCACGAGCTGGCCGCTCGCGCCGCGGTCTGCACCGATTGCCGCCTGCATGAGAACCGGACCAACGTCGTGTTCGGCGACGGCGACCCTCACGCCGACCTGATGTTCGTCGGGGAGGGCCCCGGCCGCCACGAGGACGAGCAGGGCCTGCCGTTCGTCGGTCCGTCCGGCAAGCTGCTGGAGCAACTGCTCGGCGAGATCGGGCTGACCCGGCCCGCCGTCTACATCGGCAACGTGGTGAAGTGCCGGCCGCCCAACAACCGCGATCCGCGCCCCGACGAGATCGACGCCTGCAAGGGGTACCTGCGCCGCCAGCTCGAGCTCATCCAGCCGCGGGTGGTGGTGACCCTCGGCAACTTCGCCTCGAAGCTGCTGCTGCGCACCGAGACCGGCATCACCCGGCTGCGCGGCCGAGCGTACGACTGGTGGGGGCGCTTCCTGGTACCCACCTACCACCCCGCAGCCGCGTTGCGGGGGCGGCCCCGGGTGCTCGACGAGATGCGCGCCGACTTCGCGATCGTCGCCGATCTGCTGGCCGATGACGGCCGGCGGCAGGACGCGTCCGGCGCGGTCACCGAGGCGTCCCAGCCGGAGCCGAGCGACGCCAAGCAGGAGACGTTGTTCGGATGAGCATCCAGATCGCCTGTCCCGACGCCGCAGACACGATGACGGTGGGCCGCCGGCTGGCCAGCCTGCTCCAGCCCGGCGACGTGGTGCTCCTCGCCGGCCCGCTGGGCTCGGGCAAGACCGTGTTCACCGCCGGCCTCGCCGAGGGGCTCGGGGTGGAGGAGCGGGTCACCAGCCCCAGCTTCGTGCTGGTCAGGCGCTACGACGGTTTCCTGCGGCTGGTGCACGCCGACGTCTACCGCCTCGGGACGATGGCCGAGCTCGACGACCTCGACCTCGACGACGCCGCCGACGGCGTGCTCGTGGTCGAGTGGGGCCACGTCGTCACCGGCGGGCTGCCCGCCGACCATCTGCTCGTCGAGTTCGCAGTATCCAACGGCTCGAGGACCCTGCGGCTGACCCCGCGGGGGAGCTGGCTGCGGCGCCCCCTCGCTGAGGTGCGCGGATGAGGATCCTGGCGATCGAGACCGCCACGCCGTCGTCGTCGGTGGCGCTCGGCACCGGCCACGAGCTGGCCGCCCTGGCGGTGCAGGTGGACCGGCGCGGGCACGTCGGCTTCCTCGGCGCGGCGCTGGAGTTCTGCTTCGCACGCGCCGGCTGGGAGCCCGCCGGCCT
>JBFKDA010000037.1:0-14827 GCA_041619955.1 Acidimicrobiia bacterium | reverse complement strand
GCGTGTACATCACGCCCTTGGGGCTTCCGGTCGTCCCGGAGGTGTAGTTGATCGAGATCGTGGCGTGCTCGTCGTCGACCCGCCACGGCAGCGGCTCGTCCGAGCCCCGGGCGGCGAAGTCGCCGTAGGCCGTGGCGGCGAAGGGCGAGCCGACGCCGGCGTCGTCGAGCGTCACGATCTCGGTGACCGTGGCCAGCTCGCCGGCGATCGGGGCGACCTTGGCGGCCAGCTCGGTGTCGACCACGAGGAGGCGAGCCCCCGAGTGGTCGAGGATGGTGCGGACCTCCTCGCCGGACAGCCGGGTGTTGACGGCCACGAGCACGGCGCCGGCGAGCGGCACGCCGAAGTGCGCGACCAGCATCTCCGGCACGTTCGGCAGCAGGTAGGCGACCCGGTCGCCTGGCTCGATGCCCGATGCCTGGAGGGCGCGGGCGAGCCGGGTGGCGTCGCCAGCCATCTCCGCGTAGGTCTGGCGGCGGTCGCCGTGGACGATGGCGACCTTCTCGGCGAAGACGTCGGCTGCCCGTTCCAGGAACAGCAACGGGGTGAGCTGGGTGACGTGGACCGCCTCAGCCACCGGTGCCGCTCCACCGCGGCTCGCGCTTGGCGAGGAAGGCGCTCATCCCTTCCTGGGCGTCGGCCGTGCGGGCGTTGGCCGCCATCACCGGCTTGGTGACCCGGTAGGCGTCGTGTTCGTGGAGGTCCGCCTGGGCGTAGAAGGCCCGCTTGCCGATGCCGATCGTCTCGCCCGAGAACGCCAGGATCTTGCCGACGAGCGCATCGACGGCCGCGTCCAGCTCGTCGGCGGGCACCGCCTGGTTCACGAGGCCCCACTCCACTGCGGTGTTCGCGGTGACCGGCTCGCCGGTGAGCAGCATCTGCATCGCCCGCTTGCGGCCGACCGCCCGGGCCACGGGCACCATCGGGGTCGAACAGAAGAGCCCGATCTTCACGCCAGGGGTGGCGAACCACGCGTCGTCGGCCGCCACCGCCAGGTCGCACGACGCCACGAGCTGGCAGCCGGCCGCCGTGGCGACGCCCTGCACCCGCGCGACCACCGGCTGGGGCAGCTCGTGGATGCCCTCCATCAGCTCGGTGCAGACGGCGAACAGCTCGTCGTAGAACTCCTTGGGCCGGTCGATCATCTCGCCGAGGTCGTGGCCGGCCGAGAACGCGGGACCGGTGGCTTCCAGCACGACGACCCGGCAGTCGTGGTCGATGTTCCCAAAGGCCTTCAGCAGCTCCCGCATGAGGTCGAGGCTCAGCGCGTTGCGCCGGTCGGGCCGAGCGAGGGCGATGCGGGTGACCGGCCCCTCCGTGCGGATTGCGATGTGCTCGAACTCCACGGGGCTCCGATCGGGTCGCCGGTGCCGGGAGTATACGAGGCGGCTGCTCGCCGGCGCAGGCCGCGGCTGCTCACCGGCGCCGGCTGGGCGATCAGGCGGCCCGTTCCTCGAGCGGCACCGGCTCGACCTCCGACGTGCACTGCGGGCAGCGCGTGGCGTCGTGGTCGATGTGGCTCTTGCAGTAGGGGCAGGCGCGGGTGGTCGGCGCCGCCGGCGTGTCCGAGCGGCGCAGGTGATTGACCCAGCGCACCAGCAGGAACAACGCGAACGCGACGATCAGGAACGAGATCACCGCGTTGACGAACATGCCGTAGCTGAGCACCACCGCCCCCGCCTCCTCCGCCTGGGCGATCGTGTTGTACGGGCCGGTCCCGGTGCCCTCGCTGAGCACCCAGAACTGGTTGGTGAAGTCGAGGTTGCCGGTCAGCATCCCGAACGGCGGCATGATGATGTCGTCGACCAGCGACTTCACGATCGCCGAGAACGCGGCGCCGATGATGATGCCGACCGCCATGTCGACGACGTTCCCCTTGATGGCGAACTCACGGAACTGCTTGAGCATGGGTCCTCCCCGGGATCGTCGAGCTTGCCCGCAGTTTCCCAGGCTGGGAGCCCGGCAAACGCGCGTGCCAACGTCGATAGGGTGACACCGTTGGGGGCAGGGAGCGACAGGGAGAAGATCATGCGACGCATGTGGATAGTGTTGGTCGCGGCCGTGGGGCTGCTGGCCGGAGTGCTGCTGGCGCCGACGCTCGGTGCCAATGAGCCGAGCCGCAAGGAGGCTGCGGTTGCCGCCCGGGAGGCGGCAGGGCCGCAGCCGCGAGCGATCTCGATCCCGAGCGACCTGAAATACGTGCCGATCGACCCGGTGCGGGCGTTCGACTCCCGGGTGGCGGCCTACTCGGCCAGCGGGATCCTGGCGCCCAACTCCTCGCGGGTGATCAGCGTCAAGGACGGCCACGACTTCTTCGGCACGGTGAAGACACCCGACGCGGTCCCGCCGGGCGCCAAGGCGGTGACCTACAACCTGACGGTGACCGGGCCGACCGGACCGAACTTCGTGTCGATCACCCCAGGCGACGCGGCCGCGGTCACGACCTCGGCGATGAACTTCGACGGCACCCACGACGACGCCAACGCCGGCACCGTCAACGTCGACGCCACCCGCTCCGTCAAGGTCTGGAACGGGATCGAGTCGGGCTCGACCCACATCATCATCGACATCACGGGCTTCTACGTGGAGCCGCTGTACGCGGTCGTGAGCGCAGCCGGAGCGCTGACCGACGGGTCGCGCGTGGTCTCGGTCGGCACCGTGCCCCCGGGCGAGTACGACGTCACCTTCGACCGGCCGGTGATCGATTGCGCGGTCACGGCCACCATCGGCGAGCCGGGCAGCGAGCCGGCAGGGCTGATCGACTGGAGCATCTTCAAGGACTCCGCCACCGTCACCGTCTTCACCCAAGGCAACGACGGTGCGCCGCCGCCGTTCGAGGACCGCGCCTTCGCGCTCGTCGTGACCTGCTGAGAGGGGGCCGGCGGTAGCCTGAGCGGTCGCATGGCCGACCCGCTCGTGCTCGCCCGCGGCCTCACGAAGCAGTTCGACGACTTCGTGGCGGTCGACGCCGTCGACTTCGAGGTGCGGCGCGGCGAGGCGTTCGGGTTCCTCGGGCCGAACGGCGCGGGGAAGAGCTCGACGATGCGGATGATCCAGGCGGTCTCGCCCAAGACCAGTGGCGAGCTCACCGTGCTGGGCATGGACCCCGCCGCCGACGGGCCTCGCATCCGGGCCCGACTCGGGGTGGTGCCGCAGGAGGACAACCTCGACACGCAGCTGCCGGTCGCCGAGAACCTGCTGATCTACGGTCGCTACTTCGACCTGCCTCGCAGCGTCATCAGGGAGCGCATCGACGAGCTGCTCGGCTTCGCCCAGCTCACCGAGCGGCGCGGCCAGCTCGTCGAGAAGCTGAGCGGCGGCATGAAGCGCCGGTTGAGTATCGCCCGGGCGTTGATCAACGAGCCCGAGCTGCTGATCCTCGACGAGCCCACCACCGGGCTCGACCCGCAGGCCCGCCACGCGCTGTGGGATCGCCTGTATCGCCTGAAGCAGCAGGGGGCGACGCTGATCATCACCACCCATTACATGGACGAGGCGGAGCAGCTCTGCGACCGCCTCGTGGTGATGGACAAGGGCAAGATCGTCGCGGAGGGCTCGCCCCTGTCGCTGATCGACCGCTACTCCACCCGGGAGGTGCTGGAGCTGCGCTTCCCGATCGGGGTGCAGGAGACCGTCGTCGGCGACCTCGAGAACCTCGCCAAGCGGCTGGAGGTGCTGCCCGACCGCGTGCTGATGTACACGGATGACGCCGACGAGACCTCGACGGCCGTCCAGGCGGCACGCATCGAGCCGGAGACGGTCGTCAAGCGGCGGAGCACCCTCGAGGACGTGTTCCTCCACCTGACCGGGCGGAGCCTGGTCGACTGATGGCGACGCCGCTCGTCCTGCGGGTCACCGAGGTCAACGCCCGCGTCTACCGGCGCACCTGGCGGGGCAGCGTGATCACGACCTTCCTCAACCCCGTGCTGTTCCTGACCGCGATGGGCATCGGCCTAGGTTCGCTCGTCGACCGCGGCACCGGGGAGGCGGCCCTGGAGGGCTTCACCTACCTCGCCTTCCTCGCCCCCGGGCTGCTGGCCGCCACCGCCATGCAGACCGGGGCGGGCGACTCGGCATGGCCGGTGATGGCGGGCATCAAGTGGGTACGGACGTGGCACGCGACGCTGACCACGCCCGTGGGCATCTCCCACCTGGCGATCGGACACCTGCTGTGGATCGCGATCCGGCTGACGTTCGTGTGCGTGGTCTACGCGGTGGTGATGATGCTGTTCGGCGCAGTCGGCGCCGCCCGCGGCCTGGCCGCGGTCGCCCCGGCGGTGCTGACCGGGCTGGCCTTCGCCGCGCCGATCACCGCGATGACCGCCCGCCTCGAGAACGAACAAGGGCTCAGCTCGATGTTCCGCTTCGGCATCGTCCCGATGTTCCTCTTCTCGGGCACGTTCTTCCCGATCAGCCAGCTCCCAGACTGGATGGAACCCGTGGCGCTCGCCACCCCGCTGTACCACGGGGTGGAGCTGACCAGGGCGCTGGCGCTCGGCGTCGGCACGGCCAGCCCGCCGTGGCTGCACGTCGGGTACCTCGCGGCGCTGGTCGCCGCCGGGGCGTGGCTGTCGACCAAGACCCTCGGCGACCGGCTGCTGCCGTGACCGCCGGCACGATCACCGCACGCGTGCTGCCGCCGGTGGGGCTGGGCAGCCGCCGCGCCCGCCACGTGCTGGAGCGCAATTTCCGGGTCTACCGGCACGCCTGGGTGATCATCTTCTCGGGGTTCTTCGAGCCGCTCTTCTACCTGTTCGCGATGGGCATCGGGCTCGGCGACCTGGTCGGCGAGGTCGCAGGTCCGGGCGGCGCCCCGGTCACCTACACCGAGTTCATCGCCCCTGCGCTGTTGGCGTCGTCGGCGATGAACGGCGCGGTGTTCGAGTCGACGATGAACATCTTCTTCAAGCTCAAGTACGGCAAGATCTACGACGCGATGCTCGCCACCCCGCTGCGGCCGGGAGACATCGCCGTCGGGGAGATCGGCTGGTCGCTGATCCGCGGCGGGCTGTACGCCGGCGGCTTCCTGGTGGTCGCCACCGTGATGGGCCTGCTGGCGTCGCCGTGGGGGGTGCTGGCGCTGCCGGCCGCGCTGCTGATCGGCTTCGGCTTCGCCGCGGTGGGCATGGCCGCCACCACCTTCATGCGCAACTGGCAGGACTTCGACCTCGTGACGCTGGTGACGATGCCGCTGTTCCTGTTCTCGGCGACGTTCTACCCGCTCGACGTCTACCCGGGCTGGCTCCAGGTGGTCGCGAGGTTCTCGCCGCTGTACCACGGCGTCGAGCTGATCCGGGGCCTGATGCTGGGCGTGCTCGACTGGTCGCTCGTCGGCCACCTGGCATTCCTCGTGGCGATGGGGCTGGTGGGGGCGGGCATCGCGGCCCGGCGGATCGCCAAGCTGCTGCTGACCTAGGAGCCCTCTGCGGCCCTGATCTCCTCGAGCGTCGCCCGCAGCATCGGCAGCGCAGCTCGGTCCTTGGCGCGACCGGTGGCCTCCTTCGTGCGAATGACGTCGCGCAGGGACGCCACGAGCACGCGCAGCTCGGGGTCGACGGCGACCAGCAGCCACTCGGCGTCGCGAGCGAGATCGTCGTAGCCCTCGCTGCCCGCCGGCACGAACACGAGGTCGAGTGGGCCGGCCGTCGTGACGAGGGTCCAGCTCTCGGCGGTGGCGAGCATGTCCGGCTCGACCGGGACGGGAACTCCCCCCTCGTCATGGGGAGTGCGCAGCGCGGCGCCCAGCTCGGACAGCGCGTCGGCCAGCCGAGCGAGGTTCGCCGCGTCGCGGGCTGGAGCCACGTCGACGTCCTCGGTGAGTAGCGGCGCCCCCCGCAGCCGGGCCGCGACGCCGCCGATCACGATGAACTCGACATCATGCGCCGCCAGAGTGCGAAGCGCCCGGACCGGGTCGAACTCACCCACCACGCCGGGCGAGCTCCGCCATGCGGTCGAACGCTCTGGTCGCCTCGACGAGTTCCTGCAGCCGCTCGTGAGGCCTCTTGCGCAGCGACAGGGCGATGAGGGTCCGGTCGTGGTCGTCGCGTTTAGTGAGCCCGAACGACAACTCGAGGCCTGCTGCCCGGACCACCGCGGCCACCGTCTCGAGCGATGGCTTCGCTCGGCCTTGCTCCCACCTCCCGATCACCGACGGCGCCTTCCCGAGACGGGCGGCGAGCTCAGCCTGGGTGAGCCCGGCGCGCAGTCGGGCCTCTCGAATCAGGTCGGCGGCTCTCACCACCCGCACCCTACACATGTGTCTAGCTGGCGACAAGAGCCAGCGCCGCGGCCTGCTTCGTCGCAGGCTCAGCTCGCCCGCAGGCCGCCCCAGCTGAATGCGGTCAGCGCCCCGCCCGCCGCGTACTGGGCGACGAGGGCCGCCCCGCTGTGCCCGATGAGCTGGCAGGCGACTGCGCCGAACAGCAGCACCGCGCCGCCGCCGAGCGCGGCCAGGAGGCCCCAGCGGCGCCGCATCCCGAGTCCGACGGCGCCGGCGAGCAGCGAGATCAGCAGCAGGTCGCCGATCACGATCCCCAGCAGGGAGGGTGGGGCCGCCGGGTCGGCGGGTGGAGCGAGGCTGAACATCACCTCGAGCATCACGATCCAGGCCAGGCCGATCCCAAACGCCATCACCCCGGGGATCCGGTCGCCCAACCGGGCGAAGGGCGACGGCGGCGCCTGCGGCGCCTGCGGCGCGACGGGTGGAGCGGCCGGAGGCGTGTCGAGGCGATCTCGGTCGAGGCGATCCCTGGAGTCGAGCACGGCGGACCTCTCTGCTGGCGTGCACCCAGCTTACCCCCGGTGGAGGCGCGCGACCCTGGGTCCCGCGCGGGTTGTGGCTAGAGTGCCGGGCGCATGAGCCAGGAGCCCTTCCTCGATCCGGGCGGCCCGATTGGTGGGGGGTACCGGGGCATCACCGTCTTCAGCGGCACCGCCCACCTCGACCTCGCCGACGAGATCTGCGCGGAGCTGGGCATCGACCGGTCCCCCAGCAAGGTCCGTCGCTTCGCCAACACCTGCATCGAGGTGCAGCTCATGGCCAACTGCCGGGAGCGCGACGTCTTCCTGGTCCAGACGCTCACGCCCAACGTGCAGGAGCACCTCGTCGAGCTGCTGATGATGATCAACGCCGCTCGCGGGGCGTCGGCGGCCCGGATCTGTGTGGTGATGCCGCACTTCGCCTACGCCCGCAGCGACAAGAAGGAGACGCCCCGCATCTCCCTCGGCGGGCGGCTCGTCGCCGACCTGCTGGTCGCCGCCGGAGCCGACCGGGTGCTGACGATGACCCTGCACGCGCCGCAGGTCCACGGCTTCTTCGGGATCCCCGTCGACCACCTCAACGCGCTCGACGAGCTGAGCGCCCACTTCCAGCTCCAGGACCTCTCCAACACGGTGGTGGTGTCGCCCGACCTCGGCAACGCCAAGTCGGCGGCGGCGCTGGCCCGGATGCTCGGGCTGACGATCGCCGCCGCCAACAAGGAGCGGATCAGCGACCGGGAGGTCCGCATCGCGAGCATGGTCGGCGACATCCGCGGCCGGCACGTGATCGTCCTGGACGACGAGATCGCCCGCGGCACCTCGCTGGTCGAGCTGATCGAGTTCATGCGCACCCAGGACGTGCAGTCGGTGCGGGTGGCCTGCACCCACGGCCTCTTCGTCGATGGGGCGGTGCAACGGATCGCCGCCTACCCCGAGGTGACCGAGATCGTCTGCACCAACACGGTGCCGATCCCCGCCGACACCCGCATCCCCCAGCTCAAGGTGCTGACCGTGGCGCCGCTGCTGGCCGAGGCGGTCCGGCGCATCCACAACGGCGAGTCGGTGAGCGCGCTGTTCGAGCACCACGAGCAGCAGGCGTTCACGCTGTTCGCCCGGGCGGACTCGTCGGCCTGAGCGCCGCCTGCCGGGTCCCGCCGGCTCAGCCGCCGGCTTCGAGGTCGGCGATCTGGTCCACCCGCCGCTGGTGGCGGCCGCCGTCGAACGGCGCGGCCAACCACTCGGCGGCGATCTCCTCGGCCATCGCCGGCGCCACCACCCGGGCCCCGATCGCCAGCACGTTGGCGTCGTTGTGGCGGCGCGACATGCGGGCCATCCACAGGTCGTGGCACAGCGCCGCCCGCACCCCGCGCACCTTGTTGGCGGCGATCTGCTCGCCCTGGCCGCTGCCGCCGAACACCATGCCCCGATCGGCCTCTCCGGCCGCGACGGCCCGGGCGGCCGCGGCGACGAACGGCGGGTAGTCGACCGACTCCTCGGAATAGGTGCCGAAGTCCGCGACGTCGTGGCCCTGGTCCCGCAGCCAGGCCGCCAGGTGTGCCTTGAGCGGGTAGCCGGCGTGGTCGCTGGCGAGGACGATGCGCATCGGCGCAGCTTAGGGCTGCGCCGGCTGCGCTCCCGTGGCTACTGGATGGCGTTCCCGGCCGGGTCGATCACCCACCAGACGTCGCCCACGCCCTGGCCGTTGGTGTCGCCGGCGGCCGCGTCGGCGGCGAAGTAGTACAGCGGCCAGCCGTTGTAGGTGGCCTGGGCGCTCCCGTCGTCGCGGGTGACGGTGCCCAGCAGCGCCGCGTCGACGCCGGCGCCGGCCGTGGCCTCGCCTGCCAGCGGTGGCCAGGTGCCGAGACAGTCGCCGGTGCACGCGCTGGTGTCGCCGTTCTGGGTGTCGACGGTGAACAGGTACAGCGTCCGCCCGTCGCCGTCGACGAGGATGTCGCCCAGCTCCGAGGTGGCCACCGCGACCTCGGCGCCGGCAGCCGCGGCCGCGGCGGTGGTCGTCGGCTCTGGCTCCGCGACTTCCGGGACCGTGGTGGTGGCTTCGACGGGTGGGACCGTCGTGGTGGTCGTGTCGCCGCCACTGTCGCCGCAGGCCGCCGCGACCAGCACGAGCGCCGCGCTGAAGATGAACAACCTCCTGGCCATGAGACGCTCCTTGAATCGACTGCCCGGCAATACGGACGAACGCGTTCGCCGGTTCTGGGAACCGGTCGGCGGCAGATCTGCGTACTGTGAGCCGATATGGCCCACGAACGCCTCATGCGCCGGTTCTCCCGAGGCGAGGCGGCCGCCTGCCGGGAGTTGTACGAGATGTACGGGCGCGCCGTCTACGTCGTCGCCCTCAAGGCCCTCGACGACCGGGGACTCGCCGAAGAGGCGGTCCAGCTCACGTTTCTGCGGGCCTGGGAGGCGGCGGCCAGGTTCGAGGTGGGGCGCGACCCGGGACCGTGGCTGTACACGATCGCCCGGCGTGTCTCGATCGACCTCTACCGCCGGGAGCGCCGCCACCGCGACCACCACCAGGGCACGACCGAGATCGTGGCGCTGCCGCCGTCGATCGAGGACACGTGGGACACCTGGCAGGTGCGGGCGGCGCTCGACCGGCTGCCGGCCGACGAGCTGGAGGTGGTGCGGGCCACGCATTTCCTCGGCCTCTCGCACACCGAGACTGCCGGCAAGCTCGGCATCCCGGTGGGGACGGTGAAGTCGCGGTCGCATCGGGCCTACCGCCGGCTGGCCGGGCTGCTGGCGCACCTGCGGGAGGCCTCGGCATGAGGTGCGACGACTTCCGCGCGGCCTTCCTCGCCGGCGACCTCGGCGACATGCACTTCGCCCACTTGTCCGGCTGCGAGGCGTGCCGGGCGGCGCAGGAGGACCTGGCCACCGTGGGCGACGTGCTGAACGACCCGGACGTCTGGCAGCGCCCGCCGCCCGGGCTGGCCGAGCAGGTCGTCGCCGCCGTCTCCCCGCCGGCCCCCGCCGGGCGGGCGGTGCGCTGGCTGCGCCTGGCGGCGGCCGTCGTGCTCGTGGTAGCCGGGATCGGGCTGGTCGTGCGGGCGCTGCCGGAGGGCGCCGACTGGGAGGTCGAGCTGTTCGCCACCGACTTGGCCCCCCAGGCCAGCGGGGCGGTCAAGGGCTGGGTGACCGACGGGGGCACCCGGGTGGCGCTCGAAGCCGCCGGCCTCGACCCCGCTCCGGAGGGCTTCGTGTACGAGCTGTGGTTCTCGTCGGACGACCTGCACGTGTCGGCTGGCACGTTCACCCGCCCGGACGGCGCACAGGGCTGGGTCGGGGTGAGCCGTGCCGACTTCCCGCGGCTGTGGATCACGCTCGAAGCGGTCGACGACGACCCGGGACCGTCCCGCACGACGGTCCTCGACACCAACCCCTGAGTAGTCTCGCCTCCGGTGCCGCCGCGGCACCTTCGTGGGGAAGGGCGCCGCGTCACCGTGGCGACGACGGGGAGGGAGGTCCCGATGACCGCGAGCGACCCTGAGGCAACCGCGACTGTTGCCGACGCCCGGCGCCCGTGGACCCGCCTCTTGGCCGTGCTGGCCGCCGGGATGGCGGTATGGGCGGCCGTGCTCAACGTGCTGGCAGGGCTCGTGCCGCCAGTGCTCGTATTCGGCGTCCTGTTCGTCGCCGGCATCTTCGTCGTGCGGCGATGGCCGGTGAAGGCGGGCCCGATCTTCCTGATGGTGATCACGGTGGGGACAGCGGCGGGCGGCGCTCCGTTCGCGATCGAGGCCGCGCCCCATCCCGAGTCGCCGGCCGACTTTCTGCTCAGCACGGTGGTGCCGTATGCCGTCGGGATCGGGATTCTCGTCGCGGGGGTGGGGGCGCTACGAGAATGGCGTGCCGGCCCGCGGCGCGCCGTGGCTTGGGTGGTGCCCGGAGTGGTCGCCGGCCTGGCGGTGCTGTCGATCGGGGCTGCGTCGTCGCTCGAGGACGACGCCGTCGCCACGGGCGACCTCACGCTCGTCACCGAGGACGCCGAGTTCGCCCCCGACGCGCTCGTGGCCGGCGCCGGCACGGTCGCGGTGTTCGTCGACAACGCCGACCCGATCCGCCACACGTTCACGATCGAGGAGCTGGGCGTCGACCTGGAGGTCCCGGCGAGCACCGCCCGGCGGGTCGAGTTCCAAGCGCAGCCGGGCACGTACGAGTACTTCTGCTCGATCACCGGTCACGAGGCCATGCGGGGCGAGATCGTCGTGACCGGGTAGCCGCGGGCTCTCCCCTCTCGGCCGCAGGCGGCTGACGCGCCGGAGCCGGCCCCGTGGGCCGGCCCCGCACGCTGCGCGGACTACGCCGCGACGACCGAATGCGTCGGTGTGACCTCGGGCTGGGGCGGCGCCCCGATGACCGCGGTGACGATCGGCAGCAGGTCGGCGGCGAACGCCTCGAGCTGCTCCGGCGAGGAGACCCTCGCCAAGCTGTTCTTCGCCGAATACGGCACCGTCGACGACCTGCGGGCCGCGGCAACCGCCGCGATCGAGCAGGGACGCGCCGCCCTCGAGGTCGTCCGCCGCCAGGGCCGGGTCTACGTCGAGGCGGGCGGCGAGTTCCCGGAGCGGCTGCATCTGATCGCGCTCGCCGGCCGGTTCATCTGCGGCTACGGCGCCATGCTGATGGACTACGGGGAATGGGTCCAGGCCCATACCGCCGACTGGGAGAGCACCAACGCCGCCCACCCGGACGCGACGATGCAGGTGTTCCGCGACATCATCGCCGAGGCCGACCGCCGCCTCGGCGACTGAGCCCTATGCGTCTGCTGGGACCGCGCCCGGGCCCAGCTCGCTCGCGGTGGCCACGCCCGACCAGCGCGCCAGCTCGGCCGGCCAGTCGAGTCGCTCGACGACGGCCCGGTGCTCGTAGTCGCCCCAGGCCGCGCGGGGCAGCATCCACTGCACCTCGAACTCGTTGCCGTCGGGGTCGGCGCCGTAGAGGCTCAGGGTGGCGCCGTGCGACGACTCTCCGCCCAGCGCTCCCGCCTCGGTGAGCTTCGACCGGAGCTCGGCGAGCTCGTCGATCGTGTCCACCTGCCACGCCAGGTGGTACAGGCCCGTCTGGCCCCGGGCCGGCCGGCTGGCCTGCGGCCCGAGGCCGAACAGGCCCAGGTCGTGGTGGTTGGTCGAGTCGGCCGCCCGCAGGAACGCCGCGTTCATGCGCTGCTCGTGCTGGACCACCCGGAAGCCGAGGACGTCCCGGTAGAAGGCCAGTGCCCGGTCGAGGTCGGACACGAACAGCACGGCATGGTTGAGGCGGCGGATCCCCGGCATCGTCAGGCGCCGACCTCGGCCGGCACCTGGGCCGCCTGCACCTCGAGCTCGATCGTCACCTGCTTGCCGACCAGCAAGCCGCCGGTCTCGAGGGCTTGGTTCCAGGAGAGGCCCCAGTCCTCCCGGTCGATCTTGGTGGTGGCGGTGAACATCGCCTTGTCGTTGCCCCAGGGGTCGCGGGCGAGGCCGAGGTACTCCATGTCGAGCGTCACCGGCCGGGTGGTGCCGCGGATGGTGAGGTCGCCGTGGACCTGGTAGCCGTCGCCGTCCGCCCGCACCGCGGTCGAGCGGAACTCGATGGTCGGGTGGTTCTCGACGTCGAGGAAGTCGGGCGAGCGGAGGTGGGCGTCCCGGTCGGCGACGCCGGTGTCGATGGAGGCGGCGTCGATCGTCACCTCGACCGACGAGGCGGCCGGGTCGTCGTCGATGTGGATCGTGCCGTCGAAGGTCGTGAAGCTGCCGCGGACCTTGGCGACCATGAGGTGGCGGGCGTTGAAGCCGACGACCGTGTGGGCCGGATCGATCGCCCAGGTACCGGGCTCGGGGGTGCCGGTCTCGGGGTGGCCGGTCTCGGAGGGAGTTGCCATTGCACGTCCTTTCACTGCGGGATCAATATCTGCGTGCTCAGGTAACGTAGCAGAGAGATACCTGCGCTGTCAACTACTGCGCGCTAAGATTTGTCGCATGGCCAGCGATCCTCTCGCCGACGACCGCATCACCGCCTACGGGCGGCTGGTGGAAGCGCACCGCCGGCTCAGCCGGATCTTCGACCGGCGGCTCCGGGCCGAGACCGGGCTGTCCGACACCTGGTTCGAGGCGTTGCTGCGGCTCGGCCGCTCACCCGACCGCCAGCTCGCCATCACCGAGCTGGGCGACCAGATGGTGTTGACCTCCGGGGGGGCAACGCGGCTCGTCGACCGGTTGGTCGACGCGGGCTACGTCACCCGGGAGGCGTGCCCCACCGACCGCCGCGTGCAGTGGGCCAGGCTCACCGACGCGGGCCTGGCCAAGGTCACGGCCGCAATCGAGATCCACCTCGCCGACCTCGACGAGCACTTCACCTCCCAGCTCACGACCGCCGAGCTCGACCAGCTCGGCGCCGTGCTCGACCGGCTCCGGGACCCCTCCCCCGCCGGCTGAGGCCGTTGGCCCTTGGTGCGGACCCGCCACCCTCCATACCATCGAGTGGGAACGTGAACCCGGCCATCGCCACCCGCGGCCTCACCAAGCACTACGGCGACGTGCGTGCCCTGGTCGACCTCGACCTGGAGGTGCGGCGCGGCGAGGTGTTCGGCTTCCTCGGCCCGAACGGGGCGGGCAAGACGACGATGATCCGCACGATCCTCGACGAGATCCGCCCCACGGCCGGGCGGGCCGAGATCCTCGGGATGGACACCCACGACCGGGCAGTCGAGATCCGCAGCCACATCGGCTACGTCCCCGGCGACCTGGCGATGTACCCCAACCTCACCGGCCGGGACATGCTGACCTACTTCGCCAACCTGCGGGGCGGCGTCGACTGGGGCCACGTGCGCGAGCTGGCCGATCGGCTCGATGCCGAGCTGGACCGCAAGGTCGGCGACCTGTCGTCGGGCAACCGCCAGAAGGTGGGGCTGATCCAGGCGTTCATGAACCGGCCGGAGCTGCTGATCATGGACGAGCCCAGCACCGGCCTCGACCCGCTGATGCAGCGGGAGTTCCAGGCGATGGTGCGGGAGGTCGCCGCGGCGGGGCGCACCGTGTTCCTGTCGAGCCACACCCTGTCGGAGGTGCAGCGGGTGGCCGACCGGGTGGGGATCATCCGCAACGGCCGCTTGGTGGCGGTGGAGGCGGTGACCGACCTGCGCCACAAGGCGATCCGCCGCATCGAGCTGGAGTTCGGCACGCCCGTGGACGCCGCCGCCTTCGCCGGCGTGCCGGGAGTGCGGGACGTGGTGGTGCACGACCACCGCGCCGAGCTGGCGTACGACGGCAAGATGGACGCGTTGCTGGCGACCCTGGCCGGCCGGTACGACCTGGTCGACATCACCACCCGGGAGGCCGATCTCGAGGAGATCTTCCTCGCCTACTACCGGGACGACGGCTGATGCTGGCAACGGTGTTCACCAAGTCGCTGCGCGACCGGTGGATCGGGGTCTCGATCGGCGCGGTGAGCATGGCGCTGTTCCTGGTGTACGGCATGTCGGTGTACCGCTCGATCGACCTGTCGATCTACACCGACCTCCCCGAGAGCATGCGGGCGCTGTTCGGCATCGCCGAGGGCACCGACGCCGGGCGGCTCGCCTACGACGCCATCTACGGCTTCGCCGGCGCGCTGACGCTGGGCGGGCTGGCGATCTCGATCGGCGCCTCGTCGATCGCCGGCGAGGAACGGGACGGCACGATCGGGCTGCTGCTCGGCAACCCGACGAGCCGCCTCCACGTCTTGGCGTCGAAGGCCGGGGCGCTGGTGGCGCTGACGGTCGCCGGGGCGGCGGTGATGGGGTTGGCCGCGTGGGTGGTACCCGCCGCGCTCGACGTCGACGTGGCCGGGATGCATCCGGCCGCGTTGCTGGCGCACATGACCGCAGCGGCGCTGTTCCACGGCTTTCTGGCGCTGGCGGTCGGCGCCTGGACCGGCAACCGGACGCTGGCGTCGGCCAGCGCCGCCGTGCTGATGGTGGTCGGGTACCTGGCGGTGGGCATCCTGCCGCTGGTCGCGAGCCTGGCCGACGGAGCCCGGGCGTTCCCGTGGTACTACCTCAACGGCAGCTCCCCGCTGGTCAACGGCG
>JBFKDA010000036.1:0-14862 GCA_041619955.1 Acidimicrobiia bacterium | reverse complement strand
GGACCTGCGGCACCTGGGTGTTGACGACGTGGCGGGGGCGGCCGAGCACTTCCAGGGCAAAGGCGACATTCTCGAACACGGACTTGCGGGGCAGCAGCTTGAAGTCCTGGAACACGGTGCCGATCCGGCGGCGCAGCGTGGGCACCTTCCAGTCGGCGAGCTGGCTGGCATGCTTGCCGGCGACCCAGATCTCGCCGCGGGTCGGCCGCTCCTCGCGCAGCATCAGGCGGATCATCGTGGACTTGCCCGAGCCGGACGGGCCGACGAGGAAGACGAACTCGCCCTTCTGGATGTCGAGCGAGACCTCACGGACGGCGACGACCCCGCCGTCGTAGACCTTCGAGACGTTCTGGAAACGGATCATGCAGTATCCCGGCCTGGCAGGGCCGACGGTCCTTTCACATGGTCATTCGCCGCGGGGCTGCCCCGGCTCGCCACCACGACCCCATCCGCCCGCCAACGCGTCGAGCATGGTACCAGGGGCCGGTCATATGACCGTGATTACGGCCAAGCCGAACCCGCCCGAGCCCGTCCGGCGCGGTACGGGGTTGGCACCAGGCCGGTGCGCCAGCACCGGCCACGCGAAGCGCGCACCACGAGCGCGGCAGCCGCACGTCGGCGAGCCCGCAACACCCGCCACCCCACCACGACGCTCGTCCGACGTGCAATGTGAAACCTGCCAAACCCGTCGACACCCGCAACACGCGCCCCTTGGGCTACCTACACCTGGTGCGCGCCGCGGCGCCAGTGGAGGTAGGAGTCGACGAAGGGTTGGAGGTCGCCGTCGAGGACGCCCTGGACGTTGCCGACCTCGAGGTCGGTGCGGAGGTCCTTGACGAGCTGGTAGGGCTGGAGCACGTAGCTGCGGATCTGGCGGCCCCAGCCGGCCTCGGTCTGCTCGCCGCGGATCTCGTCGATCTCGGCGAGCTGCTCGCGCCGGTTGACCTCGGCGAGCCGGGCGGCGAGCAGTTCCATCGCCCTGGCCCGGTTCTGGATCTGGGAGCGCTCGGCCTGGCAGCCGACCACGATGCCGGTGGGCAGGTGGGTGATCCGCACCGCCGAGTCGGTGGTGTTGACGTGCTGGCCGCCGGCGCCCTGGCTGCGGAACGTCTCGACCCGCAGGTCGTCGGTGTTGATCTCGACCTCGGCCACCTCGACCTCGGGGATCACGTCGACCCCGGCGAACGACGTGTGGCGGCGGTTGGCGGCGTCGAAGGGCGAGATGCGCACCAGCCGGTGCACACCCCGCTCCCCCTCCAGGTTGCCGTAGGGGAAGTCGCCGCGCACGGTGAGGGTCGCCGATTTGATGCCGGCCTCGTCGCCGGGCTGGACCTCGTCCAGCTCGACGTCGAATCCCGACTGCTCGAGGTGGCGCAGGTACATGCGCAGCATCATCTCGGCCCAGGCCTGCGCGTCGACGCCGCCGGCGCCGGCGTGGACGCTGAGGATGGCGGTGCGGTCGTCGTAGTCGCCGAAGAACAGGCTCTCCCGCTCCAGCTTCTCCAGCTCGGCGTCGAGCGCGGCCAGCTCGGTGGCGACGTCGCTGCGGGCGCCGCCGTCCTCCTCCTCGTCGGCCATCTCCAAGAACAGCTCGGCATCGTCGAGCGACTGCTCCAGCCGGGTGGTCTGGTCGACGACGCCCTCGAATCGGGCGAGCTTCCGGGTGACCTCGAGCGCCCGCTCCCGGTCGTCCCACAGGTCGGGTTCCGAGGCGCGCGCCCTCAGCTCGTCGAGCTCGGCGGCCTTCGAGTCGACGTCAAAGGAACCTCCGGGCGTCGTGCAACCGGGTCCGAAGGTCCTTCAGGAGGGCGCGAGGATCTTGCTGTTCCATACGGGAAAGGATGGTACCGACCAAGCCCCGCCAACGATCCGCCAGGCCATCCTGGCTTCTCACCCCGCCTGATCCCGCCAGGGATCAGGCGGTCGCAGCCCCGTGTCGCTGGCGTGGGCGGCTCTACGCCGCCCCGTGGCAGCGCTTGTACTTCTTGCCCGAGCCGCACGGGCAGGGGGCGTTGCGCGGCGTCTTGTCGGCGGCGCTGCGCTTGACCGTCCGCTGCTTGCCGCCGCCGGCCGTCTGCAGCTTGGGCCGGGCCGGCGCCGCCTGCTGGGCGACCTCGACGTGGTAGAGGTAGCGGATCGCGTCGTGCTTGATCGACGTCACCATGGCGGCGAACATGTCGTAGCCCTCCCGCTGGTACTCGACCAGCGGGTCCTTCTGGCCCATCGCGCGCAGGCCGATGCCGGCCCGCAGGTAATCCATCTCGGCCAGGTGCTCCCGCCACTTGTTGTCGACGATCGACAGCACGACGGTCTTCTCGAGACGGCGGAGCACCTCCTCGCCGATCTCCTGCTCCCGCCCCCGGTAGTAGGCCCGCCCCTCGGTGCGTACCTGTTCGACGACCTCCTCCAGCTCCGGCTCGCGCCCGAACTGCGACCGGTCGAGCTTGGTCGGGTACATGAGGTTCACCCGGGTCCACAGCTCGTCCCAGCTCCACTCCGACGGCTCGGTCTCCTCGCCCAGGGCGTCGACGACCACGTCCTCCAGCACGTCGTCGAGCCACTCGGCGACCAGCTCGTCGCTGTTGTCGTCGCGCAGGATCGTGTTGCGCCACTCGTAGATCACGTCCCGTTGCCGGGTCATGACCTCGTCGTACTTGAGGACGTTCTTGCGGATCTCGAAGTTCTGGCTCTCGACCTGGCCCTGGGCGCGCTCGATGGCCTTGGTGACCATCTTCGCCTCGATGGGCAGCTCGGGCGGCATCTTGAGCCGCTTCATGATCCCCTGCACCCGGTCGCTGGCGAACCGCCGCATCAGGTCGTCCTCGAGCGACAGGTAGAAGCGGGACTCGCCGGGGTCGCCCTGGCGCCCCGATCGGCCCCGCAGCTGGTTGTCGATGCGGCGCGACTCGTGGCGCTCGGTGCCCAGCACGTACAGCCCGCCGGCCTCTTTCACCCGCTCCCGCTCCTCGGCGACCTCGTGCTCGAACCGCTCCAGCAGCTTGGCGAAGGCCTCGTCCCAGTCCTCGGTGCCGGGCTCGATCTCCTCGTCCCGGGCGAGCTCCAGGCGGGCCAGATACTCGGGGCTGCCGCCGAGGGCGATGTCGACGCCGCGGCCGGCCATGTTGGTGGCCACCGTCACCGCTCCCTCCCGGCCGGCCTGGGCGATGATGTTCGCCTCCCGCTCGTGGTGCTTGGCGTTGAGCACCTCGTGGGGGATGCCGCGCTTGCGCAGCATGTCGGCCACCAGTTCCGACTTCTCGATCGACACGGTGCCGACGAGGATCGGCTGCCCGTCCTCGTGCCGCTCGCCGATGTCCTCGGCCAGCGCGTTGAACTTGGCCTCCTCGCTCATGTATACGAGGTCGGGCTGGTCGACCCGGGCGATCGGGCGGTTGGTGGGCACCTCGACCACCTCGAGCCCGTAGATCTCCATGAACTCGGCCGCCTCGGTCTTGGCGGTGCCGGTCATGCCGGCGAGCTTGTCGTACTTGCGGAAGTAGTTCTGGAGGGTGATCGTGGCGAGCGTCTGGTTCTCCTCCTTGATCCGCACGCCCTCCTTCGCCTCGATGGCCTGGTGGAGGCCCTCGGAGTAACGGCGGCCTTCGAGGATCCGGCCCGTGAACTCGTCGACGATCTTGACCTCCCCGCCGTCGACGAGGTAGTCGACGTCGCGCCGGTAGAGCTCCTTGGCCTGGAGCGCCACGTCGAGGTGGTGGACCAGGTCGACGTTGGTGAAGTCGTACATGTTCTCGACGCCGAGGATCTGCTCGACCCGGGCGACGCCCTCCTCGGTCGAGTAGACCTGGCGCTTGCCCTCGTCGACCTCGTAGTGCTCCTCACGGCGGAGCCGCTCGACGATGCGGGCGAAATCGCGGTACCACTTGGCCACGTCGGCGACCCGGCCGCTGATGATCAGCGGGGTGCGGGCTTCGTCGACGAGGATCGAGTCGACCTCGTCGATGATGGCGTAGGCGTGGCCGCGCTGGACCAGGTCCTGGGTCCGCATCGACATGTTGTCGCGCAGGTAGTCGAAGCCGAACTCGTTGTTGGTGCCGTAGGTGATGTCGGCGTCGTAGGCGGGCTTGCGCTCGTCGGGGGGCATACCGGCCTGGACGATGCCGATCGTGAGCCCGAGGAAGCGGAAGATGCCGCCCATCCACTCGGCGTCGCGCGCGACCAGGTAGTCGTTGACCGTGACCATGTGCACGCCCTGGCCGGCCAGCGCATTCAGGTAGGCGGGCATCGTCGACACCAGGGTCTTGCCCTCGCCGGTCTTCATCTCCGCGATCATGCCGCGGTGCATGGCGCCGGCGCCGACGATCTGCACGTCGTAGTGGCGCTGGCCGAGCACCCGCTGGGCGGTCTCCCGGACGACCGCGAAGGCCTCCGGCTCGATGTCGTCGAGCGACTCGCCGTTGGCGACCCGGGTACGGAACTCGGCGGTCTTGGCCGCCAGCTGGTCGTCGGATAGCCCCTGCATCGACGACTCGAGCGCGTTGACCCGCTCGACGAGGCCTTCCAGCTCCTTCATCGACTTGCCCTCACCGGCGCGCAGAATGCGTGTGAAGACGGACATGGCCGTCAGCGTATCAGGACGGGGTACGAACGGAAGAGGGGTGACGGGGCCGGCTGTGCTGCCCGCCGCTACGCGGCATCGACCGCCAGCTCGAGCAGCGAGGCGGGGTCCACGCCCACCCGGTCTGGCAGCAGCTGGTCGACGACGTCGCTGGCCCGGAACGGTACCGGCTCGGGCTCGGCCACGGCGGTGCCGAGCTGGTCCTTGACGAGCACGACCCGGGGACGATGCGGGTCGCCATCCTCTTGGTCGACGACCATCACGACCTCACCGGTGCGCATCTGGAGCAGCGACCCCGGCGGGTAGACGCCCATCAGGTGGATGAAGGCCCGGACGAAGTCGGGATCGTACGAGCTGGCCGCCCCGTTGAGGATCACGTTCAACGCCCGGGTGGGGGTCTCGGCCCTTCGGTAGGAGCGGCGGGTGGTGATCGCGTCGTAGGTGTCGGAGATCGACACCAGCCGGCTGAAGAAGTGCAGGTCGCGCCCGATCCGGGCCCCGTTGCCGTTCCCGTGACCGTGGCCGTCGCCGTGGCCCACCTTGGGGTAGCCGGTGCCGTCGAAGCGGGCGTGGTGCTCGAACGCGATGGCCGACGCGACCTCCTGGCCTGCACCCGAGGCCGCCAGGATCGACTGGGCGCCCTCCTGGGGGTGCCGCTTGATCAGCTCCCAGTCGCTGCCCTGCAGCCGACCGGGGTTGCGCAGCACGCCCTGCGGCACGCCGATCTTGCCGATGTCGTGCAGCAATGCGCCGGCGCCGAGCACTCGCAGCCGATCCTCGTCGAGGCCCACCAGCCGCCCCATCGCCAGCGACAGGATGCACGTGTTCACCGAGTGGTAGAAGGTGTACTCGTCGTGGCTCTTGACGGTGGAGAGCAGCAGCGATGCCCCGGGCTGCTCCAGCGTCTGGCCGAGCAGGCTCTCGACCGCATCGGCGACGGCACCCATCCCGAAGTCGACGTCGCTGCGCACCGCGATGCCGATGGCGCGCAGCACGTCGAGCGAGCCCGCATACGAGCTGCGCAGGCCGGCGAGCTCGGGGCTCGCCAGCTCGGTGAGCGTCAGCGGCCGCTCGTTGAGGCGGACCGTGCTGCCGGCCGGCACGTCGTCGGAGACACCGGCGACGAACGCGGCGAGGTCACCGAGGTCGGCCGGCATCACGGGCACGATGAACGTGATCGAGTCGATGCCTCGCTGCTGCATCTCCCGCATCAGGCCGTTGAACTCGAGCGAGGAATGGCCCAGCAGGGTGCGGTCGAGGTACAGCGCGTCGTTGAGCAGCGTGAGGACGACCTCCCCGCCGCCGGCGGCCAGATCCTCGGCGGCCGCGGCGCCCGCGCCGAGCGTCTCGGCGGTCGTCGGGTGCCCGGCCGGGTACAGGTGGACGTGGCGCACCGCGCGCCGGAGCGCGGCGAGCAGGCTGTGCGCGCGTGCCTCGTTCATGCCGGCAGGTCCACCACCCGCCGCGCCGCGTCGCGTCGAGCACGCGCCCCGGCCGTCAGGGCGAGGCGGCGCTGGCCGTGAGCGGTGAGCGCGTCCCGGACGTGCTGCGAGGACCGGCGGGCCAGCACGTCGGCGAGGCGATCGAGCTCCTCACGGTCGGCCGATGCGGCGAACGCCGCCAGCAACGCGGCGTCCACTTTGGGGTGCTCGGAATTGCGCAGCATCGCGAGGCTGGCCTGGCGCACCCGGGGATGCTCGTCGTGCAAGGCAGCCAGTGTCGTCGTGACGCTCGCGTCGCCGATGAGCGGAGGGAGCGCCCGCAGCGCCTCCACCCGCACCCGGTGGTCGGCGTGCTTCAGCAGCGACTTCACCCGGACCGCCACCTCGGGCCGCCCGCTCTTGCCGAGGATCATCGCCAGGTTGCGGACCACGTACCAGCGGGGGTCGTCGAGGTAGCCCAGCAGCGGCTCGGGGTCGACCAGCGCGATCGAGCCGAGCACGTCGATCAGCATCCGCCGCCGGTTCGGGTTCTCCTCGTCGGCGAGCCGCTCGACGAGCTTGCGTGCCACCGGTCGGCCCCAGGTCTCCAGCAGGCGGAGCGCGGCGTCGTGAAGCGGGCCGCCGTCCTCCTGGAGGTGCCCCACCAGGATCTCCAGCAGCTTGGGCGTCGCCATCTCGGCCAGTGCCTTGTCGAGCTGGGCGCGCCGGTCGTCGCCGACCGGCGGGTCGTCGAGGATGCCGTCCACCCAGGCGTTGGCTGCCGCCAGGTCGCCGGTACGGATGCTCATCGCCACCCGGCCCGCCCAGATGCGCAGCAGCCGCCGGAAGCGGTCGGCCCGCAGCTCGATGCGGAACAGCTCGCGCAGCACCGCGAGGCCGACGGCGAAGTCCGTCGCGGGATCGGGGAGCTGTGCGGTGAGGCTGGCGGACCATTCGCCACCCGGCGCATCGGCGTAGTCGGCGTCGTCGCGGATGAGCTGCTCGACGCGGCGCGCCACCGCCATCCGCGCCTCCTTGACCTCGGCGGCCGATTGCAGCAGCGCCAGCAGCTCTTCCGGGCGGCCGTCGGCGGTGTCGAGCGCCACCCGGGCGTACTCCATCAGCGTCGCCCGGCTGTCCGGGTCGAGATACGGCGCCACGCCGGCCAGCTCGTGGCCGGAGAACTGGTCGAGGAAGATCTGCGACGGTGCCTCGTCCTTCGAGGTGAGGAAGCGGGCCGTCAAGGGCACCTGGAACGGCTGAGGCAGGTAGAAGAACGCTTCGACGAAGGCCCGGACCACTTCCTCCCGGCCCGCGACATCGGCCGGGTCGAGCCGGCCGAAGATCTCGTGGTACCAGACTTGGAAGCGCTCGGCGAGCTGGAGCGCGTCGCGCTGCGCCTCCTCGACGAGGTAGGCCGCGAACCGCTCCGGGTCGGCGGCGATCTCGAGGAGGCGCTCAACGCTGCTGTCTCGCTCCGGCTCCTCCTCGTCTTCCTCCTCGAGCGTGGCGAAGCGGTGCACCAGGCGCACCGACGTCATGCCGGTCATCTCGACCAGCACGTGGGCGCCACCGCCGTCCTCGACCATCTCCGCGTCGCTGGTGAGGATCTCGAAGACGGACGCGAGGTCCTCGCCGCTCACCGGCCCGTTCAGCCGCACCTCGGCGATGTCGTGGACGAACAGCAGCTTGGCGAGTCGCTCGGCACCGTCCCGCTCGGTCGGGACCAGCTCTTCGTCGTACTCGAACCCGGCCGCCCCCACCCCGAGGGCGAGCGGCCAGCTCTGGAGCCTGCCGAGCCGCTCGATCGAGGCGACGAAGATCGGCTGGCCGAGTGGCACGGGGTACAGCAGGTAGGTGCCGAACGCCGCCGCGAGGGCGTCGACGGCCTCCAGCGCGAGCTGGTGGGCGGCTGCCTCTTCGGGGGTCCGCTCCTCGCTCATACGGTGATGAGGTTCTCGCGGATCGCGTACAGCACCGCCTCGTTACGCGAGTGGACGCCCAGCTTGTCGAGGATGTTGCGCACGTGGTTCTTCACCGTGTTTTCGGAGATGTAGAGCCGGTCGCCGATCTCGCGGCTGGTGCGGCCCTGAGCGACGTGGGCGAGCACCTCGACTTCGCGGCCCGTGAGGCTGGGTTGACGGGAGGAAAGCAGCTCCTGGTGACGGAGGAGCTGGCGCACGACGTCGAACAGCTTGCCGCCCATCATCGGCGTGATCGCCGCGCCGCCGCGGGCGACGTCGCGAATCGCCTGGCTGAGCACGTGGAACGGTGCGTCCTTGTTGAGGTAGCCGCGGATGCCCGAGCGGATGCCGCGCAGCAGGTCCTCCTCGGACTCGCTGCCGGTGAGCAGCACCACCCTGCTCTCGGGCGAAGCCGCCCGCAGCTTCTCGACGACCTCCAGGCCCGACAGGCCAGGCATGAGGACGTCGAGCACGACGACGTCGGGCTGGAGGTGCTCGGACTCGGCCACCGCCCCCTCGGCGTCCTCGGCTTCGCCCACCACGTCGAAGCCGGCTTCGGCCAGTGCGGCCGCCAGCCCGGTTCGGAAGAGCGCGACGTCGTCGACGACGAGGACTCGGGTCATGCCGGCTCGATCAGCCCCAGAGAGCCGTCCCGACGCCGGTAGAGCACGCCGTAGCGGTCGTTCTCTCCGTTGAGGAAGAAGTAGAAGCTGTGGCCGAGCATGTCCATCTGCAGCGCCGCCTCCTCAGGCATCATCGGCTTCATCGCGAACTGCTTGACCCGCACGATGTCGTGGGGCCCGTCCTCTTCTTCTTCGGTGGGGGGCTCGGCGGCATTGAGCCGTTTGTGGCCGCCCTTGCGGGAGCGCTGGATCAGCCGTTCCTTGAGGCGGCGCAGATTGCGCTCGAACTTGTCGGAGGCCAGATCGAGGGCCGCACGCTCGTCCTGTGCCGAGGCTTCGACCCGCACCACCTGGCCGGCGACCGGCGCAGTGATCTCGACCCGGTACCGGTCGTCCGCCACCCGGGGGTTGCGATGCTCGGAGAACTCCACATCGGCGACGGCACCGTCTCCGAAGATCCGGCCGGCGTGGTCGACCTTGCGCTCGGCGAGGTCGCGCAGCTCCGGGCCGACGTGCATGTGCTTGCCGTGCACGCGAATATCCACAGGGGCTCCTTTCAGGGGCGGGCGCCGGCGGGGGCCGGCGAGTGGACGGCGGGGCACCGATGGGGAGAGCACGGCTCTGGCCGTGCTCCACCTCGCCACGGCGACTCCCGCGAAGCGGGTTCCCTCATCGAGGGCACACGTTCACTCTACATCGCGGGCGGTAGCCGTGACAGCCCCGATCACGCCGGGCCCTATGGCCCTGGCGGCGGCCTCGAGCGTCGCCCCGGTGGTGAGCACGTCGTCGACGAGCACGGCACCGGCCACCCCGTGGCGCGCGACGAACCGGGGCGGGTCGCGCGCCGACCGGTCGCGACCGGCGTGCGGCGGCCACCACCACGCCGCCACCAGGGCCGGCATCGTCGGCACGCCGGCGACGCGGCCGAGTGCCGCAGCCAGCTCCCGGGCCGGGTCGACGCCGTGCCGCCACACCCGCAGGCGCGCTCGCGGCACAGGCACCAGCACCTGCGCGCCGGCGGGGAGCCGGGCCACCATGCCGGTCGCCAGCAGCGTCGCCGCGCCGGGCATCGCCCGGTACTTCAGCGCGAGCACGAGGCTGCGTGCGGCGCCGGTGTGGCGCCAGGCCCCCCGCACCAGCACCCCGGACGGCAACGCCCGCGGCGAGGCCGGGACGAGGCCGCGGCGGCAGTCGGCGCACAGCCGGTTGGCCGGGCCGGTCGGTCCGCAGCCGGCGCACCAGGTTCTGCTCGTGGTCATGGTGTGGCAAGGTACGCCCGAGCCCTGACAGTTTCAGGGGAAACTAGTGCCACTGAACGTGGGTATTTGACCACATATTGTGGTGACACCACGGCCGGAGCGTGGTAGATTGGCCGCCCGAGGCCAGGAAGGAGCCATTTGTGGCCATCGACGTGACGGCAACCAGGGAGGCACAACGGCGCCGGCGGCTGATCAGGGTGGCCTTGGTCCTGGGGCCGATCGCGGCCTGGCTGTGGTGGCGCGCGCTCGACGGCAACCCGGTGTCACCGGGCCTGCCCAACTTCGGGCCGGATGTGATGTTCTGGCTCCCCGGCCTCGCCATCATCGCGCTGCTGGCGGTGGTGCTCATCGCCCCGATGTTCGGCCAGGCCCGCTCCCCCCACACTGCCTACCTGCCGGAGCAGATCGAGGTGGGCTTCAGCGACGTCGTCGGCCTCGGGCCGGTCGTCTCCGAGGTGCGCCACACGCTCGACGTCTTCCTCAACCACAAGCGCTTCCAGAGCGAGATGGGCGGCCGCCCGCGGCGCGGTGTGCTGTTCGAGGGCCCGCCGGGCACCGGCAAGACCCACCTCGCCAAGGCGATGGCGAAGGAGGCGGGCGTCCCCTTCCTGTTCGTGTCGTCCACCGCGTTCCAGAGCATGTGGTACGGGATGACCGCCCGCAAGATCCGCACCTACTTCCGCCAGATGCGCAAGGTCGCCCGTCGCGAGGGCGGCGCGATCGGCTTCATCGAGGAGATCGACGCCATCGCCACCAAGCGGGGCGGCATGAACTTCTCGCCGGCCACCGCCGACGGCGAGCCCGGCCTGCAGGTGGCGAAGTCGATCTCCCAGGGCGTCGGCGGCGTCGTCAACGAGCTGCTGGTGCAGATGCAGAGCTTCGACGAGCCGACCCGATCGGAGAAGTTCAAGAACTGGGGCAAGGGCATCGTCAACCGCTTCCTGCCGCCGAACCGCCAGCTCATGATGGCGAAGCCCGCGTTCGCCAACGTCCTGCTCATCGCCGCCACGAACCGCGCCGACTCGCTCGACCCGGCCCTGCTGCGGCCGGGCCGCTTCGACCGGACCCTGCACTTCGACCTGCCGGGGAAGAGCGCCCGCCGCGAGCTGATCGACTACTTCCTCGACCGCAAGGCCCACACCGCCGACCTCGACGATCCCCAGATCCGCGACGACCTCGCCGCCAGCACGATGGGATACAGCCCGGCTGCGCTCGAGCGGCTGTTCGACGAGGCCTTGCTGGTCGCTCTCCGGGAGCGGCGCTCGGCCCACACCTACGCCGACCTGCGCCGCGCCCGCCTGGAGGTCGAGATCGGCTTGCCGCAGCCCGCGGACTACCCGATGGACGAGCGAGAGACGATCGCCGTCCACGAGTCGGGACACGCGGTCGTGGCGTACCTCGTCGGCAAGGCCCGCCGCCTCGAGGTGCTGTCGATCGTCAAGCGCCGGGATGCGCTCGGCATGCTCGCCCACCGCGACGAGGAGGAGCGCTTCACCCGCCGCGAGTCGGAGATGCGCTCGCTCATCCAGATCGCGCTCGGCGGGCTGGTGGCCGAGGAGCTGGTGTTCGGCGAGTCGGGCACCGGGCCGGCCGGTGACCTGGCTGCGGCCACCCAGGTGGCGGTCGACATGGTCGGGTCATTCGGGCTCGGCGGCTCGCTGGTGTCGTTCCGGGCGCTCGACGCCGGGCCGTTCAGCGGCAACATGACCGCCCGGGTGCTCGGCGACAAGCACGGACGGGTGGCCGTCGACCGCATCCTCGACGAGGCCAAGGCCGAGGTGACGGCGCTGCTGGTGAACCACCGCTACCTCATCGAGGCGCTCCGGGACGCCCTCCTCGACCGGGAAGAGCTGGTCGAGCACGAGATCCTCGAGGTGCTGCGAACCGCCGAGCAGGACGCGATCGCCGGCGGCGGCATGATCGTCGACCTCCGCAGCGGCGACGCCCGCGTCTTCCAGCGCCAGTCCGGCATCGAGCTGCTGCCGATACCGGAGGACCGGGCCGAGTAGCAGGGGGGCGTGTCGGACGAGCGTCGTGTGGACGTGCCGGGTATTGCGGGCTCGCCGACCTGCGGGCTGCCGTCACATTTGGACTTCGGACGAGCGTCGTTGAGACGTGCCGGATATTTCGGGCTCGCCCGCCCGGTCGCGCCGCTACGTGCCGTGTTGCCAGCTGTCGAGATAGTCGACCTGGTCGTCGGTGAGGACTTCGAGACCGGCGCCCTCGGCCTCCAGCTTGAGCTTGGCTACCTGGCGGTCGATCGTCTCGGGGAGGCGGTGCACCTCGGGCTGGAGGTCGTCCGCCCGCTGCACCAGCCACTCGGCGGCGAGCGCCTGGTTGGCGAACGACAGGTCCATGACGTCGGGCGGGTGGCCCTCCGCCGCGCCGAGGTTCACCAGCCGGCCCTCGGCCACCAGCAGCAGCCGGCGGCCGTCGGCCATCTGGAACTCCTCGAGGTTGGGACGTAGCTCGCGCCGCTCGGCGGCCAGGTCCGCCAGCGCCTCCAGCTCGAGCTCGATGTCGAAGTGCCCGGCGTTGGCGAGCAGGGCGCCGTCCTTCATCAGCTCGAAGTGCTCCCGGCGGAGCACGTGCTTGTTGCCGGTGACGGTGACGAACACGTCGCCGATGGCGGCGGCGTCGCGAGCGGTGAGCACCCGGTAGCCCTCCATCACCGCGGCCAGTGCCCGCACCGGGTCGACCTCGACCACGACGACCGACGCGCCCATGCCGTCGGCCCGGGCCGCGACGCCCTTGCCGCAGTCGCCGAAGCCGATCACGACGACGGTCTTGCCGGCGATCAGCATGTTGGTGGCGCGGATGATCCCGTCGAGCGCCGACTGGCCGGTGCCGTGGCGGTTGTCGAACAGGTGCTTGGTGTCGGAGTCGTTGACGGCGATGACCGGGATGCGCAGCACGTCGTCCTCGGCCATGGCCCGCAGCCGGATCACGCCCGTGGTGGTCTCCTCGGTTGACCCCAGCACGGCCTGCTCGGGCCGCTCCCGGTGGAGCATCGTGACGAGGTCGGCGCCGTCGTCCATGGTGATGTGCGGCTGGAGGTCGAGCACCGACTTGATGTGCTGGTAGTAGAGGTTGTCGTCCTCGCCTCGCACCGCGAACACCGGGATGCCCTCGGCGACGAGCGCCGCGGCGACGTCGTCCTGGGTCGATAGCGGGTTCGAGGCGCACAGCGCCACGTCGGCGCCGGCGTCGCGCAGCGCGAGCATGAGGTTGGCGGTCTCGGCGGTCACGTGGAGGCACGCACCCACGCGGCGCCCGTCGAGCGGCTTCTCCTTGCGGAACCGCTCCCGCAGCCCGGCCAGCACCGGCATGCGCCGGCCGGCCCACTCCACTCGCAGCCGGCCGGCGTCGGCCAGCCCAGGGTCGGCGATGTCGTAGTCCATGTCGAGTCCTTCGGTTCGTCGTCGTTTACTGGGAATTTGGCCGGTAGGCCTCGTCGGCGAGCATCCACGGGATGCCGTCGCGGACCGGGTAGTGCAGGCCGCAAGCCGTGCACCGTAGCGCCGATTCGCCGACGAGCTCTTCCAGCTCGCCGTGACAGTCGGGGCACACGAGGATCTCCATCAGGTCGTCGGAGATCAGCTCAGCCACCGGCCACCACTTCGCGCACCTCGGCCACCATCCGGGCCACCGTGTCGGGATCCCGCGCCTCCACGTTGAGGCGCAGCACCGGCTCGGTGTTCGACGGCCGCAGGTTGAACCAGCGGTCCTCCCATTCCACGGTGAGGCCGTCGGTCCAATCCGCCGGCGCGTCGTCGAAAGCTGCCGCCACCCGCTGCATGGCCGCCTGCTGCTCGGCGACGTCGAGGTTGATCTCGCCCGACTGGGCGTACGGCTCGAATTCCTTGCGCATCTCCGACAGCGGCCGGCCGTCCTCCGACAAGGCCCGCAGCAGCACCAGCATGGCCAGCATCCCGGAGTCGGCGCGGAAGTTGTCGCGGAAGTAGTAGTGCCCGGAGTGCTCGCCACCGAACGCCGCGTTCTCCGTGGCCATCACGCCCTTGATGAACGAGTGGCCGACCCTCGTCCGCACCGGGCGGCCGCCGTTGGCAAGCACGGTCTCGGGCACCGCCCGGGAGCAGATGAGGTTGTAGACGATGGTGGCGCCCGGCTCCTCGCTGAGGAACCACTTGGCGACGATCGCCGTGGTGGTGCTGCCCGACAGCGGCTCCAACCTGTCGTCGACGAAGAACGCGCGGTCGGCGTCCCCGTCGAAGGCAACGCCGACGTGAGCCCCGGTCCGCTCCATCTCCACCAGCAGGTCCCGGAGGTTCTCCGGCTTCAGCGGGTCGGGATGGTGGTTGGGAAAGTCGCCGTCGGGCTCCAGGTACAGGCCGATGAGCCGGGCCTGGACCCGGTCGAACACCTGGGGCAGCACCGCCCCGGCCATGCCGTTGCCGCCGTCGACGACCACGTCAAGGCTGCCGATCGTTTCGCCGCCCACGATGCGCAGAAGGTGGTCGACGAACCGGTCGCGGTAGTCGGCCTGGGTGACCGAGCCGGGGGAAGCCGCATCGTCCACCCCCGCCGCCGCGAGCTCCTTGATCTCGGCGAGCCCGGACTCGGCGCCGATGGGCGTGGCACTCGGTCCGCACAGCTTGATGCCGTTCCAGCCCTTGGGGTTGTGCGAGGCGGTGATCATCGCCCCTGGGATCGACTCCTCACCGGAGACGAAGTAGACCATGTCGGTCGAGATCTCGCCGATGTCGACCACGTCGGCGCCGGCCGCGGTGGCGCCGGCGGCGAAGGCGTCGGCCAGCCCGCCCGACGACAGCCGGCAGTCGCGCCCCACCGCGATCCGGCCCCCGCCGACGAACGCCGCGAAGGCTCCGCCGATGCGGCGGGCCGCCTCCTCGTCCAGCTCGGACGGGACGCGGCCGCGGATGTCGTAGGCCTTGAAGATGCTGTCGAGGTCGATGGGGGTGCCCTCCGTGCGCGGCTCCGCATTCTAAGGTTGCGCCCCATGGCCCCCTCCCCCACCATCTCGGTGGTCGTGCCCGT
>JBFKDA010000035.1:0-14906 GCA_041619955.1 Acidimicrobiia bacterium | reverse complement strand
TCGGGCGGTCGATCGCGCAGGACCAGCCGGACGGACCGCAGGACGACGTCACCCTGGTCGTCGTCACCATCGCGTGAACGGAGGAACGGCCGTGGGAGAGAAGGGATCGAAACGGGCCGGCGAGGCGAAGGCGTCGGCCGGCGAGCTGGTCGCGGCACTCCAGCCGCTGGGCGCCGTCACCAGCAAGGGGATGTTCGGCGGCTACGGGGTGTTCATCGACGGCCGGATGTTCGCGATCGTCGACTCCGGCGGCGACTGGTACTTGAAGGCGGACCACTCCACAGCCCACCGCTTCGAAGCGGCCGGCAGCGCCAAGCACGGCCGGATGCCCTACTGGTCGGTGCCCGCCGACGTGGCCGCCGACGACGCCCTGCTGCTCGAGTGGGCGGGCGAGGCCGCCGCCGTGGCGAGGAGCTGACCGCAGGCGGCCTCAGCGCAGGACGGTGGCCAGGTCGGCAACGAGATCGGCGGGGTCCTCCAGCCCGATCGACACCCGGAAGATGCCTTCGCCGGCGAACCGTCGGTACGACTCGAGCTGGCGGCCGGCCAGCGCATAGGTGCTGGCCATGAGCTCGTCGGTGGGCATGAACCAGATCAGGCTCCGGTGGTGGCCGAGCGACACCGCGTAGTGGAACACCTCGAGCTGCTTGCGCATCCGGTCGGCGACGCCGGGCCCGTCGGCGACGGCGAAGGTGAGCATGCCGGAGAAGCAGTCCATCTGGCGGCGGGCGAGGTCGTGCTGGGGGTGCGACGCGAGGCCCGGGTACACGACCGCAGTCACCGCCCGGTGCGCCTCCAGGAACTCGGCGACCTGCTGCGCCCCTGCGGAGTGGGCCGCCATCCGCAGCGGCAGCGTGGCCGCGCCCCGCATGATCAGCCACGCGTTGAACGGGCTCAGCACACCGCCGTAGTGGATCGTCGCCTCGGTGGCCAGCGCCGCCAGCGGCGCGGCCCGGCCCAGCACGGCGCCGCCGACCGCGTCACCGTGCCCGCCGACGTACTTGGTGAGCGAGTGGACCACGTAGTCGGCGCCCAGCTCGATCGGCCGCGTCGCGACCGGGGTGGCGAACGTCGAGTCCACGGCCAGCTCGGCGCCGGCCCGGTGGCTGAGCGCTGCGATGGCCGCGATGTCGGCGAGGCGCAGGATGGGGTTGGCGGGCGTCTCGATCCACACCAGCCGGGCGCCGGGGACCGCAGACGCCACGGCCTCGAGGTCGGACGTGTCGACGGGCGCGACCTCGATGCCGAAGCGGGGCAACGTGTGGCGGACGAGCTCGGCGGTGCCCGGGTAGTTGGTGTCGCTCACGACGAGCCGGTCGCCGGCGCTCAGCGTGCCCAGCAGCAGCGCCGCCGACGCGGCCATCCCCGACGCGTAGGCCAGGCACGCCTCGGCGCCCTCCAGCGCGGCGAGCTTGCGCTCGAGCTGGCGGACGGTGGGGTTGCCCCACCGGGTGTAGACGAATGGGGCGGCCTCGTCCTGGTCGAGCGCCGAGAATGCCACGGGCTCGTCGACCACGTACGTCGTGGACATCACGATGTTCGGCGCCGACGCGCCGGTCGCCGGGTCGGGGGCCTCACCGGCGTGCACGGCCCTGGTGCGCATGCCCTGCGGCGGGGTGTCGTCCATCGCGGGCGAGTCTACGTGGAGGGTCGGCGGGGATTCCCGAACATGTCGTGGGTGCGTTCGAGTCGAACATCGCCGAGGGGTCCCTCTCCTAACCTGACCGCGTGCCGGACCTCCCCCACCAACCGGACCTCCCCCACCCGTCCCCTCGTCGCCGCTGGGCCGACCCCGCCGGCCCGGCGATGGCGCTGGCGCTGCTGGCGGCAGTCCCGCTGCTCGTGTGGTGGCTGGGGTGGTTCCCCGGGTTCGTCTCCAGCGACTCGGTCGACCAGCTCGGCCAGGCCCGCCGCTTCGAGTTCGCCAACGCCCACCCGGCGTTCCACACGTTCGCCATCTGGGCGGTGACCCGGCTTTGGGACAGCGCCGGGGCGGTGTCGCTCGCCCAGGTAATGGCCATGACCGGGCTGCTGGCGCTGGCCGCCCGGCGCCTCGCCCGCTTGGGCGTGCCGTGGTGGCTGGCCGGCGGCACCGCGGTTGCCGTCGCGGCGCTCCCGGCAGTCGCCACCACCACCATCTCGCTGTGGAAGGACGTCGCCTTCTCGCTGGCGCTGCTGTGGGCCTTCACCGAACTGCTGGCGCTCGCCGCGGACGAGGAGCGCTTCTGGGAGCGCCGCTGGCCGCCGCTGCGGCTCGGCGCCGCCCTGGGCCTGGCCTGGCTGTTCCGCCACAACGGCTTCCTCACCGTCGCGCCGTTCCTGGGGATCCTGGCCGTGTGGGCCCGGCCGCGGGCCCGCCGCGTGGTCCCGACCGTGGCCACCGTGGGGGTCATGGTGCTGGGGGTGAACTTCGTGCTGTACCCGTTGCTCGACGTCGAGCGCGCCGGCATCGAGCCGGGAGCGGTGTTCATCTCGGACGTCGCGGCGTCGTTCCGCCACGAGCCGTCCAACTTCGACGACGACGAGCGGGAGTACCTGGCCTCGATCGCGCCGCTGGGCGTGTGGCAGGGCCTGTACGACTGCCACGACTCGACGCCGCTGGCCTTCTCCCCCAACTTCGACAGCAGCGTGATCACGGCCGACCCGGCCGAGTTCCGCTCGCTGGCGATCCGCACCTACCTGCGCGACCTCGACACGGTCCTCGGGCACCGCTGGTGCGCCGCCGACTACCTGCTGTGGCCGCCGCAGCCCCGCGGCGCCTACTTCCACCGGCCGCCGTTCGACATCGCCGCCAACGACCTCGGCATCGTCCGCGACCCGATCTCGGAGCGGGCGTTCGACCTGACCTTCGACGTGTTCCAGTGGGTGGAGCCCAACGGCCGGCTGTGGCTGACGTGGCGGCCCGCGCTGGCGGTGTGGCTGGGGCTGGCGACGTTCGCCGGCGCCGCATTCCGGCCCCGGTTACGCATCCTGCTGCTGCCGGGCGCGCTGTTCGTCCTCCACCTCGCCAACGTCGCGGCCACCACCCCCGCCCAGGAGTTCCGCTTCGCCTTCCCGCTCTACCTCATCGGCCTGCTGGCCGCGCCGCTGTGGTGGCTGGTCGCCCGGCCCGCCGACGCCGACCTGACAGGACCGGGCGAGGCGCCGGAACGGCAGCCCCACCCGGTCCCGGCCGACGTCGCGGCCGGTGCGCCTTAGGAGCCCGCTGAGCAATACATGTCCTCAGCAGACTCCTAGGTCACGTCGGGGCCGGTCGGGATCGCCGCCAGGGTGTCCGCCGGCACCTGGCGGATGTGCGGCCATGAGTTGTCCCACGACGCGGCGTCGCGGTTCAGCACCTCCGGGCTGCGCACCCAGCGGCGCTTGCCGGCGTCCATCACCCACACCTTCGGGTCGTTGCGCACGCCGAGCAGGGTGCCGTCCACAGGGGCGTGGCTGGGCATGCGGTTGAGCACGCCGTCCGGGACCTGGAGTACGTCCGACCACTGGTACCCCATGCCGTTGAACGCCTCGGGGCTGCGGATCCACAGCTTCGACCCGCCGTAGATCACGTACACCTCCGGCCCCGAGCCCCGCAACAGCAGACCGTGGCGCACCGGGTCGAGCGGCGGCGGCGGGGTGTACTGGGCCTTGCAGCTCTCCAGCTCCGACTGGCGGGCCTGGATCTCGCCGGCTACCCGGCGGATCTCCGCACTGAGGTACGACTTCTCGGCAGGCGACGCCGTCTGCATCTCCTCCTGGTAGCCGGCCTTCTCGGCCTTCAGGTCGTTGATGGCATTGACGATCGGCTGGCACTGCGACGGCACCGTCGACGACGCGGGCGGCGCCGGGGCCGGCCAGCAGGTGTCGGGCTGGCCGGCCGGGGCGAACCACTCCCAGTTCATCCAGGCCTTCTCCATGTGGGCCGGCACGTCCAGCCCCAGCGTCAGCCGCTCGCGCACGAGCGACCGCACCTCCCGCTTGCGAGTCTGCAGGCTGGCCAGCCGCTCAGGCGACGGCGCGCCGAAGTGCGCCTGCTCGGCGTGGCGGATCTGCTGGCGGAGGCGGGCGATGCGGTCCGAGCGGTCCTGGCCGCGGGCGACCACGCCGACCCGCCGGCCGGCGGCGTCCCACACAGCCAGCCCGTCGAACAGCGTGAACGCCATGCCGTGCACCGACCTGCCCTCCAGCCCGACCAGCGCGGCGGGCACGTCGAGCCGCACCCAGCGACCGGTGGGCGGCAGCTCACCCATGTACCGGCGGCCCTGGGTGCCCTCGTTGCCCCACGGGATGCGGCTCTGGCCCCAGTAGGCCCGATGCTCCCACGTCCCGTCGTTCCATTGCAGCATCACCTGCGACGGCGGGTCGGCCGGGTCGAGCAGCACGTGCGCGAACAGCACGTCGTGCTGGCGGACCTGCATCGGCGTCGCGTTCGTGAAAAAGTGCTGGTGGATGCCGGGCCGGTTCAGCGAGGTGTGCGCCAGCGAGCCCGACAGCGCCTTCGGCGACGAGACCCAGGTCCAGGGTTCGTCGCCCTGCAGCACGGCGCCGGCCGGCGGCGCGTCCTCCACCCAGTGCTGGCGCTGCGCCTGCTCCAGCGCGTCGCCGTCGACGGCGTCGGAGGCCCGCATGTAGCCGTAGTTCATGGCGATGCGAATCAGGCCCGGCTCGATCTGGGCCATTTCGTGGACGTCGAAGGCTGGCTGGATGCCGACGATCTTGCGGTCCCGCCAGCGGAAGGGGTGGTGGTCGGACTGCGCCACCTCGTTGATCGCCACATCCACCAGGGACCGGTTGAGGATCGAGAACATCTGCGCACCCTGGAACGACGGCGCCGGGACCACGTCGGGCCGGGAAGCGTCGATGGCGTAGATGGTCCGGGCCCCGAGGTCGATGGCCGCCTGCAGCGGGAGCACCTCCCGCACCCCGCCGTCGACGTAGGTCTCACCCTCGATCGTGGTGGCCCGGAACAGCGCCGGGATCGCCGCGGAGGCGAGTACCGCCGTCACGAGGTCGGCGACCGCGGGCCGGCGCGGCGGCGGGTTCACCTGCTGGCAGGCGTCCAGGTCGGCCGACGTCTGGCCGATCTCGGCGTTGAGCTCGCGGATCTCGGCGACCAGCGCGCTCTTCTCGGACCCGGAAGCCGTCTTCAGCTCCTGCTGCGCGGATGTGCGCTCGGCGATCAGCTCGTTCAGCCGGTTCTGCAGGGGCTGGCACGCCGGGTGGATGCCGGTGGGCCGGGTGAGCTGTGTGTAGTTGTCCCGCTCGAGGATCTGGCCCCCCTCGGTGACGTACCGCAGCCCGCCCGACTCCAGCCCGACGATCGCCAGCCGCAGCCGCTTGCCGCCCTGGGCCCACTGCTGGACGAGCGCCGGATCGAGGTAGCGGGGGATGCCGCGGCCCGGGTTGCCGCGCAGCTTCCATTCGATCGGGTCGAGGTTGTAGAGCGAGCCCGCCTTGGCAAGCAGCTCGATGGACCGGGAGATCTCCGGCAGGCTGCCGACCACTTTCGCGGCGATGACCAGGCCCTCGATCCCCGAGAAGATCCAGGCGAGATCACCCCAAGCCGAGTAGTCGCCGCGGGTCGGCAGACTCACCTCCTCCGACTTGCCCTCCAACGCCTTGCGCAGGTCCGGGTGCACCTGCGTCAGCCACGGCTCGGGGAGGAACATGTCTTCGTTGACGCGCAGGCCCAGCCAGATGCGCTCGAGACCGGCGAGCCCCTGTGACGGGCTGCCCTCGCCTTCGGCCAGCTTCACCGAGTTGATCGAGCCGACCGAACATCCGCTGAGGATGTCCGGGCGTACCCCCCGGTTGTACAGCAGCCGCAGCGCCCCGACCTGGAAGCTGCCCTTGGCGCCTCCGCCACTGAGAACGAGTGCAGTGCTCACGTGCCCTCCGTTCGCACGACCAGGCGGCCAGACGCTGGTGGTGGAGTTGGCGGTGACGGCGGGCGCCACACGCTGGGGAGTGGCGCTCCGCCCCGCAGTCCTGGCCGACTGAGGCGCAATATCTGCCAGGCGCTCGATGATGTCAAGGCAGATTGTTTCGCGCCTTCTGATGCCAACGCCCCATCCTGCGTAGAGAAGATGGAACTCGCCGGTCGTTGCGGGCAATTGAGTCATGAATCGACCGTCAGGAGCTCGCCCATGCCCGCCGCCGCGGTGCCGACCGGTCGACCGCCCCTGCGGCTGATCGTCGGCGGTACGGCCCGGGAACCCGCCCGCTACCAGGCCGTCCGCCCGCTCGGCGACGCTCGCCAGACCGAGCTGTGGGAGGCCTGGGACCGCTGGCTGGGACGCGCGGTGGTGATCGCGCGGCTGCGCCGCGAGTACCGCGGCGATCTGCTGGCCCGCGCCCGGTTCGCCCACGAGGTGACCGTGCTCGGCACGCTCCGGCATCCCAACGTCGTCGCCGCGCTCGACGCCGGCGAGGACGCCGACGGCCTCTACCTGGTCCTCGAGCTGATCGACGGCGAGACGCTCGCCAACCGGCTCGCCGCCGGCCCGCTGGCGGTGGGTGAGGCCATCCACTTGGCGGTCGGGCTGGCGGCGGCGCTCCAGCACGCGCACGACAACGGCGTCGTCCACCGCGACGTCAGCCCGGCGCACGTCGTCATCGAGCGCGGCACGGACCGGCCGCTGCTCACCGGCTTCGGCATCGCGACGTCTCGGGAGCCCGGAGCCCACCTCACCGGCAACCACGCGCTGGCCGGGACGCCCGAGTACGCGGCGCCCGAGCGCACGCTGGGCCAGCCCGGCGGCGTCACCGCGGACGTGTACTCGCTGGGGGTGGTCCTTTTCGAGATGCTCGCCGGCCGCCCCCCGTACGTCGGGCCGACGCCGGACGCGACCGCCATCGCCCACTGCGTCGCTCCCACGCCCTCGGCCGGCAGCCACGTGCCGTGGCCGCTGGAGCGCGCCGTGCTGCGAGCGATGGACAGACAGCCATCCGGGCGGTTCCGCTCGGCCGCCGAGTTCGCCTCCGCCATCCGCGAGGCGGCCGACCCCGGCTCCACCGGCGGGTCCAGGGCGGGCCGCGTGCGACGCTCCCTCCCCGGGCGGACCAGCGGGGCGGCGGCTGGCGCCTACGTCGCGGCGGGATCGGCGGTCACCTACCTCCTGCGGGTGGTGCTGGGCTGACGCGGCGACCGGCTTGAATGCCGGCATGGTCGAGGTGTCCAACCCGGACAAGGTGATCTTCCCGGAGCCGGGCTACACGAAGGCCGACCTCGTCGACCACTACCGGCGCGTCGCTCCCGCGATGGTGCCGCATATGACCGGCCGGCCCCTGACCCTGCACCGCTTCCCGAGCGGCGTCGCCGCCAAGGGCTTCATGCAGAAGAACGCCGCCGACTACTTCCCGGCCTCGATCCGCCGGGTCGAGGTGCCCAAGCGCGACGGCGGCACCACCACCTACCCCGTCGTGGACGAGGCCGACGACCTCTCCTACCTCGCCAACCAGGGGACGATCACGTTCCACGCCTGGACGAGCCGGCTGCCCGACCTCGACCACCCCGACCGCATCGTCTTCGACCTCGACCCGGAACCGGGCGACGTGGACGCCGCCCGGCGCGCGGCGGGCCTGCTCCGGGCCTATCTCGACGACCTCGAGCTGCCGACCGCGCCGATGACCACCGGCTCCAACGGCTACCACCTGGTCACGGCGATCGCCACGGACGTGCACTTCGGCGATGCCGCCGGCTTCGCGCGCACCGCGGCGACCGTGGTCGCCGAGCTCCACCGCGATGTGCTGACGCACGAGTTCCGCAAGGACAAGCGGGAAGGCAGGGTGTTCGTCGACTGGCTCCGCAACCAGCAAGGCGCCACCGGGGTGGTGCCCTGGTCGCTGCGGCCGAAGCCCGAGGCGCCGGTCGCGGTGCCGTTCGAGTGGGACGAGCTGGCCGGGACGCCTCCGCGCCGCTGGACTCTGGCGACGGTGGGCGACCGGCTCGGCATCGACCCGATCGCCGCGCTGGCACCCGTCGACCTCGGCCCCGCCATGGCGGTGGTCACGACCCAGGCGGAGGAGCTGGGGATCGAGCTGGAGCCGTTCGACCGGTTCCGCTCGTAGGGAACCTCCCGCCGGCGCGCGACGTCTGTACCCCAACGGGCCGGGTTTGCCCGCGTGCGGACATGGGAAGAGTCGAGGGTCATGAGGAGGACCAAGCGGATGTCCCGCTACCAGATCATCGAGCGAGTCGCCTCCGGCGGCACCGCCTCGATCTGGGCGGCCCGCGACCGGCGGCTGGGGCGGGACGTCGCCGTCAAGCGCCTCCACGAGCACCTGCTCGACGACGACGCCGCTCGCGCCCGCTTCGCCCTCGAGGCCGCCGCGGCCGCGTCGATCAGCCATCCCAACGTGGTGACCGTGCTCGACGCCGGCGAGGACGCCGACGGGCCGTTCCTCGTGATGGACCTCGTTCGAGGCGAGACCCTGCGGGACCTGCTGGTGCGGGAAGCACCCTTCCCCGCCGAGCGGGCGCTCGACATCGGCCGCCAACTCGCGGCTGCGCTCGCCGCCGCCCACGACCAGGGCATCACCCACCGTGACATCAAGCCCGAGAACGTCCTCGTCGAGGCCGGCACCGGGCGAGTCGTCCTCACCGACTTCGGCATCGCGTCGTCGGCCAACCGGGTCGACCGGGTGACCCGGGAGGGCTCCGTCATGGGCACGATCGACTACATGGCGCCCGAGCGCACCGTGGGCGGCGAGGGGGGCCCGGCGGCCGACGTCTACTCGCTCGCCGTGGTCCTCTACGAGCTGCTCACCGGCCGCACCCCGTTCCGGGGCGGCAACCCGGTAGCCGTGGCACTGGCGCACCTCAGCGATCCGCCGCCACCGCCCAGCCGGTACGCCGCCGTGCCGGCCGCCGTCGAGAACGTCGTGCTGCGCGGTCTGGCCAAGGAGCCCGAACGGCGCTATCCGGACGCCGGGCTGATGCTGGCGGCACTGGAGGCGGCAGCCGCGCCGTCAGCCACGACTGCTGAGCTGGCCGCCGTGCAGCGGGGGTGGGTCGGGGCCCGTCGCTGGGCGCACCGCTTCACCACGCAGCGCACGTCTCGCGCCGCAGCCGCCTCGTATGCGGTGGCCGGGTCGATGTCGACGTACCTGGCGCTCCAACTGGTCGGCTGACGCTGGTCGGCTGACGCTGGTCGGCCAACGCTGGTCGGACAGCCCGGTCAGCCGTCGTAGTCGGGCTCCTCCGGCAGCCACTCGTCCGCCCGGTCCAGCAGGTAGATGCTCACCTTGTGGCACGCATCGAGCGTGTCGCAGAGCTGGCGCTGGCCGAGGAAGACCTGAGCGAGCGACACCTCGACCTTGGCCACGATCGACAGGCGGCGCTCCGGGCCGTCGGTGACCGCCGCGAACGAATCGATCGCCGAGATCTCGATAGGCAGCGTGGGACCGCCGATGCCGGCGAGCTCGGTGGCCAGCACCAGCAGGTCGGGCGGGTCGTTGAGCGGGGGAACCTCCCACGTGAAGAACAGCGGGATGTGGAAGACGTCCTCGGGCTCCTCGGAATCCTCGTCGAGGTCGAGCACCCGGTCCTCGAACGCCAGCAGCACGCGCGGGTCCACCTCTAGCGAGAGGTGGATGTCGAGCGGCCCGCCGCAGCCGCTCTCCGGATGCAGGTCGACCTCCCAGTTCTGGCGCAGCGTGTAGGTCTCCACGAAGTGCCGCTCGTCGTGGACGTGGAACCCGTGCTCGGTGCCGTGCACCTTGAGGTCGGCGACGTACCCGGCGATGTCGATGGCTGCCATGCGGGCAGCGTACCGCGAACCCGTCTGCGTGTGTCAGGCGTGCCGGCCGCGGGTACGCATGCCGGCGACGAAGGAGGTTCGATCATGGCGAAGGACCACGGTCCGTCGATCAAGGACGACGCGCAGTACGAGGCGCTGCGGGAGAAGGGCTACTCGAAGGAGAAGGCCGCCCGGATCGCCAACGCCCCCGACGCGGAGGAGCACGGCGGCCACGCCAAGAAGCCCTACGAGAGCTGGACCAAGGAAGAGCTGTACGACAAGGCCCAGGAAGTCGGGATCGAGGGCCGCAGCGACATGACCAAGGACGAGCTGATCGAGGTCCTGCGGGGCTGACGGCCGGCTCGTGCCGAGCCGTCGCGTCGCGGCGAGGCTCGCCGGACCCTATTGGCCGGCGAGCCGGCCCACGACCTCCTCGAAGCCCTGGCTGGTGTCGTCGAACACCGAGAAGTACGAGATCCCGTGCCGATCCCGTATGCGCTGGACCTGCTCGACGATCTCCGCCGCGGACCCGATCAGGGCGAACGGCATGTCCCCCGCCTCGGCGGGCCAGCCGCGCCCGACCAGCTCGGCGATCTTGGCGCCGCGGTCGTCGGTCACGACGGCCTGCTGGACGAGGACCGCCAGCTCGAGGTGGGCGAAGCGGTCGCCGGCCTGCGTGCGGACGTGGGCGACGCGATCGGCGAGGCCGTCGTGGCTGAAGTGCGTGGTCTCGATGCCGTCGGCGCCGTCGGGGTGCCAGAAGCCGGTGAACCCCACGATGTCGGCCGTGCGGGCCGCCACCCCGAGCAGCCGGTCGCCGTTGCCGCCCACGAGGATCGGCAGGTCCGCGCCTTGCGGCGCGACGGGAGAGCCGGTGAGCTCCGAGAGCCGGTGGTGCACGCCGGCGTGGGTGACCGTCTCACCGGTGAACAACCGCCGCAGCAGCGGGATCGCCTCCTCCATCCGGGCGATGCGCGTGCCGGCCCGATCGAACCGCAGCCCGGCGGCGTCGTACTCGCGCTTCTGGTAGCCGGCGCCCAGCCCCAGCTCGGCGCGCCCGCCGCAGAGCCGGTCGAGCGTCGCCACCTCCTGTGCGAGTAGCGCCAGGTGGCGGAAGTCGTGGTTGAGCACGTGCGTCCCGATCCTCACCCTCGTCGTGACCGCGGCGGCGAACGCGGCCGAGATCAGCGGGGCGGGCGAGCCCAGGTGGTCGGCGAACTCGACCGTGGCGTAGCCGGCCTCCTCCGCTGCCCGGAGGCGCGCGGCGGCGACGTCCCCCGGGTCGTCGAGGCGGATGCTGAGGCCGAAGCGGAGCGGGCGGGTCATCTTTCCCGGCAGGCTATCGGCGCAAGCTGATACGCTCGCAGGCATGACCCGATCGGCAGTGGTGCTCGACGAGGCAGGCACCCGGATCGCGTGGCGGACGTGGCAGCTCGTGCCGGAGTGGAGCGACGCCCGGACCCACCGGCCGCTGCTCACCGGGCTCGCCGGCTTCCCGTGGCGAGTTGCCGCGATGGACGCCCGCTGCACCCAGCGCGACCCGGCCCCCCGGTCGTCGGGGGTGTTCACGCGTACGGTGGACCGCCATCACCGGCGGGTGCCGGCTCCGGAGTGCACCTGCGGCATCTACGCGTCGCTCGACGATCTCACCGACGGGCGACTGCCGTGGTCGCGGTCGATGCAGGTGGTGGGCTTCGTCGCGCTCAGCGGCCGGCTGGTGGCCGACGCCGGCATGTTGCGGGCCCAGCACGGGACGATCGTCGGCCCGCTCGCGATCGTCCCACCCAGCCCGCAGTGGTGGCAGCGGGGCGGCACGCCGCAGCGGGTGGTGCCGGAGCGCCACCACTACCGGGTGGTGCGGACGCCCGGCCGGGGCGGCCTCCCGTACGGCGACTGGCACGCCGGCATGCGCCACGAGCTGGCTGCGCGCTACGGCGTGCACGTCACGGCGGCCGACAGGCTGGCGGCATGAGCGCCCGGGACCTCGCCGCCGTGGTCGACGACCTGGCCGCGGTGTTCGTCGCGCTCCACGAGACGGACGACGCCGACCGGCGGGTCGAGCTCAAGGAGCGCCAGGAGGCGTTGCGAGCCGAGGCGGCCGAGCTGCGGGCGTCGCTGCCGCTCACCGGCGTCGACGAGGATCAGCTGCGGGCCCGGCTGGCCCGCCTCGAAGCGGCCCGCGACCGCCACCTGTCGGCCCACCTCACCGCGTCGGCGGCGGCCCAGACCGGCATGGGCGGCGGCATCGACCCCGAACACGTCCACGAGCTGCACCGGCAGATGGACGAGGCCGTCGGGCTTGCCGCCATCGAGGACGAGATCCGCCGCCTCCGCACCCAACTCCCGTAACCGGGCGGCACCGTAGGATGCCGCCCATGAGCGACGACCGTCACTTCACGCCTGCGCTGTTCGCCTTCCTCCGCGACCTCGACGCGAACAACGACCGCGACTGGTTCAAGGCGAACAAGGATCGCTACGAGCAGCACGTCAAGGAGCCGGCGCTGCGCTTCGTCAACGACTTCGCGGCGCGGCTCCGCAAGATCAGCCCGCACTTCGTGGCGGATTCCCGGCCCGTCGGGGGCTCGCTCTTCCGCATCCATCGCGACACCCGGTTCTCGAAGGACAAGACGCCCTACAAGACCAACACCGGCGTGCACTTCCGCCACGAGCGGGCGAAGGACGTCCACGCCCCCGGGTACTACCTCCACCTCGACCCGAGCGGGTCGTTCGGCGGGGTCGGCATGTGGCGGCCGGAGACCGCGGTGCAGCGGAACATCCGCGAAGCCATCGCCGACGACCCGGCGGCCTGGAAGCGCGCAACCCGCGGCAAGCGGTTCACCGAGGTGTTCTCGATGTCCCAGGGCGACGACGAGCGGCTGAAGCGGCCCCCGAAGGGCTTCGACCCCGACCACCCGCTGATCGAGGACCTCAAGCTCAAGAGCTTCGTGGCGTCGACCCGGTTCACCCAGAAGCAGGTGACCGCGCCGGGATTCATCGACGAGTACGCGGCCGTGTGCCGCGCCGGCACGCCGTTCACGAGGTTCCTGTGCGGGGCGATCGGCGTCGAGTTTTGAACCGGCTCGTCGCCCTGATGCTGGGGCTGGTCCTGGCGGTGGCCGCATGCTCGGACAGTGACGAGGGAAGCGGCACGACCACAACCGTCGATGCCACGACGACCACGACGCTGGCGCCGACGACGACTGCGGCGCCGACCACCACGACGAACCCCACGACGACGACCACCGCGCCGCCGACCACGACCACCTCCACGGCGCCCCAGCCGACGGCCGCCGGCTACGTGGTGGTCGACGTGGCAGACGACGACGTACTCAACGTCCGGTCGGGGCCCAGCGTCGAGAACGGCATCGTCGCCACCCTGCCGCCCGACGCCACCGGCGTGATCACCACCGGCTTCGGCACCACGAACCTCGGCGACGACGCGTGGTGGGAGGTCGTCGTCGACGGCACGGTCGGCTGGGTGAACTCGACGTTCCTGGCGCTGCCACCGACGCTCACCGTGCCGCTCGCCGACCAGCCATGCGGTTCACTGCTTGACGGCGGGACGGGCGCGACCTCCGACGCCGACCACGTGATGGCCCTCGCCTACGAGCGCAGCACCGCATGCAACCGGTTCACCGTGTTCCTCGGCACCGACGCCTACGCCGGCGAGCCGGTCGCCTTCCCCTTCACCCCGGCTGCCGCGCTGCCGGCAGGAGTCGAGGTCGGCGCCGAAGGCGCAGTGGTCACGGTGGAGCTGCCGGCGCAGGTGCAGTTCGTCCGCCAGACCGCCAGCGAGGCCGACTACGGCGATGCGCTGGCGTTCGTCACTCGCGGGGAGGACCGCAACCTCGAGGTCAAGCTCCACTACGCGGGCAGGGTCACCGCGCAGGCGTTCCTGCTCGCCGGCCCGGCCCGGGTGGTGGTCGACGTCGTCGAGGACTTCGTGGAGGACGAGGCCAGCACGCTGCCGATCGTCGGCGGGCTGACCGCCGTCTTCCCGATCGACCCGATCGACGAGGGCGTGGTGCCGCCGATCGCGATCCGCGGGTACGGGCGCCCGTTCGAGGCGCAGGGCGACGTCGAGCTGTACGAGTTGACCGACGGACCGCCCGGCTCGGGCGATCCGGTGAACGACGCCGTGTGGGACGGGATCGGCGGGCGGGTCACCGACTTCGGCACCGGCTACATGACCACCGACTGGACCGAGGCATGGGGCCAGTTCGAGGTGACGCTGGTCGACGTGCCGGAGGGCGGCTCCTACGAGCTGTTCGTCGGCGAGTTCAGCCCGGCCGACGGCGAGCCGGTGGGCGTGTACCTCCCGCTGGCGGTCATCAAGGGCTGAGCCCGCGTCACCAGGCATCGCGAGGCGCCCCGCGGGCTCGACCGAGTGCCGAGCCCCTGCGGGGCGCCTGTACCGCAACTCCGACCAGCCCGAACGACGGTTGGACTGCGGACCAGCCGGGCATCTCTCGTCCTGGCTCCCTGTCGTCGGCACCTCCGGGGGCTGCACGGTCGCCCTCCGCGGAAGGCATCCGTGGGGCCCCCGGGGGTCGGGCGTCAGCCGAAGCTCCATGCCCACCCCAACGACCCTTCACCAGGCCTCGAGCATGCACTTCGGACGCTACGCCGGCGGCCGCCGACCGGGTAGTGCCGTTCGGCCCTCACCGGAGTGCTGACGACGGCGAGGCGCCCCGTGAGGCTCAACCGAGGTCTCACCCCGCGGGGCGCCTGCGCGCCGGTGTTACCCGGCTGCCCGCCGTGAGTCCCTGACGGGTCTCACGACCGGCGTCCTTCGGGCCGAAGCCCTCCGGATGCGATCCTTCGGGCCGAAGCCCGTCGGATCTCGGCGTTGCCTTGCGGCACGCCGCGCACGGCCTCTCGGCCCTGCAGCCACTTCTCGCCTACCTGGACTCCCGTCTCGATGGGAGATCCCACGGAGGCCGCACGAGCGCCCGTCGCAGGGCGCCCCTGCGGCCCCCGGGGTTCACAACGAGCCGACAGCCGCAGCCGCGACCCGTACCCCAACGACCGTTCACCAGGCGCACGAGAAGGTGCGAGGGTCAAGCTATCCACCCGGGCGGGGCGGGGCTAGGGCCCTTCGCCCCCATTGGCCGCCAGCTCGCGCAGCCGGTCCAGGTGCTCCTGGTCGAGCTTCGCGTTGTCCCAGTGGTCTGCGTCGGCGAG
>JBFKDA010000034.1:0-15482 GCA_041619955.1 Acidimicrobiia bacterium | reverse complement strand
GTCATGGGGTCGGCGCCGCCGACCCGGGCGTCCCGCGCCCGCCATGGCGGAAGTAGCGGATCGGGCGGCGCATCTCGGCCTCGATGAACTGGCCGAGCCCCACTGCGAGGAACACGTCGCCGAGGGAGACGACCTGGCCGAGCAGCCGCAGCGGCATCACGTCGGCGAGGAACGGCAGCAGCGTGTCGTCGTCGAGGATGCGGTGCTTGGCGTCGAGGTCCAGCTCGGCCGTCTCGGCGCCGGCGATGATGGCCGCCTCGGTCGACACGGGCATACCGCCGTTGGCGGCGATGACCGAGAAGTTCATGAGGATGCCGATCGCCGCCAGCCACATCCCGGGGGACGCGCGGTTGAGGAACACCACGACGATGAGCGGGACGTACGAGCCCAGGATGAGCGCGATCGCCAGCTCGTTGACCCCGTCGTCCGACCGGGGGAGCACGTTGGCGACCACCTGCATCGCCAGGCCGACGGGGAGCAGCCACCACAGCTTGATCCGCGCGTCCGCGAGGTTCGTCAGCTTGCCACCCCGCGCCACGCCGAGGCCCACCGCGATCACCAGCACCACCATGATCGGGTCGATCCAGGTCACGTCGCGCACGGTAACACCGGTTCGAAAACAGCGGTGAGCGGCAGTCGGTAGGCTGCCGCGGGTGCTGCGCTACGAACTCGAGCCACCTCGCGCGACGCTGGTCATCGACGACCCGGACCGTCGCAACCCGCTGTCGACCGACGTGATGGCGGGGCTGCGTGACGGCGTCGAGCGGGCCGGCGCCGACGACTCGGTGCGGGTCGTCGTGATCACCGGTGCCGGCGACCGCGCGTTCTCGGCGGGCGGGGACCTGTCCGGCGGGTTCGTCGACTCGCCGATCGCGCTCCACGACGCCCGCGGCGCGCTGGCCGACCTGTTCCGCGCGCTGCGCCGCGGCGGCAAGCCGACGGTCGCCCGGGTCAACGGGCACGCGCTGGGCGGCGGGTTCGGGGTGGCGGCGGCGTGCGACGTCGTCATCGCGGCGGAGCACGCCAAGCTCGGGACGCCGGAGGTGAACGTCGGCCTGTGGCCGATGATGATCACGGCGGTGCTGCAACGGGTGATGCCGTCGCGGGCTGCGCTGGAGATGATGATGACCGGCCGGCTGCTGACCGCCGCCGAGGCCCTGTCGCTGGGCGTCGTGTCGCGGGTCGTCCCCGGCCCCGAGCTGGATGCTGCGATCGACGAGACAGTGGCGGCGCTGGCGGCGAAGAGCCCGGCGACGCTCAAGCTGGGGCGCGACGCGTTCTACGCGGTGGCCGACATGGACTTCGACGCAGCGCTGGAACACCTCCAGAACGGCCTCACCGCCGTGGCGCTCACCGAGGACGCCGCCGAGGGCATCGCGGCGTTCCTCGACAAGCGCCAGCCCGAATGGCGGGGCCGGTGAGCGAAGCGCCCCAGGCCCCGACGGGTGGGGTGCGGTCGTGGGACGAGCTGGTGGCAGAGCTCGGGGAGCGCCGGGCCCGGCTGCGCGACATGGGGGGAGAACAGCGGGTCACCCGCCAGCATGCGCAGGGCAAGCTCGACGTCCGGCAGCGCCTCGATCTGCTGTGCGACGAGGGAACGTTCACCGAGTACGCCGGCCTGGCCGACCACATGGACCCGGCGCTCGGCGACCGCTACCTGGCCGGCGACGGCGTCGTCACCGGGATCGGCGAGGTCGACGGCCGGCGGGTGGCGATCGCCGCCTACGACTTCACCGTGATGGGGGGGACGATGGGGGCGATCGGCGAGCAGAAAGTCGCCCGGATGCGGGACGTCGCCCTCCGTCAGCGCATCCCGATGGTGTGGCTGCTCGACTCCGCCGGCGCCCGCATCCAGCAGGCGGTGGGGTCGGCCTTCGCGCTGTCGGGAGCGCTGTTCCGGGAGCAGGTGGCGATGAGCGGCGTGGTGCCGATGGTGGCGGCCATGCTCGGGCCGTGCGCGGCCGGCACTGCGTACATCCCGGCGCTTGCCGACTTCGTGCCGATGGTGCGGGGCACGTCGTCGATGGCCCTGGGTGGGCCGCACCTGGTGCGGGCGGCGGTGGGGGAGGACCTCACCGACCAGGAGATCGGCGGCGCCGACATCCACACGAAGATCTCCGGGGTCGCCGACCTCGGCGTCGACTCGGACGAGGAGTGCATCGAGGCGGTGCGGCGGTACCTGTCGTTCTTCCCGTCGCACAACCAGGAGCCGCCTCCTCGTCGGGAGCCGAGCGATGCCCCCGACCGTCCCGTGCCGGAGCTACGGGACATCGTGCCGACCGCGCCCCGGCGGGCGTACGACATGCGCAAGGTGATCGCGGCGATCGCCGACGACGGCGAGTTCTTCCCGATGAAGCCCGACTGGGCGCGCAACCTGCTGACCGGGTTCGCCCGCTTCGACGGGCGGCCGGTGGGGATCGTGGCGTCGCAGCCGATCCACATGGGCGGGGTGCTCGACGTCGACACCGCCGACAAGGCGGCCCGGTTCGTGTGGCTGTGCGACGCGTTCGACATCCCTCTGGTCTTCCTGGTCGACGTGCCGGGCTTCCTGGTCGGCAGCGGTGTGGAGAAGCAGGGGATCATCCGCCACGGGGCGAAGATGCTGTACGCGGTGAGCGAGGCGACGGTGCCCAAGGTGACGGTGGTGCTCCGCAAGGCGTACGGTGCCGGGTACTTCGTGATGTGCGGCCGGGCCTACGAGTCCGACTACCTGGTGGCGTGGCCGACGGCGGAGATCTCGGTGATGGGGCCGGACGGGGCCGTCGAGATCCTGTTCAACAAGCAGCTCGACGCGGTGTCCGCCGAGGAGCGCCCGGCGATGCGCTTGCAGTTGGCCGAGGAGATACGCAGCCGCATCGACCCGTACGTCGCGGCCGGCTGGGCCGGCGTCGACGACGTGATCGCGCCCGAGGACACCCGCACGGCGATCATCCGCGGCCTCGACGCCGCCGCGACCAAGCGCATCCCCAGACCCTGGCGCAAGCACGGCGTGCTGCCGGTATGACGACGGCCAGCACGCGGGCTCGCGCCCCGAACATCCGCTCCCCCCTCCCCGCCTGCGGCGGGACTCCCCCGGCAAGCGGGGGGAGAGCATGCACTCAACAGCCGCCGGACGCGGGAGGCACCACGTGAACGCGGCCGACATCTACCAGGACAGCCGCCGGCGCGTGACCGCGCTCGTCCGCGACGCCGACCCGGGCTCGCCGGTGGCCGCCTGCCCTGGCTGGACCCTGCACGACGTGGTCGCCCACCTCGCAGGCCTCGCCGCCGATTGGCGGCGCGGCAACCTGGCCGGCTACGCCACCGAGCCGTGGACGGCGGCGCAGGTCGAGTCGCGCCGGGACGCCGCCCTCGACGACATGCTCGACGAGTGGGAGGGCCACGCCAACGCCATCGCTCCCGCCCTGGCCGCCCCGGGGGCCGCCGGCCTGCCCGCCTACATGCCGATGATCGTCGTCACCGACCTGGCCGCCCACGAGCACGACTTGCGCGGTGCTCTCGGCCAACCGGGCGCCCGCGATTCGGCGGCGGTGCACATTGGCCTCCGGTCGCAGATCGGCGGCCTCCGCCAGCACTTCGGGGCGCTGGGCCTGCCGCCGCTGCGGGTCGAGGCGGTCGGGCTCCGGGACTGGATGGTGGGCCAGGGCGATCCGGCCGCCGCGCTACGGGCGACGGCGTTCGACTTGTTACGAGCCACCGGTGGACGGCGCACGATGGACGAGGTCCGGGCGCTCGACTGGACCGGCGAGGCCGAGCCCTTCGTGGCGAACTTCCTGCAGCCACCGTTCGGTTGGCCGGATCGGCCGCTGCCGGGCGGCTAGCTGTACCCAGGTGGTCGGCGACGGCGGAGCCGACGGGCTGATGGGCTCGGATTAGCCGACGAGCCTTCGAGCGCCCCCACGACGGCGCGGACGTCGTCCTCGAGGAACGCCGAGATATAGATGTCCTCGAGCCAACCTGCAATGTCGGCGTTGGCCGGGTCGGACAGCGTCTCGCGAATGCATTCGACGATCGGCACCACGACGGTGGCGCTGTCCCGTCCACCATGGCCGGAGCCGAACAATGGGAAGGCGATGCTCCGGATGGGCACCTCGCCGGCAGCCGCCCGTCGCTCCTGCTCCTCACGCTGGCCCGTTTCGGGAGGGGAGATCAAGCCGCTCACCTCGTTGATCGACCGGACGGAGCGGAGGCAGGAGCGGACGATGCCCTTGATCTGGATCGGGTCCGAAAACGGCACCAGCGATGCGGTGGAGTCGACCGCCTCGACGGCCGCCGCGTGCATTATGTACCGGGCCTTGTTGACGTCTGCGAGCGCGCTCCCCGGCGCGCCGGCGCTGGTGGTCACGACCTCGCCCGCCGGGACCGGCCGGTACCGGTCCCGGAGCTGCCAATCGAGCTCGTGCTGGATCGTGTCCTCGTGCCTGCCGTCGTGCACGCGGGCACCGAGGCGCCGGAGGATCGAGGACACCGTTCGACTCTCGAAGAACCTGGCCATCTGCATCCAGTTGTTCTCGGAGCTGACGAGCACGTCGATGTTGCGCGCCTCGGCGATATCCCCGCTGGCGACGTGCAGGCGCACCGACGTGCCCTGGACGGCGAGCTCGAAGGTGGCGGCCCGCTGGTTGTTCGGAGCGCGCCGGCGAGCGGGTTCCTGCTTGCGCAGGAGCGGTTCGAGCGTCCGCTGCACGGATTCCCTCGTGCGTGCCCTTGCCGCCTCGAGGTGGGGCCGCAGGTCAACGACGAGCTCGGGCAGCTTGGTGGGCGTCAGGTTCGGCGTCCTCACCCACTGGAACGTCGAGATGCCGAGTTCCCGCATCTCATGCTGCAGTTCTTTCTCCTCGAGATCCCACGTCACTGGCACGAGGGAGACACCCATTGCGCGCGCTAGCGCGATCTCGCGTCGCACCCATTCGGATTCGCTCACGCCTTTTCCGACCGTCACGAGCAGCACATCGCTACCGAGCAGATTGCGGTAGATCGTGGTTTCCCATTCGACACCGCCGGTCAGCTCCTCGTCCATCCACGACTCGAAGTCGTGCGACTGCGCGAAGGCTGCCCGCAGTGTTTCCGCTGCGAGCCTCAGCTCCTGGCGGTAGCAGATGAAGACCGACGTCACCATTCACGCCGACTCTATCTCTCCCACGGCGGCTAGCCTCCCCGGCCCATGGAAGTCCGCGCCGAGATGGTCGCCAACGTCTGGCAACTCCGAGCCGAGGTGGGCCAGCCGGTCGCCGAGGGCGACGAGCTGATGGTGCTCGAGTCGATGAAGATGGAGATCCCGGTGTTCGCCCCGCAGGCCGGCGAGGTCACCGCCATCCACGTGGCCCCCGACGACGTGGTCCAGGAGGGCGACCTGCTCGCCGAGGTCGAGTAGCCCCGCCGGCTCAGCCGGTCAGCCCGGCGAGCAGCGCGTCGATCTGGCTCTCGGTCACCTCGCCGAAGACCCGCTCGACCACCCTGCCGTCCTCGGAGATGAGGAACGTCGCCGGCAGCCCGAAGTGCGGGTACCCGACGTTCACCCGGTCGGTCTCGTCGAACCCCAGCGGGTAGTCGACGCCGATCTCCTCTGCGAAGCGCTCGGCGGCCCGCGGGTCGTCCTCCACGGCGATCCCCAGGAAGAACACGCCGGGGTAGCGGTCGGCGGCGGCGTCGATCGCGGGCATCTCGTTGCGGCACGGCACGCACCACGACGCCCACAGGTTCAGGAACACGGGCCGCCCGTCCGTGGCCTGGTGCTCGCTGAGGGAGAAGCGGGTGCCGTCGTAGAGGTCGATCGAGAAGTCGGCGGCCACCTCGACGGCTGGCGGGGCCACCTCCTCGCCAGGCCCGGGCAGCGTGGCGATGCCGACCGGCGAGGTCGTCGGTGGCGCGTCGTCGTCGGCCGAGAGGAAGCTCACCACCAGCGTGACGGCGATCACCGCCACCACCCCCGTCAGCGCCAGCGCGCCCAGCGGCCAGCCGCGACCGCCGCGCACCGGGTCCGGGTCGAGTTCGGGGGTCATCGGGGGGCAAGATACCGGAGGTAGGATTTCACGGGTGACGAGCTTCTTCAGCCGCAACCGGGCCGAGCTGGCCGAGAAGGGCATCGACCCGGCCCGGCTCCCGCCCGGCCAGTACCACACCGACCGCTTCCCGGTGCTCCACGCCGGCGTCGTGCCCGACGTCGACCTCGCCACCTGGGACTTCCGGGTCGGCGGTCTCGTCGCCAACGACGCCTCGTGGACGTTCGACGAGTTCACCGCGCTGCCGGCGACGTCGATCACCGCCGACATCCACTGCGTCACCAAGTGGTCGAAGTTCGACACGACGTGGACCGGGACCCCGGTCACCGAGATCCTGGACCGCGTCCAGCCGCTGCCCGAGGCCACCCACGTGGTCGTCACCGCCGAGCACGGCTTCACCGCCAACCTGCCGCTGGAGGACTTCGCCCGCCCCGGCAACCTGTTCGCCTGGGACTACGCCGGCGAGCCGCTGGAGCCCGACCACGGCTGGCCGCTCAGGCTCGTCGTCCCGCACCTCTACTTCTGGAAGAGCGTCAAGTGGGTCCGCGGCTTCGACCTGCTGGACCATGACGTGCCGGGCTTCTGGGAGCGCAACGGCTACCACATGTACGGCGACCCGTTCAAGGAGCAGCGCTTCTGGGGCGACTGAGGCACGCCTCGACCAACCCGCGCTGGCCCGCGTAGTCGGCCACTGGGCCCTACCCGGGGGTGCCGATCAGCACTTGCACCCGCAGCGAGGAGACGCCCGCCGTCCCGTGGCCCTCTTTCATCGTCACCAGGACCAGCGCGTCGTCGGTGACGGCGATCCCGCTGCACCACGCGTCCGGGCCGACGGCGTCCGGCAACGTGACGCTGGTGGGGCCGTCGTCGCCGAGCAGCACCACGAACGGTTCGGGCGGGTAGGCCAGCTGCTGCGGCTCGGCCCACACATCCTCCATCGCCGCTTCGAACTCGGGGTGCGAGATCGCGAACAGCACCGTCCCGTCGCCGGCGAAGACTGCCAGCCCGCCCTCCCCCCACCGGAACGCGGCGGCCGTCTCGCCGCCCGCCCGCTCGTCGAAGGTGGCGATCACTGCGCCGGTGGCGTCGTCCGTGAGCGTGTACACCGGCGGCGCGATCGTCAACGTGCGCCCGTGCTCGCCGATGCTCGACGTGCCCGGCGCCGCCGGTCCCCAACCGTCGCGGCCCCCGGTCACAAAGGTTCCCAGCGGGCCGGTGGCGAGGTGGTCGAACCAGGCGGAGCCGATCGGGAGCTGCAGGTCGGAGGTCCTCAGCTCGTCCGCCCACGACCGGCCATCTGGGGAGGAGACGACATCGACGCCTGCGTCGTGGCCGAGCATTGCAACGTAACCATCCGGGGTGCTCGCCAGGGAGTACGGCCACCCCGGGCCAAGGTCGCTGGCGAGCTCCGCCCAGGCGACCCCGTCGAGGCTGTGCAGCACCACCGGCTCCGGAGCTCCCGGGTGGCCGTCGCGGCGCGGCAGCTCGCGGCCGCCGACCGCCAGGAAGCCGCGGGGACCGTGGGCGACGCCGCCGAACTGGAAGCCGGGACCAACGGCGACGTCGACCTCGCGCCAGGTGCGGCCGCCGTCCTGCGACACGGCTAGCACCGGCTCGGCGAGCGATTCCTCCGCGGCCACGCCGCCGGCGCGGGCCGCTTCCCAGATCTCCCAGGGCACGGTCACCACGACGTCGCCGGTGTGAGGATCGACGAAGCTGGGCGTCGGCCCGCGCCACAGGTCGTCGGTGCGGCCGGTGAAACGGACAACGCCCTCGTGGTCGGTGACGGTGACCTCGCCGGCGTACTCGTCGAGCGCGAGCATCCCCTGCGGCCCCGCCAGCTCGACGACCAGGCGTGCGCCGGGCACGGCCGATTCGTAGGCGACCGTCGCCACGCGGGCCAACTCTGCGTAGTCGCCGCTGAAGATGGTCTCTCCCGTGACCGGATCCGAGATCGCCAGCGAGCCGCCGCCGCCCCACAACAGATCGAGGCTGCCGTAGGCGAGCAGCTCGGACGTGGCCGCGTCGTGCACGTGGTACGTGCCGGCGACGTCGTCGACTTCGACCAGCTTGCCGTCGTGCTCGAAGGTCACCACGGCCGGTTTCGACTCGTGGAGGAGCTCGTCGCGTGTGCCGACGAGGACCAGCGTGCCCTCGCCACCGGCAACTCCCGAGATCCACACGTGCTCGCCCGGGTCGCTGAGCGCGGCGAGGTCCGACTCCGCCCACTGCGCGCCGTCGGTCGAGACGAACAGCCGTAGGTCGGGCGTCACGGTCGACTCGTCCCATTGGTCCACCGTCGCCACGATCACGGTCTCGGTCGGGTAGATCGTGAGCGATCCGCCTTGGCTGAAAGCAGCCGGCAGGTCGACGGCGGTCCAGCCGGCGCCGTCGGGTGCCCAGACCATCGCCACCTCGCCGGTGGCCTCGCGGTACTGGCCGCCGACCGCCCAGAGCTCGTCGCCCACGTCGACGACCTGGCTGACCCACAGCTCGGTTCCCGGCAGCCCGCCGACCTGCCACGTGAACGCAGTGGTCGGGATCCCCATCGGCGGCAGCCGGCCTCCGGCACCGTCCGGAATCCCGGCTTGATCGGGCGCGACGGGCTCCGAGGTGGTGGGCGAGGGGGCGACCGCTTCCGCGGAGGTGGTGGTGGACGTGGCGGTCGGAGCCGGCGGCACGTCGCCGTGGTCGGTCCCGCCGAGCACCATCGCCAACCCGCCGACCGCAGCCACGACCACCGCTGCGGCCGCGCCCGCCACGAGGAACACCCGGCTGTCGATCCCAGGAGCACCACCGGACTGCATCCCGGCTCCTTGCCCGCTCACCCCCAGCGCGCCACGGCCAACGGCGCTTGGCTAGGGCCGTAGGGTGGGACCTGCGCAGGTCACGCCGCGCGGGTCAGGCGGGGCTGGGCACGGCCACCGTGGCGCGGTATCGGTCGACACCGCCGACGAGCAGCGCCGCGACCAGCATCCCAACGCCCGACGCGACCCCCAGCAGGGCGAATCCGGAGCCCGCCAGGAGCGCGCCGCCGGCCAGCGGGCCGACCGCCCGGCCCACCGCCATCGCCGCCTGCGCGTCGCCGATCCGCTCCGACGGCACGAGCGAGCGCTCGGCCAGCCCGCGGAACACGTCGGGCACCGCCATCCAGAACGCCCAGCCCCATACGGCCGTCGCCAGGTAGAACCAGGCCGGGTGGGCGAGCAGCACGATGCTGGCCGCGGAGGCGGCGGTGAGCGCGATCCAGCGCGCGCCGGACCGGGGCCGCGCCCGCATCCGGGTGCCGACCATGCCGCTGGCGGCGTTGAGGCTGTAGGCGAGCGAGACGACGAACGCGCCGAGCCCGAGCTCCTCAGTGCCGAAGCCGGCCAGGAAGACGAACAGCGCCGAGCCCGCCGCCGTGAGCAGCCCCAGCGCACCGAGCAGCAGCAGGTTGGACTGCGAGCCGCTGCGTTCGCGCACCGGCCCGTCGACGGCCGGGAGCGAGGCGGGCAGCACCAGGGGCGGGATGAAGGCGAGTGCCAGCGCGCCATAGATGAGCCGGTCGTCGCCGAGGGAGGCCAGCAGGCCCATCAGCGGCGAGGCCAGCACCGCGGTGAGCGGGCCGGCCGCGGCGATGTCCTGCATGTGGGTGCGGTCGTGCATGGCGTCGGTCCAGGCGATCCAGGTGACGGTCCCGGCCGCCACGCCCGCCACCAGCCGCTCCACGAGCAACAGTGCGAAGGCCGAGGTGACGACGCCGGCTGCGTTGGCGACGACGGCCAGCGCGGCGGCGAAGACGAGCACGCGTCTGGTGGGCGCGAGGTAGCGCCCCGCCAGGAAGCTGGCGGCGGCGAACCCGCCGACCTGCAGCGTCGACACCAGGCCCGACGTCCCCAGCGACACGCCGTACCGTCCTGCCAGCTCGGGCAGGGCGAACGGGGTGGCGGCGAACAGCGCCGACACCGCCGCGGCGGCGGCGACGATGCCCGGCGAGGCCTTGGGCCGCAGGGCGTAGAGGGCGCGGGTGGGGGCGTACACGAACCCGGGATTGTACGATCCCGAGACGCCGGAGCGGCGCGCCGGTCAGGAAGATCTGACGGCCCTTTTTCCGCGGTCCCGGGTCAATCGGCCGGCCAGATCCTCAGCACGCCCTCCGCCGTTCCGACTGCCAGGTCGAGCCGCCCACCGGGCAGCTCGACGGCGGCGACATTTGTCGTGATCCGCCCCGGCAGCGGCACCCGCCACGCCTCGGCGGCACCGCCCGCCGTGCGGGCGACGCCGGCCAGCTCCGTACGCTCCTGGGTCGGGACGACCAGCTCGACCTGCCCGTCGCCGTCGGCGTCGGCAGCCAGCGCCAGGTCGAGGTTGCGCGTGCCGATGACGTGGCTGGTGTAGCCGCCCAGCTCGGCGACGATCTCCAGCTCGCCGCCGGCGAGCCGGTAGAACTCGACCACCCCGCCGATGTGGGGCGTCCGCACCGCCACCAGCTCCAGCTCGCCGCCCGCCCCGAGCGGCGCCACCGCGATCTGGTGGCGCCAGCGGTTCCCCCGCCCGATCGGCGGCCCGGAGGCCCCGTCGACGACGACGATTCGTGCGCCGACGTCACGGTTGCTGACCGTGACGACGATCTCCCGCTCGCCATCGCCGTCGAGGTCGGCCCAGATCGGCGCCAGCCCCTCGATCACCGTGCGGTCCGGCGCCGGCCAGCGGCGCTGGTCGTCACCGTCGACCACCAGGGTGGCGCTCGGCTCCACGAAGTCGCCGAGCACCCCGTGCGGGTAGGCGTCGGTGGGTTCGACCGCCACGAGCAGCCGCTGCTCGTCGTCGAGCAGCAGCCGGGCGTCGACCGGCACCAGCCCCTCGTACCCCGCCAGCGTGCCCCGGTCGCTTATCGCGATCCGGGTGCCGTCCGGGGTGAGCACCGGGTTGGTGAACGTCGACTCGCCGGGGCTGGGAGCCACGACCACCACCTCGTCCCCGGCGGCGTAGGCGGCGGGCGGCGTGCCGGGCGGGAGCGCCGCGACGTCCAGCGGCACCACGCCACGGGCGGTGTGTGCCTCCAGCGAGCCGTCCTCCAGCGCCACCACCCATACGGCCCCGCCGTCGCTCGGCACGCCGACGATCCACGCGGGCGTGCCACCGAGCTCCACGTCGACCGGCGTCCCGGCCGGCACCGCTCCCCGCCCGGCGGCGTAGCGGTTGCCGTCGAGCCGGTGGTGGGTGGTGCGCAGCTCGATGGGCGCCGTCGTGGCCGACGTCGCCGTGGTGACCGGAGGCACGGGGTCCGTGCCCGCCTCGCCGCACATGGCGACGAGGACCACCGACGCGACGAGCCCGGCCCGGAGCATCGGCGCATTGTGCCCCTTCGGGAACGCCCTCGGGGCGTCGGTAAGCTGAGCGGCGAGCCCACAGCACTGCGAAAGGACGCCACGTGACCGGCCAGCACGACCCGTTCGGGGCGCGCCAGACCATCGACACGCCCCTCGGCGAACGCGAGATCTGGCGGCTCGACGCGCTGCGCAGCATCGGCGACGTCGACGCCATCCCGTACTCGATCAAGGTGCTGCTGGAGTCGGCGCTCCGCAACCACGACGGCCGCAGCGTACGGGACGAGGACGTCCAGACGCTCGCCGCCTACGACGCGACCAAGGTCGAGGACACCGAGATCGCCTTCGTGCCCGGCCGGGTGGTGCTCCAGGACTTCACCGGCGTGCCGGCGATGGTCGACCTCGCCGCCATGCGCTCGGCGATCGTGCGCATGACCGGCGACGAGAGGGCGGCCGACAAGGTCAACCCGCTGGTGCAGTGCGACCTCGTGGTCGATCACTCGGTGCAGGTCGACGCGTTCAACAGCGGCATGGCGCTGCGCATCAACAGCCAGCGGGAGTTCGAGCGGAACCGGGAGCGCTACGAGTTCCTCAAATGGGGCCAGTCGGCCTTCCGCAACTTCCGGGTGGTGCCGCCGGCCACCGGCATCGTCCACCAGGTGAACCTCGAGTACCTGGCGAAGGTGGCCTGGGACGAGAAGGGCGCGCTGTATCCCGACAGCCTCGTCGGGACCGACAGCCACACCACGATGATCAACGGGCTCGGCGTGGTCGGTTGGGGCGTCGGCGGCATCGAGGCCGAGGCGGCGATGGTGGGCCAGCCGATCTACATGCTGTTGCCCGAGGTGGTGGGCTTCGAGCTGACCGGCCGACTGGCCGAGGGCGCCACCGCCACCGATTTGGTGCTGCGGGTCACCGAGATGCTGCGCGAGCAAGGAGTGGTGGGCAAGTTCGTCGAGTTCTACGGGTCCGGGCTCGCCGGCATGCCGGTCGCCAACCGGGCGACCATCGCCAACATGGCGCCCGAGTACGGCGCCACGATGGGCTTCTTCCCCGTCGACGAGCAGACGGCCAAGTACCTCCGCCTCACCGGCCGCGACGAGGCGCTGATCGAGGCGGTCGAGCAGTACTACCGGGAGCAGGGCATGTGGCGCGACGACGCCCGCGAGGTCGTCTACTCGTCGAACCTGCACCTCGACATGACGACCGTGGAGCCGTCGCTGGCCGGGCCGAAGCGCCCGCAGGACCGGGTGGCGCTGTCGGCCATGCGGGACCAGTGGCGTACCGACCTCGTCAACACGTTCGGCAAGGCGGCGCCGCCGCAGCCGGGCACCGTGCTCGAGTGGGAGGGCGAGGGCGGCCAGCCGCTGCCCGAGCTGCCCGACGACAACGGCGTGCCCGTGGCCTACGACGGGAGCGAGTTCACGCTCGACCACGGCGACGTGGTGATCGCTGCCATCACGAGCTGCACCAACACGTCCAACCCGGACGTGATGGTCGGCGCGGGACTGGTGGCCCGCAAGGCCCGGGAGCGGGGCCTCGACCGCAAGCCCTGGGTGAAGACGTCGCTGGCGCCCGGCTCGAAGGTCGTCACCGAGTACCTCACCAAGTCGGGTCTGATGGACGACCTGGAGGCGGTCGGCTTCTACCTGGTCGGCTACGGCTGCACGACGTGCATCGGGAACTCCGGACCGCTGCCGGACGCGATCTCGGAGGCCATCCACAGCCACGACCTGGTGGCGGCCTCGGTGCTGTCGGGCAACCGCAACTTCGAAGGGCGCATCTCACCCGACGTGCGGGCGAACTACCTGGCCTCCCCGCCGCTGGTGGTGGCCTATGCGCTGGCGGGCACGATGGACATCGACCTCGTCGAGGAGCCGATCGGGGTAGGTTCCGACGGCGCCGACGTCTACCTGCGCGACATCTGGCCCACCCAGGAAGAGGTGGCGTCGATCGTGCGGGAGTCGGTGAGCCGCCAGCAGTTCATCGAGCAATACGCGAGCGTCTTCGAGGGCTCCGAGGAGTGGCGGGACGTCGACGTCTCCGGCGCGGCGCTCTACGAATGGTCGGACGACTCGACCTACATCCAGGAGCCCCCGTTCTTCGTGGGGCTCACCCCGGAGCCGCGGCCGATCCAGGCCATCGCGGGTGCCCGGGTGCTGGTGAAGGTGGGCGACTCGGTGACCACCGACCACATCTCCCCGGCCGGGTCGATCCCGGTGGATGCGCCGGCGGGCCGGTACCTGATCGAGCGCGGGGTGGAGCCGGCGATGTTCAACTCGTACGGGTCGCGCCGCGGCAACGACCAGGTGATGACCCGGGGCACGTTCGCCAACATCCGGGTGCGCAACCAGCTCGCCCCTGGCACCGAGGGCGGGTGGACCACCGACTTCACCGACGGCGAGGTGAAGAGCATCTACGAGGCGTCGCTGTCGTACAAGGAGGCCGGGGTGCCGCTGGTGGTGCTCGCCGGCAAGGACTACGGCATGGGGTCGAGCCGGGATTGGGCGGCGAAGGGCACCTTCCTGCTGGGGGTGCGGGCGGTGCTGGCGGCGTCGTACGAGCGGATCCACCGCAGCAACCTGGTGATGATGGGCGTGCTGCCGCTGACGTTCCCCGCGGGCCAGGACGCCGAGTCGCTGGGCCTGGACGGCACCGAGGAATTCTTCGTCGACGTCGACGACTCGCTGCGGCCCCGCCAGCCGGTGCCGGTGCGAGCGGCCCGGGAGTCCGACGGCTTCTCGGTGGAGTTCGAGGCGACCTGCCGTTGCGACACCGAGATCGAGGTCGACTACCTGCGCAACGGCGGGATCCTGCACATGGTCTTGAGGAGGATGGCGCAAGACGGGTAGGACGGCCCGCGCCGTTTTGGCGCACGACCGGGTCACCGGTTCGATGTCAGCGTCACGCTCCGGCTGGAGTTGAGGACCGCGGAGGACGATCGCCACCAGCCCGGCGATGCCACCGAGGTGGTCCGGCGGGCGATCGCCACGGAATACAAGCTCGCCACGGCGGTGGAGGAGGGCGCCCGCATCCTCATCGAGTGGCCACGCGGCCGCGTGCTGGAGCTCGACCTCGACTACTGACCCACGGCGGGGTCCGGCGAGCCGCTACGGGGCCACAGTCGCCAGCACCCGCCGCCAGTTGTCGCCGAGCACCTTGCGGACATCGTCCTCGGGCCAACCGCGGCCGAGCAGCTCGGTCGTGATGGCCGGATAGCAGGACACGTCCTCGAGGCCGGCGGGCAGTGTTTCGACGCCGTCGAAGTCGCCGCCCAGGCCGACGTGGTCGACGCCCGCCACCCGCGCCATGTGCTCGACGTGGTCGGCGACGTCGGCCACCGTGCCCCGGTCGATCACCATGCCGGCGAGCTGCGCCCGCCGTGCCGCGAGGAACGCCGCCTCCTCGGCGGGCCCGAACTGCGCCCGCAGCCGCCGGTCCTGCTCGAACATGTCGCGCGCCTGGCGGGCCGTCGCCGGCACGAGGAACGCCGGCACGAACGTTGCGCAGGCCACCCCGCCGGAGGCGGCGATTCCCTCGAGGACGTCGTCGGGCAGGTTGCGGGGGTGGTCGGCCAGCGCCCGGGCGTTGGAGTGCGTGGCCACCACCGGTGCCTCGCTCACCGCCAGTGCGTCCCGCATCGTGGCTGCGGAAACATGCGAGACGTCGACGAGCATGCCGAGCTGGTTCATCACGGCGACGACCTCGCGTCCGAACGCCGTGAGCCCGCCGTGACGCGGCTCGTCGGTGGCCGAGTCGGCCCACTCGATGCTGGACCCGTGGGTCAGCGTCATGTAGCGCACGCCCCGCGCCGCGAGCTCGCGCAAGTTGGTGAGCGAGCGGTCGATGCAGTGCCCGCCCTCGGCGCCGAGCATCCCCGCCATCCGGCCCGATCGGCGGATGGCCTCGGCGTCGCCGGCAGTCGTGGCGAGGGCGGTCAGGTCGGGCGAGGCCGCGGCCAGCTCCTCGACCAGCTCGATCTGGCCCAGGGTCGCCCCGAACGGGTCGGCCGTCCACGCCGGTACGAACACGGACCAGAACTGCAGCCCTACCCCGCCGGCCAGCAGGCGCGGCAGGTCGGTGTGCGGCGCTTCGCCGGGCTCGAAGCGCGTCTTGTACGGCAGGTCGTTGTGACCGTCGACGACCGGGAGGTCGGCGTGGATGCGGG
>JBFKDA010000033.1:0-15660 GCA_041619955.1 Acidimicrobiia bacterium | reverse complement strand
GGCGCTCTCCGCCTCCTCACCCGGCACCGGGTTGGGGAAGGTCAGCGCCGCGGTTGCCTGCTCCGCCGCCGCCACGGTGACCACGGAGTCGCGTTCGAGCGTCGCCTCGGTCTGCGTGCAGTACCACACGCCCGAGAAGGCAAGGGCAACATCGCTCAGCTCGGTGTCGAACCTGGCCGGCGGTTCGGCGACGTCGGGGCGAGGGGCGGCGATCGCGGCCGCCGCCAACGCCGCCGCCACCGCCAGCCAGGCAACCCTCTTCATCGCGCCCGCCTCCCGCTGCCCCAGATCGCCACCGCCAGGAAGAAGACGGCCAACGCGCCGCCCGCCAGGGCCTGGCGCCGGTACGGGCCATGCGGCTCGAACCGGATGACCTGCTCGGCGGCGACCGAGTTCCCCCAGCTCGCCTGCTCCCAGTCGGCAGGGCCCCAGCGCTGGTCGGCGTTCTCGGCGACGAACACCCGGACGCCGGGCTGGGCCTCGCCGCGATAGTCGGGCGGGTCCCACGCCCACGCCTCGCCGGCGTCCGACTGCGCCCGCACCGCCTCGACCTCGCTCAGGAACACCGGCCGGTCCAGGCCGGACAGCGGGATGAGGTCGAGCTGGGCATCGAAGACGTCCTCGAAGGGCGACGGCTCCAGGATCACGATCCACCGGATGCCGAACGGCGCCAGCGCCTCCCCGGCGCGGGCCACGTCGCCGGCGATGACCGACCGGAGCGTCGCCTCCAGCTCTTCGTCGGCAAGCCGGGGCGCGGCGAGCCGCGCCTCCCAGAGCTGTGGCACCGGCGCGGACACCACCCGGTAGGCGGCGCCGTCGAGCCGCCGGCTCTCCCCAGGGAGGTCCTCGGCCGGCCCGGCGATCAGCACCCGCGCCAGGGTGGCGTCGCCCTCGGCCGTGGTGAAGCGCAGTGCCTGGCGGTACTCGTCCTGCGGGAGCCCGGCGCGGCCGGGCCCGGCCAGCAGCAGTGTCGCCGCCACCAGCGCCCCTCCGCCGACGAGCCCGATCGCCGTCAGCACCTGGCGCCAGGAGGTCAGCGACTCCAGGCGGGAGAACCCCTCCAGGGCCGCGCTGACGATCGCGCCGGTCCCCAGCGCCGCCAGCACCATCCCGGCGGCGGCCACGTCGCGGCCGGCGTCGAGCGTGGCCGCCCGCGCCAGCGCCAGGCCGCCTGCGCCCAGCGTCAGCCCCCAGCCGGCCAGGGCGGCCAGCACCCGGTCGCGGGCGCCGACCGCCACCGCGACGCCGGTACCGCCGACCACCGCCACCATCGGCCACCACACCTCCCACCACGCCGGCTCCCCCGCCACCAGGTACTCCTCGAGCCCCACGACCCCGAACCAGGGGAACAGCAGCATCGCCCCGAGCACGGCCCCGCCGGCCGCCCGCAGCGGCGCCCACCATCGCTTGCCGCGGCCCAACAGCGCCCACACCGCCAGCGCCGCCGCCGGCACCGGCAGCAGGGCGGGCAATCCGGCGGCCATCAACCCGGTGAGCAGCGCCACCGCGGCGACCAGGCCCAGCCGGCCCCGCAGCGAGGCCGGCCAAGGGCGCAGCGCCACGCGCAGCACCCACGGCAGCAGTCCCAGCCCGAACAGCGCCGCCCAGTCGGCCCGGCCCGCCAGCGACTGCACGGCCGGGCCTCCGACGTAGGCGAGGCCGGCGAGGTAGGCGGCCGGGGCATGGATGCGCCACGACCGCAGCAGCCTGCCCATGCCGACCGCCCCGCCGCCCAGGGCCGCGATCGTCAGGACGGCGGCGGTCAGCCCGGGCCGGTCGAACAGGATGCGCTGGACCGCCGCCACCAGGCCCACGGAGGGGTGAAGCGGCGCCGGGCTCCCGAGGCCGGCCACGTTCCAGCCGCCGGCGTAGGCTCGCAGCGTGTCCAGCGCCGACTCGGACGGGGGCAGCGAGAAGCCGACCGCCGGGAGCGTGCCCGACCAGATCGAGCGGGTGGCGAGCAGCACCCAGGCGACCACCACGAGGCCGACGATGAAGTTGGGGCTGCGCACGGTCTCGGCCCCGACCTCGACGAGACCGCCGAACCCGCGCCCCTCCGTCTCGGGCAGCCGCTCCCGGATCCGGTCCCCGATGTCGCCGGCGACCTCTCGGAGCCGAGCCGACCCTCTGACCTGGTAGCGGAACAGCTCCTCGTCACCGACGACGCGCCCGCGGCGGGCCTGCCAGCGGGCCCGGAGCGTCGATGGCAGGTAGGCGACGTTCCAGACGACCGCCCGCGCCAGGTTGAACAGCGTCCACCGGCCGAGCAGCGGGGCGACGACGGCCTCGACGAGAGAGACCAGCACCGCCGTCGGCAGCACCCACGCCAGCGTGAGGGGGCTGTAGGCCTTCGCAGCCGACCGGAGGCGCGACGCCTCCTCCCGCCACGGGATCGTGGCGCGCTGGTCGGTGGCCGGGTAGAGCACCTCGGACGACGGAACCACCACCACCCGGGCCCCGCGCAGCCGCGCCCGCTGGGACAGGTCGGTGACCGCGGCGGCGGGCGCCATGGCGGGATCGAGCCCGCCGAGCCCTCGGAGCAGGTCGCGGCGGACCAGCACAGAGGCGGGTGACACGGTGGCGACGTCCCGGACGACCTCGTACTGCTGCTGGTCGAGCTCGTCGGGATCGAGCCCCGTGTAGGGCGCCTGGAACGCGTCGGTCGCCATGCCGACCGAGTCGAGGCGATCGGGATGGGCCAGGTCGAGGATCTTGGAGCCCGACACCGACGCGTCCACCCGGAAGCTCTCGACCACGAGCGAGCGAAGCGAGTCGGGCCGGGGCCGGGCCCGCGAGTCGACCATCCACACGAAGACGATGTCGTCGGCCAGCGCGGCCGGCAGCTCCCGCGTGCCGGGCACCCAGGGCAGATCCCGCTCCACCGCCATGCGCCGCCCCTCGTCGCTGCCGCCGACGACGTACCGGGCGGCCACCCCATACACTTGACGGTCCACGGCTTCGAGGCAGCCGGGCAGCGCCTCGAGGTCGTGGGCGAGCACGGCGACCGCGACAGACGCGGTCATCTCGCCGTCGGAGAGAAGGGTTTCGAGCGACATAGGGACGGCCACCATTCTGGGGCGGGACCCCGCCCACCGCAAAGGACCCCGCACGGTACTGCTCTCCGGCGGTGTAGGTGGCGCGCGTCTGGCGCGCGGCCTGGCGGCTGTGATCCCGCCCGGCCGGCTGGTGGTCGTGGTCAACGTGGGGGACGACGACGACGTCTACGGCGTGCGGGTCTGCCCCGACCTCGACACCGTGCTCTACACCCTCGCCGGGATCGAGGGTGGCGCCGGCTGGGGGATCGTCGGCGACAGCTTCTCCCGGCTGGCGGCGCTCGAGCGCGAGGGCGTCGACACCTGGTTCCGGCTCGGCGACCGCGACTTCGAGCAATGCGGCCGACGCACCGACCTGCTGGCCGCCGGCGTCCCGCTGTCCAAGGTGACGGCCGAGCTGGCGGACGACCTAGGCGTTGCGGCCACGGTGCTCCCGGCGACCGACCACCCGGTGCGGACGCGGGTGCGCACCAGCGACGGTTGGCTCGCCTTCCAGGACTACTTCGTCCGCCGGGGCCACCGTGACGACGTGGCCGAGCTCGACTACGCCGGCGCCGCCGTAGCCGAGCCGGCGCCCGGCGTCGTCGAAGCGCTGGCGGCCGCCGACCTCGTGGTCGTGGCGCCGTCGAACCCGCCGCTGTCGATCTGGCCGATCCTGGCCGTGCCGCGCATACGCGAGGCGGTGGCGGCGGCACCGCGCCGCGTCGCGGTGAGCCCGCTGTTCGGCGGCCGGGCGCTGAAGGGCCCGGCCGACCGGGTCATGGCCCGCCTCGGCCTCCCGCCCGGCAACGCCGGGGTGGCGGCCGCGTACGAAGGCCTGATCACGGACCTCGTGGTCGACGAGGGCGACGCGACCGACGTCACGCTGGCGCGGGACGGGCTCGCCGTCCACGCGGCGGACACGCGCATCGCCGAGCCGAACGCAGCCGCTCGGTTCGCGAGATGGCTGGTCGCGTGATCTCCATCATCCCCCTGGAAGGCCTCCCCGAGGTGGAGCGGGGCGACGACCTGGCGCTCCTGCTGCTCGAGTCCGCGGGCCGCGGCGGGCTCGAGCTCGAAGATGGCGACGTCGTCGTCGTGACCCACAAAGTCGTCTCCAAGGCCGAGGGCGCGGTCGCCGAGATCGGCACGGAGGACGCCGCCTACCGACGCCTCGTCGAGGACGAGTCGGCGGCCATCCTGCGGCGGCGCGGCGACCTGGTGGTGGCGATCACCCGGCACGGCTTGGTGTGCGCCAACGCCGGCGTCGATCGCTCCAACGCCGCACCCGGCACCGCGGTGCTGCTGCCGCGCGACCCCGATCGCTCGGCGCACGCGCTGCGCCGCCGGCTCGAGCAAGCGACCGGCCGGCGCCTCGCCGTCGTCGTCACCGACACGTTCGGTCGCGCGTGGCGCAGCGGGCTCGTCGACGTGGCGATCGGCGTGTCCGGCATCCCGGCGCTGCTCGACCTGCGAGGCTCGTTCGACGAGCACGGCCGGGAGCTGAGCGCCACGATCGTGGCCGCCGCCGACGAGATAGCTGCTGCGGCCGACCTGGTGATGGGCAAGGCGGCTGGCATCCCGGCCGCGGTGGTCCGGGGCGTGCACCTGCCGGCCGGCGACGGCCGCGCCGCCGACCTCGTGCGCCCGGCCGAAGACGACCTCTTTCGCTGAGGACGATGCCCGAGCTCCCCGACATCGAGCTGTACCTGCACACCCTGCGGCCGCGCGTGCTCGGCGAGGTCCTCCAGAAGGTCCGCGTCAGCGGGATCTCACTGCTGAAGACCTACGACCCGCCGATCTCGGCAGTTGAGGGCATGAAGGTCACGCGGCTCGCCCGCCAGGGCAAGCGCATCCTCTTCGCGATGGAAGACGAACTATGGCTCGTCCTCCATTTGATGATCGCCGGGCGGCTGCGATGGCGGGAGCCCGGCGCCAAGGTGCCGGGCAAGGTCGGACTGGCGGCGTTCGACTTCCCGGCCGGTGCGCTGGTGCTCACCGAGGCCGGCACCAAGAAGCGGGCTTCCCTGCACGTCGTGCGGGGCGACGCCGCGGTGGCCGAGATGGACCGGGGCGGCATCGAGCCGCTCGACGCCACCCTGAAGCAGTTCGCAGCGGCGCTGGCACGGGAGCGCCACACGCTCAAGCGCTCGCTCACCGATCCCCGCATCTTCTCAGGCATCGGCGGCTCCTACGCCGACGAGATCATGCACCGCGCGCGGCTGTCGCCGTTGCAGATGAGCGACCGCCTCGACGAAGCCGAGGTGGCCCGGCTGCACGTCGCGACGCAGGAGGTGCTCGCCGAGTGGGTCGAGCTGCTGAAGCAGAAGGCCGGCGACGACTTCCCGGAGAAGGTCACGGCCTTCCACGACGAGATGGCCGTCCACGGCAAGCACGGCCAGCCCTGCCCGGCGTGCGGAGCGCCCGTGCAGCGCATCCGCTACGCCAGCAACGAGACCAACTACTGCCCCGGCTGCCAGACCGGCGGCAAGATCCTCGCCGACCGCGCCCTGAGCCGGATCTTGAAGGACGACTGGCCGAAAAGCCTCGACGAGCTTTAGCTCGTCGAGGGTGCTGGGCGTGCGGCCTCCGGAGCCGCCCCCTCCCGCTCTCCCCATTTCGCGTCAGGGCTGGTGGGCCTCCACCACCCTCCGCAACCCCGTCGCCAGGGGGGTGAAGGGCTCCCAGCCGAGGTGGCGCTTGGCGGCCGTCGGGTCGAGGGCAGAGCGGGCGATGTCGCCTGGGCGGGGCGGGCCCTGCCGCGGCTCGCCCTGGAATCCGGTGACGCGGGCCAGCACCCGGTACAGCTCGGCGACGGAGGTCTCGGCGCCGGTGCCGACGTTCAGCGTCTTGCCACCGCCCCGCTCCCCCGCCCGCACCAGCGCGTCGACGACGTCCTCGACGTACACGAAGTCCCGGGTCTGCATGCCATCGCCGTCGACCCGCGGCGGCCGCCGGGCCACCATCGCGGCGGTGAAGGCGGCCACCACACCCGCCTCGCCCTCCGCGGTCTGCCCGGGCCCGTAGACGTTGGCGGGGATCACGACGACGAAGTCGAGCCCGTACTCGTCGCGGAAGTAGGGAAACCACCGTTCGGCGGCATCCTTGCCGATGCCGTACGGGGACTGGGGGCGGCGAGCAGCCTTCTCCCCCACCGGCACCGATCGCGGATCGCCGTACACCGCCGCCGACGAGGTGAACACGATGCGGGCCGCCCCGGCTTCGACCGCGGCGGACAGCACCGCGACCGTGCCGCCAACGTTGACGGACTCGTCGTACCGGGGGTCCTCCACCGAGCGGGCCACGCTGGCGTTGGCGGCCAGATGGAAGACGACCTCCGGTCCGAAGCGACGCGCCGCCTGATCCAGCTCCGGCGCCCGGACATCCAGCTGATGGGTCTGCACGAGACCCGTCCGCCGCGCCGGGGCGAGGCGCGCCAGCTTCCCGCTGGAGAGGTCGTCGACGACCAGCACCTCGCTGCCCTCGTCGACGAGCCGGGTTACCAAGTGGGCGCCGATGAAGCCGGCGCCCCCGGTGACGAGGGCGCGTCCGATCATGATGGTCCGTTCCGTCCGGGCGGGGGTGGCCGCTAGTCTACGGGCACCCCCTGCCCGGAGTGGCTCACCCGTGCCGGAACCCACCGTCGTCGTCGTCAGCGGCTACTTCAACCCGCTCCACATCGGCCACCTCCAGATGCTCGAGGCGGCCCGGGAGCTGGGCGACGAGGTCGTGGTGATCGTCAACAACGACCGCCAGCAGGAGATGAAGAAGGGCAAGATCATCATGCCCGAGGACGAACGCTGCGCGATCGTGGCGGCCATCCGCCACGTCGACGAGGTCGTCGTGGCTGTCGACGAGGATCGCACGGTCCGGGCGACACTCGCCGAGCTGGCGGAGCGCCATGGCGGCAAGCGGATCATCTTCGCCAACGGCGGCGACCGCAGCTCGGGCCAGGTGGTGCCGGAGACCGAGACGTGCGAGGCGCACGGCATCGAGATGATCTTCGACCTGGGGGGCACCGAGAAGGTGCAGTCGAGCTCCAATATCCTCGCCGCCCTCGACCTCGACTGAACCGGGCATGAACGTCCTGGCCCTGCCCGAACCCGGGCACCAGGGCTACCTCGTGCGCGGCGGCGACCGGGCGATCGTCGTCGACGCTCCGCTCGACTCCGACAGCGTGACCGAGTTCCTGCCCGCTCGCCTCCGCGACGTGACCGTGGTCGAGACGGGGCTGCCCGCCTGGCGGGTGGCGGGCGGACGCCTGCTCGCCGAAGCCCTCGGTGCGCAGCTGTACGGGCCGGCCGGGCACAGGCTCGCTGCCGGCACCCGGATCGCCGGGTTCCCCGAAGCCGGCGTGATCGCCGCCCCCGCCCGCTCCGGCGGCGAGGTGGCGCTGGTGATCGCCGACCTGCTGTTCGTCGGCGACCTCGACACCTCGATCCCTGCCGATCCGATGGTCACAGAGACGCGCAGCGACCTCGCGAGGCGCTTCCCGGACCATCGGTGCCACGGCTCCGGGGGGACGCGGCCGGCCGCCGACCTCGCGCAGCTCCCGGCGCCGCCTGCGGCAGCCGGCTTGGTGGCGGGCCTGAACGCCGAGGCTGTGGTGATGACCAACCGCGGCGAAGCCGACATGTACTGGGCGGACCCGCGCTTCACGGCTCCGGCGCCCGAGGTCGACCACAGCTACCTGGAGGGGCGGGCGGGGTCGCCGTGGGCACCGCTGGTCGTCGACCTCGGCGAGGGCGGCGGCGAGGTGCGGGTGCGGCCCGAGCGGCTCGCGTCCGAGATCGGCCGGTTGGAGGCCTCCCGCGAGGTGGTGGTCGTGGCGGGCGACCCCGCCACCGCGCAAGCGGCGGCCGGGTTCCTGCGCCGGCTCGGCGTCAACGCGGCGTGGGCGCGCTGACCGCCAGCCGGGCTGCGAAGAACTCCACGAGCCGCTCCAGCGCGTCCTCGGCGGCCTCGGGGTCGTAGCCGGCGGAGCCGTCGTCGAGGAAGCCGCCGCCCACGCCGTCGTACAGCACCCACTCGGATTGCGGCAGCCGGGCGTGGGCCGCTTCCACGTCGCTGGCGCTCACGGACTCGTCGGCCCGGCCGTACAGCCCGAGCAACGGGACCCGGACCACGGCATCGTCCAGCCCGGCGAGCGGCGTGTACGCGAGCGCGATTGCGCGCACCCGGTCCTCGCCGGCTCCGAGCAGCACCCAGCGCCCGCCTGCGCCGATGCCGAGCACGCCCAGGCGGGCGGGGTCGGCCCACTCGGTGCCGGGCCGCCTCAGGTACGCGAGGCCGGCGTCGAGGTCGGCGAGCACCCGGCGATCCTCCAGCCGAGCGAATGCGGCCTCGCGCTCCTCGGGGGTGGCCCGCCTGCCCGGGCCCCCGCCCCGGTACGGGTCGAGAACGAGGACCGCCAGCCCGTGTCGCGCCAATCGCCGGGCGACGTCCTTGATGCCGGAGGTCACGCCTTCGGCGGCCGGTACGACGACGACCGCCGGGTAAGCGCCGGCCAGGTCGGGCCGCGCCAGGTAGGCGGGGAGATGGGTCGCGCGGGTCGGGAAGCTGGTCGAGCCGTACAGGATGACGTGGGTTCCCTCGCCGGGCAGCACGCTCAACGGGATCTCCTCAGGGCGGGCGGCGGCCAAGCGTAGCCGCCCGCACCTCGCGCACTTCGCCGGCCAGCAGCCGTACCCGCCCGGCCACGGTGTCCGCCAGCAGCGCGCCGTCATCGGCCACGTCGACGGCGACGCCGCGGCCGGGCGCCGGCCGGCCCGCCCACGTGATCTGCTCGCCGAGCGTCACGCACACGGGCACGTACTCGGCTCGCCACCCGCCCGGATCGACGACCCGCGAGAGCACCTCTCCCGCCCAGCGTCGGGCGATAGTGCCCGCCGCCTGCGGCCCCGGGTCGTCGCCGTGGAGCGCCGCGGCGCCCTCGGCCGGTCGCTCCCACCACAGGTTGACCCCCAACCCCACCACTACGACGCCGCCGGAAGCCTCGGTGAGGATCCCCCCGAGCTTCGTGCCGTCGCCGCGCACCAGGTCGTTGGGCCACTTGAGGCAGGGAGCACCGTCGAGCGCCTCCCGGGCGGCGAGCCCGGCGAGCAGGGGGATCACCGGCCAACGCCTTGGCTCGAGGGCGGGCGCGAACGCCAGCGACGCGAAGAGCGCCCGGTCGGCTTGCAGCCAGCGCCGCCCCGACCTGCCGCGTCCCGCGTGCTGGCGGTCGGCGACGACGAGCACGGGCTCGCCGCCGAACCGCTCCCGAGCCTCGGTCTGCGTCGAGGCGACGCGGTCGAGGTGCACGAGCGCGTAGGGTGTGGCCATCCGAGCCAGAGGCTACGCAGTGTCGACCGAGGAGAAGATCGAGCGGCTGCGGTCGGTCCGCCAGACGGCGCTCGCGCCGGGCAGTCAGCGCGCCCTGGACCGCCAGCACGAGGTCGGCAAGCTCACCGCCCGGGAACGCATCGAGCTGCTGCTCGACAAGGGCTCGTTCCAGGAGGTCGACATGCTCGGCCGCCACCCCGCGCCGGGCGGCCAGGCCGAGATGCCGCCCGGCGACGCCGTGGTCACCGGCTGGGGCACGGTCGACGGGCGCACGGTGTTCGTGTTCGCTGAGGACTTCACGCGCACCGGCGGCAGCCTCGGCGTCGTCACCGCCGACAAGATCTGCAAGGTGATGGACCTCGCCATGGACGTCGGGGCGCCGGTGGTCGGGCTGAAGGACTCCGGCGGCGCTCGCATCCAGGAAGGCGTGGCGTCGCTTGACGGTTACGGCCGCATCTTCTTCCGCAACGTGCGGGCCTCCGGCGTGATCCCACAGGTCTCGATCATCATGGGCCCGTGCGCCGGCGGCGCGGTGTACTCCCCGGCGATCACCGACTTCGTGTACCAGGTCGGGGAGACCTCCCACCTGTTCATCACCGGCCCCGACGTGATCAAGGCGGTCACCGGCGAGGCGGTGTCGATGGAGGAGCTGGGCGGCGCCCACAGCCACAGCTCGCGGTCCGGCGTCACCCACGTCACCGCCGCCGACGACCGGTCGGCGCTCGACGAAGTCCGCTACCTGCTGTCGTTCCTGCCCTCCAACAACATGGAGATGCCGCCCTACTTCACGCCGACCGACCGGCCGGACCGCATGCAGGAGGAGCTGACGACGATCGTCCCCGACTCGGCCAACCAGCCGTACGACATGGTCGAGCTGATCTCCCACGTCGTGGACGACGGCGAGTTCTACCAACTGCACGAGGGCTTCGGCGGCAACATCGTGGTGGGCTTCGCCCGCCTCGACGGCCACACCGTGGGAGTCGTCGCCAACCAGCCGGCGGTGCTGGCCGGCACGCTCGACATCGACGCGTCGGTGAAGGGCGCCCGCTTCGTCAGGTTCTGCGACGCCTTCAACGTGCCGCTGGTGTGCTTCGTCGACGTGCCGGGGTTCCTGCCAGGGGTCGACCAGGAGCACCGCGGCATCATCCGCCACGGCGCCAAGCTGCTGTACGCGTTCTGCGAGGCGACGGTGCCCCGGGTGGCGGTGATCATCCGCAAGGCGTACGGAGGCGCCTACCTCGTGATGAATTCCCGCGCCGTGGGCGCCGACGTGGTGTTCGCCTGGCCGACCGCCGAGATCGCGGTCATGGGCGCCCAAGGGGCGGTCAACGTCATCCACCGCCGCGAGCTTGCCGCCGCCGACGACCCCGACGACCGGCGCCGCCAGCTCATCGACGAGTACGAGGACCGCTTCAACAACCCATACATCGCGGCCGAGCAGGGCTTCGTCGACGAGATCATCGAGCCCCGCGAGACCCGGCCCCGCCTGATCCGAACGCTCGACATGCTGCGCAACAAGCGCGTGGGCGCCACCCCGAAGAAGCACGGCAACATCCCGCTCTAACATGCCTCCATGGACTCGGTGCTGATCGCCAACCGCGGTGAGATCGCGGTCCGGGTGATCCGAGCGGCCCGGGAGCTCGGCATGCGCACCGTGGCCATCTACTCCGAGATCGACCGTGACGCCCTGCACGTGGAGCTGGCCGACGAGGCATGGAACGTCGGCACCGCCCCTGCTGCCGACTCGTACCTCAACATCGCCAAGATCGTCGAGGTCGCAAAGCATTCCAACGCGGCCGCAGTCCACCCCGGCTACGGCTTCCTCGCCGAGAATGCCGACTTCGCGGCGGCCGTGCTCGACGCCGGCCTGGCTTGGGTCGGGCCTCCCCCCGACGCCATCGCCGTGATGGGCGACAAGATCTCGTCACGCAAGGCCGCCGAGAAGGCGGGGGTGCGGGGAGTGCCGGGCACGCTGGAGCCGCTGGGCGACGCCGCCGCGGTGCGGGCGATCGCCGACGAGTACGGCCTGCCGATCGCCATCAAGGCCGCCCACGGCGGCGGCGGCAAGGGCCTCAAGGTCGTGTGGGAGATGGAGGACCTCGAGCGGGCGTTCGAAAGCGCGGCCCGCGAGGCGGACATGTACTTCGGCGACCCGGAGGTGTATGTCGAGAAGTACCTGATCAAGCCCCGCCACATCGAAGCGCAGATCATCTTCGACAGCCACGGCAACGGGGCGTTCCTCGGCGAGCGGGACTGCTCGGTGCAGCGCCGCCACCAGAAGCTGATCGAGGAGGCGCCGGCGCTGGGGTTCGACCAGGAGCAGCGCGCCGCGCTGGGCAAGGCGGCGCTGGCGGTGGCCGAAGCGGCCGGCTACGAGAACGCCGGGACCGTCGAGTTCCTGCTCGATCCCAACAGCGGCGACTTCTACTTCCTCGAGATGAACACCCGGCTCCAGGTGGAGCACACGGTCACCGAGATGGTGACGGGGTTCGACATCGTGCACGAGCAGTTCCGGGTCACCGCCGGCGAGCCGCTGTCTCTGATGGACACCCCGGTGCCGCGAGGCCACGCCATCGAGCTGCGCATCAATGCGGAGGACCCGTCCCGCAACTTCCTGCCCAACCCGGGCACGATCGTGGCCTACCGGGAGCCGAACGGGTTCGGCGTGCGCGTCGACAGCGGCGTGACTGCCGGTTCGAAGATCAGCCAGTACTACGACAACCTCATCGCCAAGCTGGTGGTGTGGGGCCGGGACCGGGAGACCGCCATCGCCCGGGCACGGCGGGCGCTGTCCGAGTTCGAGATCACCGGGGTCCCGACCACCATCCCCGCCCATCAGGTGGTGCTCGACCACCCAGCCTTCGGCGAAGGCGCGCACCACACGAAGTGGATGGAGGACGAGGTCGACCTGTCCGGCATCGGCCGGCCCACCGCGCCGGCGCTGCCCGCCGAGGAGAACCTGATCGAGCGGGACGTGACCGTGGAGGTCAGCGGCCGGCGCTACCAGGTGCGGATGTGGACGCCCGAGGTGACGCCGCCCACCGCCGGCCCGGCGGCGCCCCGCCGCCGCCCGCCCCGGCTCGACCGCAAGCCGGCCACCACGGAGGAGGCCGGCGTCATGGTCGCCCCGATGCAGGGCACGATCGTGAAGGTGCACCGCAAGGCGGGCGAGAGCGTGAAGGCCAACCAGCCGATCTGCGTGCTGGAGGCCATGAAGATGGAGAACGAGATCCGCTCCCCCGTCGACGGCGACATTGTCGAGCTCCGCGTCCAGGCCGGCGACACAGTGGCGACGGGCCAGGTACTAGCGATCGTCCGGTAGGACCGAAACGCCAGCCCCCTCAGGGGGGCAGTCGCCCAGCCCGAAGGGCCGAGTCGAGCCTCAGAACCCGAGGTTGCTCTCGTCGACGGAGTCGTCGCCCTCGTCGAGCGCCAGATCCTCCGAGCCTGGCTCGGCAACTTGCGGCACCGACGGAGAGTCGTAGGTCGAGTCTCCGGAGAGCGGGTCCACGATCTCCACGTCGTCATCGGTGGGCGCGGCATCGAAGGGTTCCGGCTCGACGCCGTCCGCACCGTACGGCGCGATCGGGGTGTCCTTCCACACCTTCACGACCTCAGGCCTGCCTTCGAGCGCCATCGCGTTCTCCAGCGAGTCGACGGACGCCCGCACGATGATCGTGCCCCCTTCCATGGGGATCGGCATGCCGTACTCCTGAAACGTGACACCCGGCGCCGCGAAGTGCGACGCCCATGCCGCGGTGTCCTGGGCGGCGAGCCCGTGGGGCGGCTGCAGCTCGATCATCACCTCTTGGATGGGCTGTGTCATCGCAACCGACATCGTACTCCTCCCTGTAGGGGCTGATACAGCGCGGGAAGTCGCGGTCGTTTTCCACGGCCTGCGCCGCCGGGCTCGCGTATGGTCAGACAGAGGGAGCGGCACCCGCCGCATCGCGTCGCCTGAGGGGGCTCGTATGGCTGATGAGAAGCGTGGCGGCTCTGGCGCATCCCGGAAGTCTCCAACGAAGAAGAGCGGCGAGCACTGGACCGAGGAGAACCCGGTACCGGTCGACGCCCAAGGCAAGGTCAGCGTTCTCGTGGAGATGGCTGCTCCGCCGGGAGCGACGCCGAGCTTCGCGATGTCCACCGTCCAGTCCCTGGACGATCCGGGGTTCGACGTCGACAACGAGTTCGAAGTCATCCCGTTGAACGGCAACAGCGGAGGCTCGGGCATGGCCGCCTCGGCAGACGGTTTCGTCGTGCGCGGCGTGGTCGAATCGGCCGAGCAGCTCGAGCAGATCAAGGCCCAGCCGGGCGTCGCGGGGGCGTGGGTCGACACGCCGATCGCTCCCATCGACCTGCCCGACGTGCAGTTCTACCAAGCCGCCGAGGGCGAGGACGGTGCCCTGGCGAGCGCATGCCCGATCCCACCGTGCGACTGCACGCCGGGTACGCCGAAAGGCACAATGGCGTCGGTAGCGACGTTCATCGGGGTGAACCAGCTTTGGTCCCAGGGCCTCAAGGGCGCCGGCATCGTCGTGGGGGTCGTCGACGGCGGCATCACCGCCCAGGGCAGGCCCGTCAAGCAGGGGGAGACCAACCGCCGGATCCCGCGTGTGATCGGCGGCTGGCCCAGCGATTGGGGCACCGAAGCCGCCAAGTGGGGCGAGCACGGCAACATGTGCGCCACCGACGTGCTGGGCATGGCGCCGGACGCCCAGCTCTACGACTTCCGCATCTCGGGCCGCGGCGGGTCGCCGGGAACGATCTCCCGCGCGCTCCAGTCGTTCCAGTGGGCGATCAACCGCCACAAACAAGACGGAACGCCGCACATCCTCACGAACAGCTGGGGCATCTTCCAGGAGGCCTGGGACGCGACCTATGCCCGCAACCCCAACCATCCGTTCACGCGCAAGGTCGTCGAGGCCATCAACGAGGGCATCATCGTGCTGTTCGCGGCTGGAAACTGCGGCGCCACCTGCCCCGACGGGCGTTGCGGGCCCGACAACGGCCCGGGCCGCGACATCTGGGGAGCGAATGGTCATCCGCAGGTGATGACCGTCGGCGCGGTCAACCCGCTCGGCCAGTTCATCGGCTACAGCAGCCAGGGTCCGGCGGCGCTCGACCCCGACAAACCCGACTTCTGCGGGATCGCCCATTTCACGGGCTACTTCCGCAGCGACAGCGGCACGTCGGCGGCGACGCCGATCGCAGCCGGCGTGACGGCCCTGCTCAAACAGGGCCGGAAATCGGCGACGCAGAGCCAGATCAAGGCAGCTTTCAAAGCGACGGCGAGGAACGTGGGACCCCCCGGGTTCGACCGCAACTCGGGTGCGGGCATCATCCAGGCCAAGGACGCATTCGACCGGCTCCCCGACCCGGCCGACGCAGTCGACCCGTGCCGTCGCTACCAGGCGTACCTGCGCCGGGTCGCGCAGGCGGCGCGCGGCAACCGCAGCCTCCGCTCCTGCCTCTGCTACTACCTCTGCCGCCGGGGCCGGCGGCCCGGATGCACCAACAGCGACCGCCGCATCCTGCGACGCGTCGCGGCCATCCTGCGACGCTGCCCGCAGCTCCGGGCGGGGTTCTGCCGGGCCATCGGTTGCGACACGGTCGACCCGTGCCGCCGCTACGTCGCGTACCTGCGGCGAGTGATACGGGCCGCGCAAGGCAACCGCAGCCTCCGCGCTTGCCTCTGCTACTACCTCTGCCGCCGGGGCCGGCGGCCCGGATGCACCAACAGCGACCGCCGGATCCTGCGACAGGTGGCGGCCATCCTGCGACGCTGCCCGCAGCTCCGCAGCGGCTTCTGCCGAGCGCTCGGCTGCCCGAGCGGCGCTCAAGGAGTGGGGTCCCCGGCGGCCGGCGCCTTCGAAGCCGACGGCTTCGACGACTTCGACTTCGAAGGCTGGGACGAGCTCGACGACGAGCTCGGCGGCGGCGAGGCACAACTGGTGACCGGCGACGTGTACGAGGACTACCTCGCAGCCGGCGATGAGGGCGACGATCTCGACCTCGACGCCGACGACGAACTCGACCTGGGCGACGAACTCGACTTCGACTCGGAGTTCGGGTTCGGCGCCGAGGACCTCGAGCTCGACTTCGACGATGAAGACGTGCTGCTCGACGACGAAGGCCTAGAGGACGAGGAGGGGTTCGGGTTCGGAGCCGACATGGACGACTTCGCCATGGGCCCCGGAGCCGACATGGACGACCTCGGCATGGGCCCCGGAGCCGACATGGACGACCTCGGCATGGGCCCCGGAGCCGACATGGACGACCTCGGCATGGGCCCCGGAGCCGACAT
>JBFKDA010000032.1:0-16509 GCA_041619955.1 Acidimicrobiia bacterium | reverse complement strand
CGCCGCTGGGAGTGGCGCAGATCTCGTTCGTCTTCGGCAACCCGGGCGACAAGCCGGTCGCCGGGGACTGGGACGGCGACGGCGCCGACGAGGTGGGTTTGCACCGGGAGAGCACCGGCTTCTTCTACTGGCGGAACTCGCCGACCACCGGCATCGCCGACGGCCAGATGTTCTTCGGCGATCCCGCCGACCGGTTCGTGGCAGGCGACTGGGGGCTCGTCGACGGGGTCGACACCCCAGCCGTCTTCCGGCCGTCCGACGTGACGTTCTACCTGCGGCACACGCTGAGCCAGGGCAACGCCGACAGCCAGTTCCCGTGGCCGGGTGCCGGGGCCGGGTGGCTCCCGGCGGCCGGGCGGTTCGGGCTCGGCTGACCGGTACGATACGGCCGATGCGTGTCGCGTCGTCCCCCTTCGTCGTCAACGTCTCGGACCTGCTCGCCCGCACCGGCGAGGAGCGCCGCGTGACGCTGCGCGCCCCGCTCGAGGTGGGGGTGGACCAGGCGCGCACCGACGGCGACGTGCCGGTCCAGGCCGACCTCGTGCTGCGCTCCATACCAGGCGGGATACTCGTCACCGGCAGCCTCACCGCCCCGGCGCATCTCACCTGCTACCGCTGCCTCACCGAGTGGGACGAGGAACAAGTCGTCCGGGTGCGGGAGCTGTTCGGCGACGGCCTCGACGACAACGGGGATTACCGGGTCGATGACCAGCACATCGACCTCGAGCCGCTCGTCCGGGACGAGGTGGTGCTGGCCCTGCCGTTGCTGCCGCTGTGCCGGGCCGACTGCGCCGGACTTTGCCCAACCTGCGGCGCGGACTTAAATACGGGGGCCTGTCCCGGGCACGATGTCGCGTCCAGCTCCCCCTTTGCGGGACTTCGCGACCTGCTAGAAACCCAGGACTGATCCCAGGAAGGACGAGGCGGCCATGGCCGTACCCAAGAAGAAGATGTCGCGGTCGCGTACCCGGCGCCGCAAGGCGGCGTGGCGCGTGGACAAGCCGCATACGGTGCCCTGCCCCCAGTGCTCCTCACCCAAGCTCAACCATCGGGCGTGCGCGGTGTGCGGGACCTACAAGGGCCGGGAAGTCATCACCGAGGGTTGACAGCCACCAGCAACGTAGAGAGGGGTTGAGGTGGCGCGGATTGCGCTGGACGCCATGGGAGGCGATCACGCACCCGCCGAGGTGGTCGCGGGCGGGATTGCCGCCGCCGAATCGGGCATCGACGTGCGCCTGGTCGGCCACGCCGACGTGCTGCGCAAGCTGCTCGCCGACGCTGGCGCCGACCTCCCGGTCGTCCATGCCGGCGAGGTCATCGGCATGGACGACGACCCGCGCTCGGCCATCCGGGAGAAGAAGGACGCATCGGTGTCGGTGGCGGCGCGCCTCGTCGCCGACGGCGAGGCCGATGGCCTCTACTCGGCGGGGTCGACCGGCGCCACCGTCGCCGCCGCCGCGCTGCTCATCGGCCGCCAGCCGGGGGTGGGCCGGCCGGCGATCGCCAACCTCTACCTGATGATCCCCTCCGGCGGGATCATCGTGCTCGACGGGGGCGCCAACGTCGAGTGCAAGCCCGAGCACCTCTACCAGTTCGGCGTGATGGGCACCGCGCTGTCGCAGATCTACGCCGGGGTCGCCGAGCCGCGTGTCGGCATCCTCAACATCGGGTCCGAGGAGGGCAAGGGTCGCGACCTCGAGAAGGAGGCCTACGGGCTGCTGGCCGGCTCCGACCTCAACTTCGTGGGGAACGTCGAAGGCCACGACATGGGCACCGGCGTCGCCGACGTGTTCGTCACCGACGGCTTCACCGGCAACGTCCTGCTGAAGGCGGTCGAAGGCACTGCCCGGTTCGTCGCCGCGATCATCACCGATGTGCTGTTGGGCCGGGAGAGCGACCCCGAGACGATCGCCGTCACCCGCCCCAAGCTCCAGGAGCTGTACGACCGGGTCGACCCCGACGCCTATGGCGGCGCCCACCTGGTCGGCGCCAAGGGCGTGGTCGTCATCGGCCACGGCGCCGCGTCGCGGCGCGCCGTCCTCAACGGCCTGCGGATGGCGGCCGAAGCCGTGGACCAGCGGCTCGTCGAGCGGATCGCAGCCGGGCTGGGCGGTTGAGGTGACCGGCCCCGGCGCGGGGTTGGAGGAAGCGCTGGGCTACCGGTTCCGCGATCCGGAGCTGCTGGCACGGGCCGTCACCCACCGCTCCCACCTGGCCGAGGCCAGCAGCGGCGCCTCCAACGAGCGCCTGGAGTTCCTGGGTGACGCGGTGCTCCAGCTGGCGGTCACCGACCACCTGTTCGCCAACCACCCCGACCTGCCGGAGGGCGAGATGGCGAAGATCCGCGCGTCGGTGGTGGCCGAGCCGGCCCTCGCCGGCTTCGCGGCCGACTTCGGGATCGGCGCGGTGGTGGCGCTCGGGCGCGGCGAGGAGATGACCGGCGGCCGGGAGAAGCCGTCGATCCTGGCGGACGCCCTGGAGGCGGTGCTGGGGGCCGTGTACCTGGACGGCGGCTACGAGGCGGCGCGAGAGGCGGTGCTGCGCCACTGGGGCCCGCTCATCGAGGAGCGGGCCGGCGCTCCCGGGGCCCGCGACTACAAGACCCGGCTGCAGGAGGTCCTGGCGCGCGACGGCCTGGCCCCCCGCTATCACGTCGAGGAGACCGGGCCCGACCACGCCAAGGAGTTCGCCGCGACGGTGAGCGCAGCGGGGCGGGTGCTCGGCGAGGGAGCGGGCACGTCGAAGAAGCGGGCGCAGCAGGCCGCGGCCCGGGCTGCGATGGAGGCGCTGGGATAGTGCCCGAGTTGCCGGAGGTCGAGACCACCCGGCGCGGCATCGCCGGCATGCTCGAGGGGGCGCGCCTCGACGTGGTCGAAGTCCGGCGCGACCGGATGGTCCGCCGCCAGGCCCGCCCCCGCGACTTCGCCGACCGCATGACCGGCCGCCGGGTGCTGCGCCTCGGGCGCCACGGCAAGTTCCTCGTCGCCGACGTCGAGGGCGGGCTCACCTGGGTGAGCCACCTCGGCATGTCGGGGCGGATGAGCATCGCCAACCCCGGCGATCCGGAGCCGCCGCACACCAACGTGCTGATCCGCACGCACCGGGGCGGCGAGCTGCGGTTCGTGGACCCGCGCACCTTCGGGTTCATGGTCGCGTACACGCCTGAAGAGCTGGCCGCGTCGCCGATGGCGCGCCTCGGCCCCGACGCGCTCGACGACCTCCCCCGCACCCCCCGCCTCGCCCGCCGCCTGGCCGGGCGCGTCGTCCCGATCAAGCCGCTGCTGCTGGACCAGACGTTCCTCGCCGGCATCGGCAACATCTACGCGGACGAGATCCTCCACCGGGCGCGCATCCGCGGCGACCGGCCCGCCGGCGACCTCGCTGCCGACGAGGTGAAGGCGCTGCGCGCCGCGGTGCGCCCGGTGTTGCAGGCCGGGCTGCGGTGGGGTGGCACGAGCCTGGACGACCTGCGGTACTTGCTGCCCGACGGTCGGGCCGGCGAGTTCGCCGCCAAGCTCGCCGTGTACGGGCGGGAGGACGAGCCGTGCCGCCGCTGCGGCACACCCATCCGGCGCAAGGTGCTGCGCCAGCGCAGCACGTACTGGTGCCCGTCGTGCCAGGTGTGATCGCGGCGCGGTTCGTGGTGCGTGGACGGGTGCAGGGTGTGTTCTTCCGGGACTCGACCCGCCGCAAAGCTCGTCACCTGGCGCTGACAGGCTGGGTCCGGAACGCGCCGGACGGCACCGTCGAGGTGTTCGCCCAAGGCGACCCCGACGCCGTGGAGCAGCTGGCGGCGTTTCTGTCGGCAGGTCCTCCGCACGCCGCCGTCGCCGCCGTCGAGCGCGACGTCGCCGAGCCCGATCCGAGCCTCTACGACTTCGAAATCCGAAGCTCGTAATTACCGGCCGGTTGGGGGCCGGCCGGTAGTGTGACCGGGCTTTGTATCTCAAGTCGCTGACCCTGGCGGGATTCAAGTCGTTCGCCGACCGCACCCGCCTCCATCTGGAGGCGGGTGTCAACGTGGTGGTCGGCCCCAACGGATCGGGGAAGTCCAACCTCGTCGATGCCGTCGCGTGGGTGCTCGGCACGCAGGCCACCTCGACGCTGCGCACCCAGAAGATGGAGGACGTGATCTTCTCGGGCACGGCCACCCGGCCGCCGCTCGGTCGGGCCGAGGTGAGCCTCACCATCGACAACGACTCCGGCGCCCTCCCCCTCGACCTGCCGGAGGTGGCGATCACCCGCCGGCTGTTCCGGGACGGCACGTCGGAGTACGAGATCAACGGCGTCCAGTGCCGCCTGCTCGACGTGCAGGAGCTGCTCAGCGACGGCGGCGTCGGCCGCCATCAGCACGTCATCGTCGGCCAGGGCCGCATCGGCGAGATCCTCACGGCCCGCCCCGAGGAGCACAGGGCGGTCGTCGAGGAGGCGGCCGGCGTCACCAAGCACCGGCGGCGCCGGGACCGGGCGCTGCGCCGCCTCGAGCAGACCGAGGTCGACGTCGCCCGGCTCCAGGACATCCTCACCGAGCAGGAGCGCCGGATGCGGCCGCTTCGCCGCCAGGCCCGCGCCGCCGAGCGGCACGGGCAGGTCAAGGCCGAGCTGCGCGCCATGCGGCTGTGGCTGGGCGGGCGTGACCTGCGGGCGCTGCGTGACCGGCGGGCCGCCGCCGTGCAGGAGCAGAGCGAGCTGGCGGCCCGGCTGGCGGCCACCGAGCAGGAGCTGGCGGCGTTGACGGGATCGCTGGGGGAGATGGAGGAGGCCGCGGGGCTTGCCGGCCGGGCACTCGAACGGGACACGGCCGCGGCGGCGCGGCTGGAGACCACTGCCGAGCGCCTGCAGCGGGTGGCGCTGGTGGCCAGGGAGCGCCGGATCGCCCTCGAGTCGCGCCTGATGGGCGCGGGCGAGCGCCGGCGCGACCTCGAGGACGAGCAGCGCCGCTTGGCTGCGGCGCTCGAGGCAGCCGTTGCCGACGAAGCCGCCGCTGAGCGTGCGGCGGCCGCCGCCGAGGTGCGGCTGCGGGCGTTGGAGGACGAGGAGCGCTCGCTGAGCGAGCAGGCGCAGCTCCCGGCCGAGGGTGTGGTGGCCACCTTGCGGGGCGACCTGCGGGCGCTGGAGGCCGCCGCCGAGCGGGACCACGTTGAGACCGAGGCCGTCGCCGACCGGCTCAAGGTGGTGATCGCGCGGCTCGAGGACGAGTCCCGCCAGGCAGAGCAGCTCGTCGGCGAGCAGCGCGCCACCGACGCCCAGGTGTCGGTGGCCCAGCAGGAGTACCGCGTCGCGGAGCAGCGCCGCCGCGACGACCAGCAGGTGCTGGAACGGGCCGAGCAGGCCGCGGCCACCGCCGGGCTGGAGCTGGCCGGCGCCCGGGCACGGGTCGAGGCACTGGAAGCAGTCGTGGCCGGGCTCGCCGACCCGGAACTCCGCGACCGGGTGGCCGCCAGCGACGGCATCGCCGGCTCGGTCGCCGCCCGTCTCGACGTGCCCCCGGAGCTGACCGGGGCGGTCGACGCGGCGCTCGGCGCCTGGAGCGACGGCTTCGTTGCCTCCGATGCGCCGGCGCTGACCGCGGTCGTGAGCGGGCTCAAGGCCGACGGCTCCGGCGGAGTCCCGGTCGTGGTCGCGCGGGCGGCCGACGTGCCGGCCCGGGAGGTGGCGACCCGGTGGGGCGCGGACGCGCTGGCCGACCGGCTGGGGCCGGCCGCCGACCCGGACCTGGCCGGCGCGCTGCTCGGCGACGTCGTGCTGGTCGAGGGATGGTCGGCGGCGTGGCAGATCGCGGCGAGCCATCCCGAGCTGCGGGTGGTCACCCCGGAGGGCGACCTCGTGACCGGCTTCGGCGTGCGGGCGGGCGTGCCGGACGGCGCCGGACCGGTGGCGCTGGAGGAGGCCCAGGGCCGGCTGGAGGCTGCCGAGACCGCCGAGGCGCGGGCCGACAGCCTGCTCGCCCAGGCCCGGCGGGCATTCGACCGGTCGCGTCGTGACGAGCGGGCCGCGCTCGAGGCACTCGAGGGCCTGGAGGCACGGCTGGCCGGCTCGACCGAGGCGCTGGCGATGATCGAGCGGGCTGCCGCCGAGGGCGAGGCCGAGCGGGACCGGCTCGGGGAGCGCCGGGACGCGCTCGCGGCCGGAGCGGCCGATCGGCGTGAGCGGCTTGCCGACCTGCGTCGCCGGCTCGGGGAGTTCGAGGGCGAGGAAGCCGAGCGGCAGCAGGCGTGGGAACAGCTCCAGGCTCGCCGCGACGAGGTGGCGCGGCGCCGCGACGAGTCGCGGGCGGCTCGCCACGAGGCGGCGGCGGCACTCGCCGCAGTCGCCGAGCGCCGCCGCATCACCGCAGCCCGTCTCGACCGCATCGCCCACGAGCTGGCCGAGACCGGCGGCGAGGACGCCGACCCCGCCGAAGGCGAGAGGCTCGTCGGCGTCGAGACGAGGGCCCGCGCTGCGCTCGACGTCGTGCGCCGCCACGTCGAGGTGTTGCGGGAGCGGCAGCGAGCCGAGCGGGTCGAGGCCGGCGAGGCCGGCGCCGCGCTCGAGGCCGCTCGCCGCCGCCGCCGGGAGCTGGAGGAGTCGCTGTTCGCCGACCGGGAGCAGGCCGGTGACACGAAGGTCGAGCTCGCGGAGCTGGCGATGCGGGAAGAGGCGGTGGCCGAGCGCCTCCGCCGCGACGCGGACGCCACCGAGGACGAGGCGCTGGCGGCCCCGCAGCCCGACGTGCCGGAGGGGGCCACCCACGAGGACCACCTGGCATCGCTCGAGGCGACCCTGCGCCGGCTGGGCCCGGTCAACCCCCTCGCAGCAGCCGAGTACCAGGAGCTGGCGGAGCGCGCCGAGTTCCTCCGGGGCCAGCTCGCCGACCTCGAGTCGGCCCGCGCCGACCTGCGGAAGGTGATCAAGGCGCTCGACGGCCAGATCGCCGGGCTGTTCCTGGAGGCGCTGGCCGACATCGACACCGCCTACCAGGAGAATTTCGCGCTGCTCTTCCCCGGCGGGAAGGGCCGGCTGCGGCTCACCGATCCCGACGACCCGCTCAACTGCGGCGTCGAGCTGGAGGCGCAGCCGCTCGGCAAGAAGATCAGCCGCCTCAGCCTGCTGTCGGGCGGGGAGCGGTCGTTGGCGGCGCTCGCCTTCCTCTTCGCGGTGTTCCGGGCGCGGCCGAGTCCCTTCTACATCCTCGACGAGGTCGAAGCGGCGCTCGACGACGCCAACCTCCACCGGTTCCTGCGACTGGTCGGGACGCTGCGGGGCGCCGCCCAGCTCACGGTGGTCACCCACCAGCAACAGACGATGGAGGTGGCCGATATCCTGTACGGGGTCACCATGGAGCCAGGCGAGTCCTCCCGGGTCCTCGCCAAGCGGCTCAGCCAGGCCACCGTCTAGGAGTCTCCTCGTGGAACTGATCGTTGCCGCCGTCGTGCTCGCCGTCGTGGTCGTGGCCGTCGTCGGGTTCGTCGTGCTGCGGTCGCGGAACCGCGACCAGACCGCCACCGTGCCCGTGGCTCGGCCGCGGGAGGAGCGTCAGGCGCCGCGCGCCGCCGCGGTGGCCCCGACGCTCGGCATCCGCCTCGGCAAGACCCGCCGGGCGCTGGGTGAGAAGCTCGGCGCGTTGTTCGGCCGGGGCGAGATGGACGCCCGCTTCTGGGAGGGCCTCGAGGAGTCGCTGATCGCCGCCGACGTCGGGGTCGACGCCGCCACGGGCGTGGTGGCCCGGGTGCGCGAGGCGCAGCCGGAGGATCCGGAGCAGGCCCGCAAGCTGCTGCGCGACGAGTTGGTGGCGCTGTTCGGTGATCGCGATCGGTCGATCCGGCGGGTCGCGTCGCCGGCGGTGGTGGTCGTGGTCGGAGTGAACGGCTCGGGCAAGACGACTTCCATCGCCAAGCTGGCGGCGCTGCTGCGGAGCGAGGGCGTCGACACCCTGTTGGGGGCGGCCGACACCTTCCGGGCCGCAGCCGACGAGCAGCTCCGGACGTGGGCCGACCGGGTGGGCGTCGAGGTCGTCGGCGGCCAGCCGGGCGCCGACCCCGCCGCGGTGGCGTTCGACGCGTACGCCGCGGCGCGGGCTCGCGGCAAGGACGCGGTGATCGTCGACACCGCCGGGCGGCTCCAGACCAAGCACAACCTCATGCAGGAGCTCGGCAAGGTGACCCGGGTGCTCCGCAAGGAGGCGGGAGAGCTGGACGAGGTGCTGCTGGTGATCGACGGCACCACCGGCCAGAACGCGCTCTCCCAGGCCAAGGTGTTCACCGAGGCGGTGGGTGTCACCGGCATCATGATCACCAAGCTCGACGGGACCGCCCGCGGTGGGGTGGCGGTCGCCGTCGAGCAGGAGCTGGGCATCCCCGTGAAGCTCATCGGCGTCGGCGAAGGCGTCGACGACCTCCTGCACTTCGACCCCGCGGCGTTCGTCGACGCGCTGGTGGGCCCGTGACGTCGTCTCCGGCCGAGCTGGTGGCCCGGGCCCGGGAGGCGGGGGAGCGGGCCTACGCGCCGTACTCGAAGTTCCGAGTGGGGGCGGCAGTGCTGGCGGCGGACGGCCGGGTGTTCACCGGCGCCAACGTCGAGAACTCCGCTTACGGATCGACGCTGTGCGCCGAGGCGGTGGCGATCGGCGGCGCCGTGGCGGCGGGCGTCACAGAGCTCGACGCGGTGGCCGCGGTGTGCCTCGACGGCCACGGCTGCACCCCGTGCGGCAACTGCCGCCAGCTCATGCGAGAATTCGGCGTCGCACGGGTGATCACCGAGGACCAGGACGGCGACGTGGTCGTGCGAGGGCTGGAGGAGCTGCTGCCCGACAGCTTCGGGCCCGAGTCGCTGGGGTAGCCGGGCCGGCGCGATCCGCCGCGCTCAGCCTTCGGGCCAGCCGGGCCGGTCCTCCCGGCGCACGACGAACCGCAGCCCGCTCCAGGTGTCGTCGATGGCGGCGACCTTGTTGTCGACCAGCCCGGCGGCCAGTCCCGTCGACTGCACCACGTCGAAGTCGACGTCGGTGGCCATCCCCGACGTCTTCTTGGGCCAGGCCACCCACAGGCCACCGGCTGCGTCCAGGTGGCGTGCCAGCGGCCCGAACCGCCGCCGCAGCGACGCAGCGCGCACCACGAAGAAGACGATCACGTCGAGCCGCCGCGCCCGGGCCGAGAACAGCTCCACCCCCGGTGGCATCGGCGCCAACAGCCGGGTGAAGCCGGCCGGCGGGTCGACGAATGCCACTCGGGATCCCTCGGCGATCCCGAGCTTCTTCGGCAGCGGCGTGCCCGAGTAGCCGGCGGCGGTCATCGCCGGGCAAGCTAGCTGCCGGCCCGTACCACTCAAGAAGCGGCCCACCAGTCCCGACAGATAACGGGTGATGAATGCTGCTGCATTTCCCGTGCACGACCCGCGTGCGACGTGGCGCAACACGTGGATCCGGCGCGTCCTGCTTCTGCTCGGCTGGCTGGGCGCGCTCGGCGCGCTCGGCGGGCTGTTCGCCGCGCCGCAGCTCGGCGAGCTGTGGGCCTGGGGCATCGGCCCCGGCGCCGCCGGGTTCTCGTGGCTGGTGCAGCTGATCCTGCCCGAGCCGAAGCCGGTGCGGCCCGCCCGACCGCGGCCGAGGTACCTGCTGGGCGACCAGCGCCTGAACCTCGCCGCCGGGATGGACGTGCCCGCTCCGCTGCCGGAGGCTCGGCCGCTGCCACGCCGCGCCCACCCGCTACCCGTCCCGCAGCGCCAAGCCGCCTGAGCCGGGCCGTCCGAGAGCCTGGCCGCCTCAGCCCTGGCGGCTGCGCAGCTCCTCGATGAGCTTCGGCACCACGGCGTGGACGTCGCCGACGACGCCGAGGTCGGCCACGCCGAAGATCGGCGCGTCCGGGTCCTTGTTGATGGCGATGATCGTGCCCGAGTCCTTCATGCCCACCAGGTGCTGCATCGCGCCGCTGATCCCGCACGCGATGTAGACGTTGGGCTTGACGGTCTTGCCGGTCTGGCCCACCTGCATCGGATAGGGGACCCACCCGGCGTCGACGACCGCCCGGGTGGCGCCCACCGCCGCCCCGAGCAGCGACGCCAGCTCGTCGAGCATCTCGAACTTCTCGGCCTGCCCGAGGCCGCGCCCACCGGAGACGATTATCTCGGCGTCGCCGAGCTGCGGCCCCTCGGCCTTGTCGGGATGCCGCTCCAGGACCGCCGCCTCGCCGGCGTGGCCCACGTCGGGCATCGCCACCGGCACCACCATGGGCGCGCCCCCGCCGGCCGCCTCGGCGGTGAACGACTTGGGCCGGACCACGATCAGCGCGGGAGGCTCGTCGCGGTACTCGGTCTCGATCAGCTTCGTGCCGCCGAGGATCTCGGTGGTCACCGTGACCGAGCCGTCGGCCGACATGTCGATCGCGTTCGAGAGCAACGCCCTGCCCAGCCGGGCGCTGAGCCGGCCGGCGACGTCGCGGTCGTCCACCACCAGACCGAACAGGATGACCGACGGCTGGTGCTCGGCGACCAGGTCGGCCAGCGCCGCCGCGGCCGCCGCCGCCGGCAGCTTGTCGCCCGGATCGAGGTGGTAGACGGTCGTGGCGCCGTGGTCGCCGAGCGTCGCGAACACCTCGTCGGAGCCGGGACCGACGAGGAACGCGCTGACCTCGCCGCCCAGCGTGCGGGCCTTGGCCAGCAGCTCCAGCGAGATCGGCGCCACCGCCTCCGCGGTGGCGGTCGAGAACACCCAGAAGTGGTCCGGCATGTCTAGATCACCTTCACTTGCTCGAGCTTCTTCACGATGGCCAGGTGGCCCTCGCCGTCGTCCTCGACGACCTCGCCGGCCTCCCGCTCGGCCGCGGGGTGCACCGCGGCGATGTGCTGGCCGGAGCCGGCCGCGCCGACGGCCTCGGCCGCGAAGCCGAGGTCGGCCGCGGTGACCTGGTCGATCTCCTTCTTCTTGGCCGCCATGATCCCCTTGAACGTGGGGTAGCGGGGCTCCACCGCACCCGCGGTGACGGTGATCAGCACCGGTGGCGCAGCCTCGACGATGTCGTAGCCGGTGGCCGCCTGCCGCTCGATGCGGATCTTGCCGCCCTCGTGGCTCACCTTGCGGGCGAACGTCAGCGCCGGCACGCCCAGCAGCTCGGCGAGCTGCTGGGGGACGACGCCGGTGTACCCGTCGGTGGACTCGGTCCCTGCCACCACGACGTCGAACCCGTTCTTCTGGATGGCCGCCGCCAGGACCCGGGCCGTCACCAGCGCGCCGGAGCCGCGCAGCTCGGCGTCGTCGACGACGATCGCCCTGTCGGCGCCCATCGCCAGGGCCTGGCGGATGCCCTGGAGGGTCCCGGCGGGGGACATCGACACCAGGGTCACGGTCCCTTCGGTGGCTTCGGCGAGCTGGAGCCCCACCTCGACGCCGTAGCGGTCGGTGTCGTCGAGGATCTGGTCCTCGGGTCGCACCACCCAGTGGGTTTCGGGGTCGAGCTGGTACGGAGTCGCCGGGTCGGGAATCTGCTTGGCGCAGACCACGATGTTCACGCGCGTCGCTCCTCGATGGTCGGGGGGGCGCGGATGTTAGAGGCGCGGCATCCGCTGTTCGCCGCCCACCGCCACGCCGCCCAGCTCCAGCGCGTGGACGAGCGAGTCGGCCACCGGCACCCCAGCGGCCTCCAGCTCGGCCCGATGGTGCGACCCACCGTCGTACAGCACGCACGCCACGCCGACCGCCGCTGCGGCCACCGCGTCGTCGAGAGCGTCGCCCACCACCAGCACCGGCCCGCCGGGCCCCACCAGGTCGAGGTGGTGGCGGAGGTGCTCGGCCTTGGTCTCGCCGGCATCGCGCCGGTTGCCGTCGATACGGGTCATGTAGCGGTCGACGTCGAACCGGGCGACGAACGGCACCAGCTCGTCGTGCCACCACATCGACAGCAGGCTCTGCGTGCCGCCGGCCTCGTGCACGGTGGTGAGGGCATCGCAGGCATCCTGCGTGAGTCCGGCTCGGCCGAGGGCGCTGCGGTAGGTGTGGTGGAAGGCGTCGTCGATGGCCCGCCACTGGTCTGGCAGCAGCTCGCGCCCGATGAGCCGTTCGTAGAACAGGTGGACCGGCCGGCCGTAGTGGGTGCGGTAGCCGTCGGCGTCGATCGGCGGGGCGCCCACCACGGCGAGCGCATCGTTGACGGCGTCGACGACGATGTGGAGGTCGTCGAACAGCGTCCCGTTCCAGTCCCAGACGACGTGCATGGGTCGGGAGGGTATCGCCGCTCAGCCCGTCGGCGGGTAGGCGACGACTGCCGGGCTCGGGGTGGCGGAGCCGATCGCCACCAGTGGCCCGCCCGGGGCAAAGGTGATCACCGGCAGGTCCCCCTTGGGCTCGCCGGGCAGGGCATGCGTGGTGTGGGTGGCACAGACCGGCCCCCCACACTCCACGTAGACGCGGTCGCCGTTCGGCTCGGCGAGGACCGCGATCGGCGCGCCGGCGTCGGTGACGGTCGCCGTCATCCAATCGGCGAACACCCCTTCGAGGCCGACGCGCTGGTGGTCGCTGTCGCCGGTGCAGCGGGCGTCGAGGCAGCGGACGACACCGAACGTCTCGGCGGCCGAGTACATCACCGTCGGTCGCCCCTGATGCACGGCGATGGCGGTCGCGACGGTCCGCGGCTCCCCCGCCAGCTCTATCCGCAGCGGGTCGGGGTCGAGCTCGCTGCACACGGCGTCGACGCACCGCTCCACGACCACCACGCGAGCCGCCGCGTCGTACCAGGTGAAGAGCACCGTGTCGCCGTTGATCGCGACCGACGGGAGGTAGCCCGTGGCGGCGCGGACCTCATGGCGGGCAGGCTCGGAGCAGTCCACCGCCTGGCAGCGCACGAGATACGTGGTTCTGCCATTCGCGCCGGAGTAGACGACGGCGGCTCGGCCCTGCCGGTCGACGGCGACGTCCGCCGGGGGGTTCACTGCCGCGCCCAGCTCGACGACGTGGTGGTCCCAGCACTCACGGTCGATACACACGATCAACCGGTTGTGCGGTTGACCTTGGTACGAGTGGTAGGCGGCGACCGGGAAACCGCTGGGTGACACTGCGAGAGCCGCCGGCCCGGCGCCGTAGCCGTCGAGCACCACGTCGAGGCCGATGAGGCACTGGCCCTCGCGGCACACACGCAGGAGGCCTTCGACGGCCACGAGCAACGCTCCGTCGGTGCCGGCGGCGACGCTCGGGTCCCAGCCCGGGCCGATCTCGAATGCCGTCCAGTCGGCCGGAGACCGGACGATCACCGGTTCGGCAGGCAGCTCCGGCGGGAGGGTGAGGGGCTCCGGCGGCTGCTGGGTGGTGACCTGGGTCGCGGCCGTGGACGGCGGGCTGGTCGCCACTGAAGGAGCCGGCGCCGCTTCCGCGTCGGGCGCCGGTGCGGCGGCGGCCGGGTCGGGGGGCGGCTCGACCGGAGCCTCCCGCAGCGCAACCAGCGCGATCACGCCGGCCAGGGCCGCGGCGAGCGGGGCGGCTGCCCACCACCACCGTCGCCGCCGTCGCTGCTCCTGGCGCGCCGGCTCAGGTTCGAGCCGGTCGCGGCTCTCACGCAGCAGCGACTCGGCGCGGCGCAGCCGTCGACGATCGCGGCGCCGGCGCTTGGCCGGCGCGTCGAGCACGTCGATGTAGACGGCGCCGGCCTCCCGGTAGAGCTCGCGGGCCCGGCTGTCACCTTCCCGCTTGACGTCGTACTCGAGGTCCAGCAGCCCGTTCGCCACCCGGTCGAGCCGGCGGCGCAGGCGGCGGCCCGGTCGTTGCCTCGGCATCGGTTCCCCTGGTCGCTACCCGGTTCCTTCGGCAGGGTCCCGGGGTGGCTTCAGCCCTGTCAGGCGAGCCGCGGGAGCAATGCGTCGAGCAGGCGGGTGAAGCGGTCGCGGGCCGCGGCGGCCGCCTCCTTCACCTCGTCGTGGCTGAGCGGGGTGGGGGAGATGCCGGCGGCGAGGTTGGTGACCAGCGAGATGCCGAGCACGCGGGCGCCCATGTGGCGGGCGGCGATCGTCTCGGGGACCGTCGACATGCCGACCAGGTCCGCGCCCAGCCGCTTGGCCATCAGCACCTCGGCCGGGGTCTCGTAGGTGGGCCCGAGGAACCAGGCGTACACGCCCTCTTTCAGCTCCACGCCGGCCGCCGCGGCCGCCGTCCGGGCGGAGGCCCGCAGCTCGGGGTCGTAGGCGGCGGTCATGTCCGGGAACCGGGGGCCGAGCCGGTCGTCGTTCGGCCCGAGCAGCGGCGTGCGGCCGGCCAGGTTGAGGTGGTCCCGGATCAGCACGAGGTCGCCGGCCGCCAGCCCGTCGCCGGCGCCGCCGGCTGCGTTGGTGAGCACGACCACCCCGGCGCCGGCGGTGATCGCGCTGCGCACGCCGAAGACGACGTCGGCCATGTCCCACCCCTCGTAGGCGTGGACCCGCCCGGCGAACGCCAGCACCTTGGCGCCGTCGAGGTCGGCCGAGTACAGCGACCCGGCGTGGCCCGCCACCTTCGGCACCGGGAAGCCCGGGATGTCGCCGTATGGGATCTCCACGGCGCCCGGCAGCGTCGACGCATAGTCGCCGAGCCCGGAGCCGAGGACGATCGCCACGTCGTGCGAGCCGCGCCCGGTCCGGGACGCGATCGTGCCGGCCGCCTCCTGGAGCAGCTCGTAGCTCACCTGACCTCGCCGATGATCAGGGGGGCCGGCGGGTCGGGCTCGTCGGCGATGTCCCACGCAGTCATCAGCAGCTCCCGGGCGGCCTCCATCCGGCCCGGGTCGTTCCAGTGGATGCGCACCAGCGGGTCGCCGGCCGCCACCTGCTGGCCGGTCTTGGCCAGCACGTCGAACCCGACGGCGGGGTCGATGTCGTCCTCCTTGGTGGTCCGGCCCGCGCCCAGCCGGACCGCGGCCCGGCCGATGAGCCGCGCGTCGCAGCGGGTGACCCAGCCGGCCCGCGGCGCGTCGAGCACGGTGGTGTTGGCGGCCACCGGCAGGAGCGACGGGTCGTCCAGCACCGCCGGGTCCCCGCCCTGCGCGGCGACGACCTCCGCGAACTTCTCGGCGGCGGCGCCCGAGCGGATCGTATCCTCCAGTCGGCGCCGGGCCGCCTCCCGGTCGGCGGCGAGCCCGCCGAGCAGCAGCATCTCCTCGCCGAGGCGGTAGGTGACCTCCAGCAGGTCGGCGGGGCCGCCGCCGTGGAGGACGGCGATCGACTCGGCGATCTCGTTGGCGTTGCCCACCGCCTCGCCGAGCGGCTGGTCCATGGCGGTCAATATCGCCACCATCTTGGTGCCGTGCGCCGTGCCGATGCCGACCATCGTCTCCGCCAGCTCGCGGGCCGACGCCTCGTCCCGCATGAACGCGCCCCGGCCCACCTTGACGTCGAGCACCAGCCCGTCGAGGCCCTCGGCGAGCTTCTTCGACATGATCGACGACGAGATGAGCGGGATCGACGCCACCGTGCCGGTGACGTCGCGCAGCGCGTACAGCGCCTTGTCGGCGGGCGCCATCGTGGGGGACTGGCCCGCCAGCACGAGGCCGTGGGCGCGCAGGGTGGACGCGAAGGCGTCGGCGTCGAGCTGGGCGGTGAAGCCGGGGATCGTCTCCAGCTTGTCGAGGGTGCCGCCGGTGTGGCCCAGGCCGCGACCGCTGACCATCGGCACCACCAGCCCCGCCGCGGCGGCCATCGGCGCGAGCGGGATCGACACCTTGTCGCCGACCCCGCCGGTGGAGTGCTTGTCGACCTTCGGGGCCGCGAGGTCGGAGAAGTCGAGCGTGTCGCCCGAGTCGAGCATCGCCTCGGTCCAGGCGGCCAGCTCGTCGTCGTCGAGGCCCCGGAAGAAGACCGCCATCAGCAGTGCGCTCATCTGGTAGTGGGGCAGTGTGCCCGCGGTGTAGGCGGCGATCAGCTCGCCGATCTCCGCGTCGGTGAGCGTCCCACCGTCCCGCTTGCGCTCGATCAGCTCGGCGGCGTTCACGTGATGTCGGCGAGGAACGAGACGCCCCGCTCCGGTGCTTGCAGGCCGAGCGCGTCGGCGACGGTGGCGGCCACGTCGCAGTACTGGTCGCGATCGCCGAGGTCCACGCCGGCGGCGCCGGCGCCGTGGACGAGCAGCGGCACGTGCTCCCGGGTGTGGTTGGTGTCGCCGTCGGTGGGGTCGGTCCCGTGGTCGGCGGTGACGAACAGCAGGTCGTCGGGGCCGAGCACGTCGACGATGTGCGGCAGGTGCTGGTCGACCACCGCCAGTCCCTTCGCGTAGCCCTCCGGGTCCTCGCGGTGGCCGTAGCGCATGTCGAGGTCGACGAGGTTGGTCATGACGATGCCGCGGTCGATCTCCCGGATGGCGGCGCGGGTCTTGCGCATCCCGTCGAGGTCGCCCTCGGTGTGGACCGCGTCGGTGAGCCCGTGCCCGACGAACAGGTCCTCGATCTTGCCCACCCCGTACACCCGGAGCCCCGCCTCCTTGGCGCGGTCGAGGACCGTCGGCGCGGGCGGCGGCATGGCGTAGTCGTGGCGCTCGTAGGTGCGGTGGAAGCTGCCCGGCTCGCCCTCGAACGGGCGGGCGATGAT
>JBFKDA010000031.1:0-16934 GCA_041619955.1 Acidimicrobiia bacterium | reverse complement strand
CCAGACGATCGCCGGCTACGACGCGATGGTCGCCGAGGCCGTCGACAAGGCGAACTCGGACGTCCCGATGGTGATCTACACGTGGACGCCCAGTGCGTACATCACGCAGCTCATCCCGGGGCAGAACGTGGTGTGGGTCGGCGTCGAGGAGGTCATCGACGACTCCAACCCGGCGGGTCAGGAGGGCGGCGAGTCCCACGACCAGCGGCCCGGCACGGCCAACATCGGCCCCGAGCAGTGCCCGCTGGCCGAGGACCTCGGCACCTGCCAGCTCGGTTGGATCGCCGCCGACATCCAGGTGACGGCCAACAAGGACTTCCTCGCTGCGAACCCCGCAGCGGCGAAGCTCCTCGAGCTGGTGAAGCTGCCGATCATCGACGTCTCGCTCGCCAACGTGGAGCAGGACGGCGGCCGTAACACCAACCAGGACATCATCGACCTGGCCAACGAGTGGATCGCCAACAACCGGGCGACCGTCGACGCCTGGCTCGACGAGGCCCGGGCAGCCGCCTAGGCACGTCCCGAACCCGACGACAACGGAGCGGCGCCCCTGCGGGGCGCCGCTCCCGCGTGGGGGCCGCGGCGCCCCCCTGCGGCGCCCCCACGGGGCGCCGCTCCCGCGTGTGCAGCCGTCTGCCCGGTCAGGCCGGGGTCAGCCCCATCGGGAACTGGTCGAGCTGAACGGCGCCGTCGTCGGTGACCAGCACCTGGATCTCCAGCTTCACGCCCTCCCGGCCGCCCTCCTCGCCGACGAACGCCTCCAGGCAGAGCGCCTGGCCCGGTTCGATCACGCCGTCGTAGCCGTACCACTCCCAGTCCTCGGGGTAGCGGATCGCCGGGTACTCGTCGACGAGGCCCACCCCGTGCGCCAGCGTGGAGTAGCGATGGGCCAGGTAGCGGCCGGGCAGCCGGTAGGCCCGCTCGGAGAACTCCCGGAACTCCATGCCGGGCCGGAGGATGGCCAGGTTGTGCTCCAGCATCTCGACGCCGACCGCGTGCATCGTCCGCTGGGTGGCCGTGGGCTTGCGGCCGGGCGTGACCCACGCCCGCGAGATGTCCGCGCAATAGCTGAACGGGCCGATGAGGTCGGTGTCGAAGCTGACGATGTCGCCGGCCTCGATCACCCGGTCGGAGCACTCGGAGTACCACGGGTTGGTGCGGGGGCCGCTGGCGAAGAGGCGGGTCTCGATCCACTCGCCGCCCCGGGCGATGTTGGCCTGGTGCAGGTGCGACCAGACCTGGTTCTCGGTGGCGCCGGGGCGCAGCGCCTCCCACATCTGCCACATCCCGACCTCGGCGGTGTGGAGCGAGCACCGCATCGCCGTGATCTCCTCGGGGTGCTTGATGTGGCGGGCTCGCTCGGCGAACCCCATGCTGGTGACCGTGGTGATGCCGAGGTCGGCGAGTGCGGCCACCCCCGGCGGCTCGCACTTGTCGATCGCCAGCCGGCGGTTGCCCCGGCCGAACTCGCGGACGAGGTCGGCGATCTCGGCCGCCCAGCGGTGCACCAGCTCCGACTCGCGCGGGCCGTTCTCGAAATAGTCCCAGCTCGTGGCCGGGCGGGCCTCGGCGACGTGGTCGAGGTGGTCGGAGAGGTGCTCGCAGCGGGTGAAGTCGAACACGATGGCCGGCCCGTCGGTGGCCACGAACGCGTACCGCACCGCGTTGTGCATGCACCAGACCTGCATGTTCGACGAGTCGAGCGCGTACCGCATGTTGATCGGGTCGTAGAGGACGGCCCCGGCGAAGTCCCCGGCGGCCAGCTCTGCCCGGATCCTGCCCAGCCGGTAGTCGCGGATCACGTCCATGTCGGGCTGGGCGAGGCCCGCGGACGCCCACTCCGCCACCGCCGGGTTGCCCGGCTGGTCGGGGGGCAGCGGCTGCACCGTCACGCTCGGCACCCTATCGGCTCGGCGCCTCAGCCGCCCGGCATTCCGCGGACCCCGGTGCCGGCCCGGGGGTGGCGGGGCCGCGATGCGTGCTCGGCGGCGAGGGCGGCGAAGCGCCCGGCCAGCGGCTCCTCCATCGCACCGACCCGGCGGGAGTCGGCCCGCACGTGCAGCAGCATCGCCTCCTGCTGCGCTCGCAGCTCGCCGCCGGCGGTCATCTCGCTCCAGAGGTGGAGGCGCTTGGGGTCGGCGCCGAGCACGGTCGTGGTCACCACGAGCTCCTCACCCGCCTTGACCTCCTTCACGAACCAGATGTGGGTCTCCACGGTGAAGAACGTCCCGTGTGTGACCCGGTACGACCCGTCGAACCCGGCCTCCTCCAGCACCCAGTCGGTGGCGTCGGCGAAGGCCATCCCGTAGTAGCCCTCGGTGAGGTGGTCGTTGTAGTCGATCCATTCCGGCGGCGGCACGACCCGGTACGGCGTCATGCTCGCCACGCCTCGAGCGCAGCGTCCAGTTCCTCGACGCCGCCGGATCGGAGCAGCCGGTAGGCATCGGCGACCGGAAGTGCGGCAGTTCGTTGCACGACGGCCATGATCGCAGCCACCGCCGCCCGCGGCAGCTCGGCGATGGTCGCGGCCATGGTGCGGGCCGCGGCCAGGAGCTCGCCGGAAGGCACGACCGCGTTGACGAGCCCAAGGCGGAGCAGGTCGTCGGCTCCGAGCCGCTTGCCGGTCAGCAGCAGCTCGTAGGCGACGTGGCGTGGCACGAGCCGGGGGAGCACGACGCTGCCGATCTCAGGCACCAGACCCAGCCCAGCCTCCGGCAGCCAGCACTCCACATCATCGGCGGCCACCGCCAGGTGGGCGGCGAGGACGAGTTCGAAGCCGCCGCCGACGGCCATGCCGTTGACGGCGGCGATGACCGGCTTCGTCAAGCCGGGCAGCTCGGGGAACCCCCCGAACCCGCCGGGGCCGTAGTCGGCGTCGGGCGGCTCGCCGGCCGCCGCAGCTTTCAGGTCCCAGCCGGCCGAGAAGAATCGCTCCCCGCCGCCGGTGAGGACCGCCGCCCGGAGTGCGTCGTCGTCCCGCAGCCGAGTGAACGCGGCGCCGAGGGCCTGGCTGGTGGCGGCGTCGATGGCGTTGGCCGGCGGCCTGTCGAGCGTGACCTCGAGCACCGGCCCCCGCGCCTCGGCCCGCACCGGCTGTGTCACTCGTCGCCCATCACGACCATCGGCGAAAGGTACATCGAGTCGATGCCCGTCGCACCCACCACGAACCGCATGAAGAGCTTCGGGTCCTCGAGGCCGATGCTGCGGGCGAAGCCGCTGTTGTAGGTGAGGATGCAGTCGAGGATGCGCCCCTCGCTTCCCGGCACCTCCTCGCAGCGGTCGACGAACAGTGTGGCGCCGAGGATCTGGTATTGCTCGAACGCGGTCCGCACCTCGTCGGTGGAGGGGTTCTCGATGCCGGCCACGCCGGGGAAGTAGAGGACGCCCACCGCCGGGTTCAGGTTGGCGAGCACCGACTCGATGTCGCCTGCGTTCATCGCGTCGGTGAATCCCGTGACGTACCCGCGGGGCGTCGGATCGAGCACCGCCGCGGCCAGCGACGGCGGCGCCGTGGTGGGCACCGGTGGCACGTCGGGCACGGCGACGGTGTTGCCGACGGTGGGGCCGGCGCCCGCTTGCACCAGCAACAGCAACCCCCCGACGGCGACCAGCGACAGCAGCAGCGGCCAGGCGTTGTGGAGGCGAGTCGTCAGCGCAGTTCTCCTTCGCGCAGGCCAGGGTACGGCCCTGGCTGCGGCTACGGCGGGTCGCGGCGGCGCCCGCCTCGCCTGCGATCAGATCCATCGACCTATCGTCCTCGTCTCCAACCGAGCCGTCTGGAGTAGGAACGATGCGAGAAGAGCACCGGGTTGGTCTGGACTCCCTGGAAGCGGTGACGGCGCTGCTGCAGCGTGTCGAGCGCGCCCAACCGGGGAGCGGGCTGTACCAAGCCGCCGAGGTCCAATTCTGGTGGGGCGTGCGGCGCCCTACCGACGATCTCGGCCAACTGTTCTGGTTCGACGACGAGGGACGCCCGGCGGCTGCGGTGACGGTGACCGACTTCGGCGACGGGCCGTCGCTGGTGTACGAGGACCCGACGCTGGCCGTGATCGTGATGCCGGAGGCAGCCCCCGAGTGGGTGGAGCACGTCGTGGATCGCGGGCTCGCTCACGTCGCGGCCCACGGAATTCAGGACGTCGCGCTCGAGATCGACCGCGCCGATGAGGTGATGCGCAGTGTGTTCGTCGGCCACGGTTTCACCATCAGGGGAGATGCCGTGATGCAGTGCTGGTTGGACGCAGACGCCCGGCCTGAGATCAGCTCGCTCGATGCTGATTACCGGATGTCCAATCGCACCGAAACGAAGGAGCGCCCCCACCACCTGGCTCGCCCCGGGCGGGCGGACGTCGAGGAGCGCCTCAACCAGACGTCGCTGTACCGGTCCGACCTGGATCTGGTCGTCCTCGATCGCAACGGCGATCCCGCGGCGTACGGGTTGTTCTGGTACGACCCGGTGACCGCCACCGGCGTCGTCGAGCCGATGCGCACCCTCGACGAACACCAGCGAAAAGGGCTTGCCCGCCACATACTCACGGCGGGCATCGAGCTGCTGGCGATCGAGGGAGCGGAGCGCATCGCGATCGGCTACGAACCCGACAACCCGGCGTCGGGCCACCTGTATCGGAGCGTCGGCTTCGTACCGCTCAAGCGGACCGACCTCTTCGCCGGCCGAACCAGCTAGGCGGCCGTGTAGGCGAGATCAGCAGCAAGTTGAGTCACCGACACACGGGGCGGACCGTAACAAGGCGCGCCGCAGCGTCACCGGGGCCCCTGGCGACATAGAAGAGATCGGACGATCATGCGACGTCGAGGAACCAGCGGATCGCCTCGCGGATGACGTCGCTCACCGTGGCGTGGTCCCGCTCGGCCCGGGCCTCGATAGCAGCCCGGAGATCGGGTCGATCCGTACCGGGACCACTTCGGCTGGCGCCGATCCCATCGGTGGCCGCCCGCGACGGCGCCTCTCCTCGAGTTCCTCACCGAGCCGCGTTGCTAGGCCGGGGGCGGGAAGCCGAGCCGTGCGGAGATGTGGTCGGCGGCCTCGGCCACCTGCTTGGCGATCGCCTCGGCAGCCGCGCCAGCGGCGATCCCGTCGGCCTGGGCGCCGGCCGGGAAACGGTACGCCGGCCCGTGGGCGTGGATCGCGGCGACCACCGCACCCGTGTCGTCCCGGACGGGCGCCGCGACGGAGTTGATGCCGGCGGCGAACTCCTCGCGCCCCCAGGCCCAGCCCTCGCGGCGCACGGCCGCGAGCCGCCCATCGAGCGCGGCCGGGTCGGTGACGGTGGCCTCGGTGAAGCGCTCCAGCGGCCTGGTGAGGTAGAGCTGCCTGGCCTCGGCCGGCCAGTGCGCGAGCAGCACCATGCCGGAAGGCACGACGTGCAGCGGGATTCGCGACCCGGTCCAGTCGCGCACCTGCACGGGGTTCGGGCTCTCGACCTGGTCGAGGTAGTGGACGTCGTAGCCATCGGCCACCGACAGCCCGGTCGCTTCGCCGATGTCCTCGGTCAGGCGCACCAGGTGCGGCCGGGCCACCCCCACGAGGTTGCGGGACGGCGTCACCGCCCCCGCCAGCTCACCGACCGCGTCGCCGAGCCGGTAGCGGGCGTCGTCGGGCATGCGAGCCACGACGCCGCGGCCCTCGAGCGTGGCGAGCAGGCGGGACACGGTGCTCTTCGGGAGGCCCGTGGCGGCGCCGAGGTCGCTGATCCCCGCCGGGCCGCGAGCGAGCGCCTCGAGCAGGTCGATGGCCCTTTCGACGGACTGCACGGTGGCGACGGCGTTGCTCCCCTGTTGTGTGCTTCCCATCATATGGCCCGCGTTCCGCATGGTGGAACCGAAGCCGCCCGGCCGCACGGCGTGATCGTCGTCGACACCTCGGCGTGGGTGGCATTCCTCCGCGACACCGGGTCGGCGACGTGCGACGCCGTCGATCGGGCCCTCGGCGGTGAGTTCGCCATCTCCGACGCCATCAGCATGGAGGTGCTGGCCGGCGCGCGCGGCGAACGTCACCTGCGGAAACGCGTTGCACCGGCACGCCGGGCTGCGCACGGTCGTGGCCTGAACCGGGAACCGAGCCGGTAGCGAACCATGATCGCGGCGCAGGCCGCATCGTCGATGTCGATGTTGGTGCGTGCCACACACCAATCGTGCACCACAGACGACCACAGTGGGAGGGGGTCAGGCCTCCCGGCCGCGCAGCTCGGCGACCACGGCGTCGAGCACCTCGTGGAGGTCGCCGATCACCGCATAATCGGCCTTGCGGACCATGTTGGCCTCGGGGTCGGTGTTGATCGCCAGGATCTTCTTCGACGCCATGCAGCCCACCCAGTGCTGGATGGCGCCGCTGATGCCGCACGCGATATAGAGCTCGGGGGCGATGCGGGTGCCGGTCTGGCCCACCTGGTCGCGGTGCGGCCGCCAGCCGTTGTTCGTGGCCACCCGGGAGCAGCCGACTGCGCCGCCCAGCATCCCCGCCAGCTCCTCGAGCACCGCGAACCCCTCCGGCGACCCGACCCCGCGGCCACCGCTGACCACCACCGGCGCCGTGGTCAGGGTCACCCCCTTGGCGGCTTCCTCCCGTCCGGTCACCCGGGTCCGGGCCAGCTCCTCGCCGAGGTCGGGGCGGAACGCCCGCACCTCGGGGTCCGCCGGCGACGGCTCGGCCGCGACCGTGTGCGGGGCGATCGACAGGAGGTACGGGCCGTCGGACTGGACCTCCGCCTCTTCGAAGAGCGAGCCGCCCCAGCGCACCCGGGACACCCGCCAGGGGTCGCCGGGGGTGACCTCCCGGCAGTTGGCCACGAACGGCAGGTCCGCACGAGCAGCCAGATGCGCCGTCACCTCGTTCCCTGTTTCGGTGCCGGCGGCCACGAGGGCCGCCGGCCCCGAGGCTTCGACCAGCTGCCGAAGCGATTCGCCGTATGCCTCCGGCGCGTAGTCGGACAGCAGTTCGTGCTCGATCACGTGGACGGCCTCGGCGCCGAGTTCGGCGGCCTGATCGACCAGTAACTCGTCGAAGACGACTGCTTCGAGCCGGGTCCCCAGCTTCGCCGCGAGAGTGCGCGCCGCGGTCAACGCTTGCCGCGAAGCTTCCCCGGACTGCGTGAAGCTCAGGACGGGCCTGCTCATGCCAGACCGAGTTCCGCCAGGAGCGACACCACCCGGGGGGCGGCGTCGGCGCCGTTCCCGAGGATCTCGGTCTCCGACACCTGCTCGGGCGGGTTGACGAACCGCACCATCCGCTGCCCGCCCTCCGGCGGCTGGGCCTCCAGCCGCCGGACCTGTGCCTTCTTCGACGCCAGGCGGCCCTTGAGGGTCGGGTAGCGGGGCAGGTTGATGCCCTCCTTCACCGCCAGCACGGCCGGACGCGGGAGCCGGTATACCTCGGCTCCGTCGTCGGTGGGACGGCGGGCGGTGAAGCCGTCGGGGTCGACGTCGATCGCCTTGATGCCGCAGACGATCGGCCGGCCGAGCGCATGGGCCACCCGGATGCCGACCTGGTAGCCACCGGAGTCGGCCGACTCGTTGCCGAACAGGATCAGGTCGAACGGACCGCCGTCGGCCTCCAGCTCGTCGACTGCCGCCGCCAGCGCCGCCGCCGTCGCCTGCGGGTCCAGCTCGGTGGTGCCGGCAGCCACCAGCACGCCCTCGTCGGCGCCGATCGACACCGCATAGCGGAGCTGCTCCTCGGCTTCGTCGGGGCCGAGGGTGAGCACGGTGACGGTCCCGCCTTCCCTCGCGGCGATCTGCACGGCCTCCTCGACCGCGCACTCCTCGTGCGGGCTCGTCGTGAAGCCGAGATGGGCCGTGTCGATGGCGGTGCCGTCGGCGGTGAGGACGATGCGGGCACCAGGGGCCGGCACCCGCTTGACGCAGACGAGGACCCGCACGGCCTACTGCTTCATCCGGGAGTCGTCGGGATCGAACAGCGGGGTGCTGCCGGCCACCGCCACCTTCACCGGATACAGCTCGTTCATGTACATCACCTGGAGATCGGTGCCCTCCACCGCGTGCTCCGGCGGCAGGTACGCGAGCAGCAGGTACTTGCCCACCGAGGGGCCGGCGCCCGCCGAGGTCACGTACGACGGCCGCCCCTTGGCGTCGACGATCCGCTCGCCGGCCTGCGTGAGGATCGGCTCATTGCCGGTGGGGTAGCGGGGGATGCCCGCCGCCGAGGTCTGGTCCTCCATCGTCAGCGTGCACAGGATGGCCGCCGGCTCGCCCTCCCGGGCCGCCAGGTAGGCGGCCTTGCCGACGAAGTCGGCCGACTTCACCTTGCGGCGGGCGAGCCCGGCCTCCACCGGGTCGTACTCGGACTCCAGCTCGGCGCCCATCAGCCGGTAGCCCTTCTCCAGCCGCCCGGTCGTGCCGTACACGCCGCCGCCCACCGGGCGCAGCCCGGTGTCGCCACGCGCCTCCCAGATCGCGTCCCACAGGGCCCGGCCGTGCTCGATGGCGGTGGTGATCTCCCAGCCCAGCTCGCCGATGTACGAGATGCGGAACATCGTCACCGGGATGCCGGCGATCGTGGTCTCCAGCACGCTGCCGTAGGGGAACGCGTCGTCGGAGATGTCGCCCTCGGTGACGCCGGCCATGAGGTCGCGAGCCCGCGGCCCCCACACGCCCAGCGTGCAGGTCGCCGAAGTGACGTCGGTGAACTCGACCGGGTAGTCCGGCATGTGGAGCCGGAACCAGTAGCTGTCGCGGGGCCCGTCGGCGCCGCCGGTGACCACCCGGAAGCGGTCCTTGCCGAGCCGCAGGATCGTGAGGTCGGTGCGAAAGCCGCCCTGGGGGGTGAGCAGCGGTGTGTACACGCCCCGGCCGACCTTGACGTTCATCTGGTTCACGGCGAGGTGCTGGAGGTAGTCGAGGGCGCCCGGCCCGGAGACGTCGAACATCGCGAACGCGGTGAGGTCGATCATCGCCACGTGGTCGCGCATGTGAAGGTGCTCGGCGTTGATGATCGGCGACCACCAGCGGGCGTCCCACTCGTGGGGCCGCTCGGGGATGCGATCGCGGTACCGGTCGACGAGGTCGGCGTTGCCCTCGTACCACTGCGGGCGCTCCCACCCGCCGGCCTCGTAGTACACGGCGCCGTGCTCGTCGGTGCGGGACCGGAACGGGCTCACCCGCAGGTCGCGGCGCGTCTCCCACTGCTCGCGGGGGTGCACGATGCCGTAGGTCTTGTTGAAGTGCTCGGCGCAGCGGGCCCGGACGTGGGTGTCGTTGCGCTGATAGGGATAGAACCGGGCGATGTCGGACGAGTGGGGGTCGATCTCGGGGTAGCCGTGGGTCATCCACTCGGCCACCAGCTTGCCGATGCCGGGCCCCTCCTTGATCCACACCGCCGCCGCCGACCACAGCCCGGCGACCTCGGGCGTCTCGCCGAGCAACGGCATGGCGTCGGGGGTCAGCGACAGCAGCCCGTTGATCGCGTAGCGGATCTCGGCTTCTCCGAGGATGTCGGGCATCAGCTCGAGGGCGTCCTCGAGCTGGGCGTCGAAGTCCTCCTCGGTGAACGGCATCTCGGTGGGGGAGAGGGCGGCCTCGTCGATCGAGGGGATCTCGTCGACGCGGTGGAAGATCGGGCGGTGGGCGTAGCTGCCGACCTCCATGCTGCCGGCGGTCTGCCGCTCGTACATGAACGTGTCCATGTCGCGCACGATCGGGTAGCCGATCTCGTTGCCGGTGGCCTGCAGCACGTCGATCGGCCCGACGTCGATCATCTGGTGGACCGCCGGCGTCAGCGGGATCGCCGCGCCGGCCATCGCGGCGATGCGGGGGCTCCACACCCCGCAGGCGACCACCACCGTGTCGGTCTCGATGCGTCCCTGGTCGGTGACCACCGCGGCGATGCGGCCGTCGGCGACCTCCAGGTCGAGCACCTCGGTGTTGGGGCTCACGGTGAGCGCGCCCTTGACCTGGGCCCGCTCGCGCATCAGCGTGCCCGCCCGCAGCGAGTCGACCACCGCCACGCTCGGGGTGTGGAAGCCGCCGAGGATCGCGTCCTCGTTGATGAACGGGACGAGCTGCTTCACCTCGGCGGGGGTGAGCAGCTCGCTGTCGATGCCCCACGACGTCGCAGACGTCATGCGGCGCCGCAGCTCCTCCATGCGCTCCTCGGTGCGGGCCACCTCGATGCCACCGCTGGTGACCATCACCCCCATCTCGTCGTACTGGCGCATCGAGTCGAGCGTCAGGTGGGTCATCTCTTTGGAATGGTCGACCGGGAAGATGAAGTTCGAGGCGTGCCCGGTGGAGCCACCGGGGTTGGGGAGCGGCCCCTTGTCGAGCTGGACGATGTCGGTCCAGCCCAGCTCGGCGAGGTGGCCGACCACACAGTTGCCGACGATGCCGGCGCCGATCACGACGACGTTGGCGCGGGTGGGCAGGTCACTCACGGCAAGGCGCTCCCTCACGTTCTGGACAGGGCGACGCCGGGAGTGTACTGTTCCGCCATCCAGCACGTTTCCGCACAGCGGAACGAACTTCCCCGGACGGTCCCGATGGCCGCAGACGACACCTCCGCCCACGACGCTGCTCCCGACGAGGAGATCGACCTCGCCGCGCTGGGCGACGACGACCTCGTCGCCCAGATGCACGACGACCTCTACGACGGGCTCGCCGACGAGATCGCCGAGGGCACCAACATCCTGCTGGGGCGCGGCTGGCCGGCCGACCGGGTGCTCCAGGAGGCCCTCGTCGAGGGCATGCGCATCGTCGGCATCGACTTCCGCGACGGGATCCTGTTCGTCCCCGAGGTGCTGCTCGCCGCCAACGCCATGAAGGCCGGCATGGCGATCCTCCGCCCCCTGCTGGCCGAGACCGGCGCCGAGACCGTCGGCTCGGTGGTGATCGGCACCGTCAAGGGCGACATCCACGACATCGGCAAGAACCTCGTCGGGATGATGCTGGAGGGGGCCGGCTTCGAGGTGTTCGACCTCGGCATCAACACCGACGCCGACGAGTTCATCGCCGCGCTCGACGAGCACAAGCCCGACATCCTCGGCATGTCGGCGCTGCTCACCACCACGATGCCGTACATGAAGGTGGTGATCGAGGCGATGGTGGAGAAGGGGATCCGCGACGACTACATCGTCCTCGTCGGCGGGGCGCCGCTCAACGAGGAGTTCGGCAAGGCCGTCGGCGCCGACGCCTACTGCCGCGATGCGGCCGTGGCCGCCGAGACGGCGAAGGCGCTGGTGACGGAGCGCCGTGCCCGGGCCTAGCGTCCTCGTCATCGGCTGCGGCGCGCTCGCCAAGGAGCTCCTCGCCCTGACCAAGACGCTGCCCGGGTTCACCGTCGAGTGCCTGCCCGCCCATCTCCACAACCGCCCCGGCCTGATCCCCGATGCGGTGCGCCGCCGTATCGACGCCGCCCGCGGCACGTACGACACGATCTTCGTGGGCTACGCCGACTGCGGCACCGCCGGCCGGCTCGACGAGGTGCTCGCCGCCGAGGGTGTCGAGCGCCTGCCGGGGGCGCACTGCTACGAGTTCTTCGCGGGTCGGGAGCGGTTCGCCGCCATGCAGGACGACGACCCCGCCACCTTCTACCTCACCGACTACCTGGCCCGGCACTTCGAGCGCCTGGTGATCGCCGGGTTGGGGCTCGACCGCCACCCTGAGCTGCGCGACGCCTACTTCGGCAACTACCACCGGCTCGTCTACCTGGCACAGATCGACGACCCCGATCTCGTGGAGCGAGCCCGCGCCGCCGCCCACCGGCTCGGGCTCGCGTTCGAGCACGTCCCAACCGGCTACGGCGAGCTGGCCCCGGCGCTGGCCCGTGTTCCGATGAGCATGGTCCGATGACGAACCTCACGACGATCTGGTGGCGCGACATCCCCGCCCAGGTGCAGGCGCGCAACGGCCGTGACCGGCACTCCGCCCCGCTGGCCGACCGCTTCCAGGTCGCCATCGACCGGGCCGCGATGAGGGCGGGGCTCGCCGGCTCGGACGCCTACCTCGAAGCCTGGCGCCGGGAGAGCCGCGAGTGCGGCGACGACCTGGCCGCGGAGGTTGCCGAGGAGGTCGCCCGGTTGGAGGAGGCGTACCCGCCGGCGAGGCTGGCCGAGCTCGCGGACGCGGGCGGCACCGAGGCGGGCACGTGACCGACACGGTGCTCAGCTCGGCGACCAGGGAGGTCGTGATCGGGTTCGACCGGCCGTTCGTCGTCATCGGCGAGCGTATCAACCCCACCGGCCGCAAGCGCCTGGCCGAGGAGATGAAGGCCGGCGACTTCAGCCGGGTGGAGCGCGACGCCCTCGCCCAGGTCGATGCGGGCGCCCACATGCTCGACGTCAACGCCGGTATCCCGTTGGCCGACGAGCCCGCCTTGCTGGCGCAGGCGATCAAGCTGGTGCAGTCGGTCACCGACGTGCCGCTGGCCATCGACTCCTCGATCGTGGAGGCACTGGAGGCCGGTCTGGCGGTGTACGAGGGCAAGCCGCTGGTCAACTCGGTCACCGGCGAGGACGAGGTGATGGAGCGGGTGCTGCCGCTGGTCGCCCGCCATGGCGCCGCCGTCGTGGCCATCTCCAACGACGAGACCGGCATCTCGGAGGACCCCGACGTGCGCTTCGAGGTCGCCCGCAAGATCGTCAACCGGGCCGCCGACCACGGCATCCCCGCGGCCGACGTGGTGGTCGACCCGCTGGTGATGCCCGTCGGCGCGTTGCGCTACGCGGGCCGGCAGGTTTTCCAGCTCGTCCGCCGGCTGCGCGACGAGCTCGGGGTGAACACGACCTGTGGCGCGTCCAACATCAGCTTCGGGCTGCCCGACCGCAACGACATCAACGGGGCGTTCCTGGCGATGGCCATCGCCAGCGGCCTCACCTCGGCCATCACCAACCCGCTCCACGCCGAGGTGAAGCAGGCCGTGATGGCTGCCGACGTCCTCACCGGGAACGACCGTGACGCCGCCAACTGGATCCGCGCCCACCGGTCCGCAGCCGGCGAGGCGCCGCCCCCGGGGCGGCGGCGCGGCAGGCGCCGGGCCGCCCCCGTCCGGGAGTGAGCGCAGAAGCCACGATCGTCTTCACGCCCTCCGGGCGGCGCGGCAAAGTGGCGACGGGCATCACGGTCCTCGACGCCGCCCGGGCCCTGGGCGTCGACGTCGACTCCATCTGCGGGGGCCGTGGCATCTGCGGGCGGTGCCAGGTGGAGCCGTCGTCCGGCTTGTTCGCGGGCCTCGACGTCGACCCGGCCCACCTGACCGGCCCCGACGCGACCGAGCTGGCGTACGCCGCCCGCAAGGGGCTGGCGCCGCACCGCCGGCTGAGCTGCGCCGCCCGAGTGCTCGGCGACGTTGCCGTCGAGGTGCCGGACACCAGCCGGGTGCACCGCCAGGTGGTGCGCAAGCGCGCCGAGGTGCGGGCGCTGGCCGTCGACCCGGTGGTGCGCCTCCACTACGTCGAAGTCGCCGAGCCCGACCTGGCCCGCCCCGCCGGCGATCTGCAGCGCCTGTTCGAGGCGCTCGCCGACCAATGGCAGCTCACCGGACTGGCCGCCGACGACCACGTGGTCGCCGACCTCCAGCACGCGCTGCGGAACGGGCGGTGGGCTGTGACGGTCGCCGTGCACGACGGTTCCACGATCAGCGCGGTCTGGCCGGGGTTCGCCGACCGGGCATTCGGGGTCGCCTTCGACGTGGGCTCGACCACGGTGGCCGGCCACCTGGCGGACCTGGCGACCGGCGAGGTGCTGGCGTCGGCCGGCGTCATGAACCCGCAGATCCGCTTCGGCGAGGACCTGATGAGCCGGGTCTCGTACGTCATGCTGAACCCCGGCGGCGAGCGGGAGCTGACGCGCCTCGTCCGGGAAGCTCTCGACGGCCTCGTCGGCGAGCTGGTCGCCGCCGCCGGGGTGGAGCGCTCGGAGGTGCTGGAGATCGCCCTGGTGGGCAACCCGATCATGCACCACCTGGTGCTGGGCCTCGACCCGACGCCGCTCGGCACGGCCCCGTTCGCGCTCGCCACCGATGCCGCGGTGCGCACCCGGGCCCGCCCGCTCGGCCTCGACGTCAACGCCGGCGCCCGGGTGTACGTGCTGCCCTGCATCGCGGGCCATGTCGGCGCCGACGCGGCCGGCTGCATCCTGTCGGAGGGCCCGCACCGCGGCGACGCCGTGCAGCTGCTCGTCGACGTGGGCACCAACGCCGAGATCGTGCTGGGCAATCGCGATCGGCTGCTCGCCGCGTCCAGCCCCACCGGCCCCGCCTTCGAGGGCGCGCAGATCTCCGCCGGGCAGCGGGCCGCGCCCGGCGCCATCGAGCGGGTGCGGGTCGACCCGGCCACGCTGGAGCCGCGGTACCGGGTGATCGGCACCGACGCCTGGTCGGACGAGCCGGGCTTCGACGCCACCCCCACCGGGATCTGCGGGTCGGGGATCATCGAGGCCATCGCCGAGCTGTTCCTGGCCGGCGTCGTGGGCGCCGACGGCGTCATCGGGCCGGCCGACTCGCCGCGGGTGGTGGCCGACGGGCGCACCCGCAGCTACGTCCTGGTGGAGGGGGAGCAGCCGATCGCGATCACCCAGAACGACGTGCGGGCGATCCAGCTCGCCAAGGCCGCGTTGCAGGCCGGCGCCCGGCTACTGATGGACGAGCTCGGCATCGACCGGGTCGACCAGGTGCGGCTGGCCGGTGCCTTCGGCAGCCACATCGACCCGCACCACGCGCTGGTGCTCGGCCTCGTGCCCGACTGCGACCTCGAATCGGTCTCGGCGGCCGGGAACGCCGCCGGCACCGGCGCGCTCATGGCGCTGCTGAGCGCCGCCGACCGCGCCGAGATCGAGGACGTCGTGCGGCGGGTCCACAAGGTCGAGACCGCGGTCGAGCCGCGATTCCAGGAGCACTTCGTGGCGGCGATGGGCATCCCGCGGGGCGGCGCCGAGGCACCGCGGCGGCGGGCTCGGGCACGGGGGGGCGCGTGACCGACGCGCCGCGCCGACGACGGGGAGGCGGGCGGGCGGCCCGCCAGGCGGCCCGGGCCGGGACGGCGGCGGCCGCGGCCCGGCCATACCTGACGTCACGGCTGCGTCCGTTCGAGGTGCTCGACGAGGAGGGGCTGGCGCTGCTGGAGCGCAACGCCGACACGATCCTCGCCGAGGTCGGCGTCGACGTGCACTACCCGCACGCCCGCGAGCTGTTCGCCGCCAATGGCGCCGAGGTCGACGGGGAGCGGGTGCGGTTCGAGCCCGGCATGTGTCGCGAGATGGTGCAGCGCAGCGCACCGGCCACCTACACACAGCACGCCCGCAACCCCGAGCGGAGCGTCGAGATCGGCGGCAGGAACATGGTGCTGGCGCCGGCCTACGGCTCGCCGTTCATCCGGGACCTCGACCTGGGGCGCCGCTACGCGACCATCGGGGACTTCCAGAACCTCGTGAAGCTCGCCTACGCCAGCCCGCACCTCCACCACTCGGGCGGCACCGTGTGCGAGCCGGTTGACCTGCCGGTGAACAAGCGGCACTTCGACATGGTGTACGCCCACCTCAAGTACTCCGACAAGCCGTTCATGGGCTCGGTGACCGCGCCGGAGCGGGCGGAGGACACGGTCGCCATGGCGCGCATCGCGTTCGGCGACGAGTACCTCGACGACCACACGGTGATCACGAGCCTCATCAACGTCAACTCGCCGCTGGCGTTCGACTCCACGATGCTGGGCTCGCTGCGGGTGTACGCCGAGGCCAACCAAGCCACCCTGGTCACCCCGTTCATCCTCGCCGGGGCGATGTCGCCGGTGACGGTGGCCGGGGCGGCCACCCAGACGCTCGCCGAGGCGCTGGTCGGGATGGCGTACGCCCAGCTCGTCCGGCCCGGTGTGCCGGTGATCTTCGGGTCGTTCGCGTCGTCGCTGTCGATGCAGTCGGGGGCGCCGACGTTCGGGACGCCCGAGCCGTCCCTGGTGCTGTACGTGATGGCGTCGCTGGCGCGGAGGCTCGGGGTGCCGTTCCGGTCGGGCGGCCACCTGTGCGCGTCGAAGATCCCCGACGCCCAGGCGGCGTACGAGAGCGCGGTGACGATGCAGGCCGCGGTGGCGGCCGGCGTGAACTTCGTGCTCCACGCCGCCGGGTGGCTCGAAGGCGGGCTGGCGGTGGGGTACGAGAAGTTCGTGCTCGACGCCGACCAGTGCGGCATGGTCGCCAAGCTCGTGGAGGGCGTCGACCTGTCGGAGAACGGCCAGGCGCTCGATGCGATCCGGGCGGGCCAGCCCGGGCTGCACTTCCTGGGCAACCCGCACACGCTCGCCAACTTCGAGAGCGCGTTCTACGTGTCGCCGGTCGCCGACAACAACAGCTTCGAGCAGTGGCTGGAAGAGGGCGGCAAGAACGCCGCGCAGCGGGCCAACGCGATCTGGAAGCAGATGCTGGCCGACTACGAGCCGCCGCCGCTCGACGACGCGATCGACGAGGCGCTGGCCGACTACGTCGGCCGCCGCAAGGCATCGTTCCCGGATTCCAACGTATGAGCGGGTCGCTCGCCGAGCTGCTGGCGGCGCCGAAGTACGAGCTGATCCCGCTGAAGAAGGTGCTCGACGCGGCGGGCGACCTGCCACCGGGAGCGACGGTGTCGGTGACCGCGTCGCCGGCGAAGGGCCTCGACGCCACCATCGACCTCAGCGCCGCGCTGGCCGCCAGGGGTTTCGACGTCGTGCCTCACCTGTCGGCGCGGCTCACCAGGGACCGGGACCATCTGCGCGCAGTGCTCGACCGGCTGGACGGGCTCGGGATCACACGGGCGTTCGTGATCGGCGGCGACGCCCAGGAGCCGGGCGCGTACTTCGACACGCTGTCGCTGCTGCGGGACATGGCCGAGCTCGGGCATTCGCTCGACGAGATCGGGATCGGCTGCTACCCGGAGGGCCACCCGGTGATCCCCGACGAGGATCTGCTGGCGGCGCTGCACTCCAAGCAGCCGTACGCCAGCT
>JBFKDA010000030.1:0-17048 GCA_041619955.1 Acidimicrobiia bacterium | reverse complement strand
CTCGACGACTGGACATCGCCGGCGCTGGGCGACTGGTACGACCCGGCCGTGGAACGGCGGCTCGTCGACCTGGCGGCCGGATTGGTGGCGACTGCCCCCGACCTGCGGAATCGCCTCGGGCCCACGGCCGCCCTCGTGCCGAATGCGGTGAACCCGGCGCTGTTCGGCGGCGATCCCGGCCCGGTCCCGGACGACTTCCCGCCCGGCGACGGGCCGGCGGTCGGCTACCACGGCTCACTGTACGGCGCCTGGATGGACTGGGACGGCCTACGCGCGCTCGCTGCTGCCGACCCGGCTATGCGGGTGGTGATCATCGGCGACGACAAGGCCCCCCGCCCCGACATGCCGGCCAACGTCCACTTCCTGGGCTTCAAGCCGCAGGCCGAGCTGCTCGCCTACATCGCCCACTTCGACGCGGCGATCATCCCGTGGGAGGTCTCCGACCTGACCCACGCCGTCAGCCCGTTGAAGGTGTACGAGTACCTGGCCGCCGGCGTCCCGGTGGCCGCCCCGCCGCTGCGGGCGCTGGACGGCATCGACGGAGTGCACACCGCCGAGTCGCCGGGCGAGGCATTGGCGGTGGCCCTGGCCGCCCCCCGCCCCGACCGGGAGCAGGCGCTGGGCGAGCACTCGTGGGGACGGCGCCTGGCGGCGATCCTGGCGACCATCGGCCGTGACCTGCCGCCCGTGACGCCTCCGGAGGCGAGGATCGTCCGCCGCCCCCCGCGGCACCACCCCCGCCGCAGCCGACTCGCCACCTGAGACAACCTCCGTCCGGCGAATACGTCCGTTCGCCCCCTGGTGGTCACTGCCGGTTTCCGGTAGCGCGTAGTGCGAAAGGGGAGGACGCCATGGCATACCGACATCGCACCCGAACGCTCTTCTTGCTCACGATCCTGGCACTGCTGGCGGGGGTGGTGGCGGCGCCGTGGGCTGCCGGTGCGCCGCCTGCCTCGTGATCCGTTGGTCTGGTCGACCCCGACCAGGGCATGTGGCACCTGCGCGACCAGGACACGGTGCGGTCGTTCTTCTACGGCTACCCCGGAGACACGCCGTTCCTCGGCGACTGGGACTGCGACGGGGAGGACACCCCCGGGCTGTACCGCCGGGGCGACGGCTTCGTGTACCTCCGCAACGCCAACACCCCGGGGATCGCGGACGCCCGGTTCTTCTTCGGCAACCCGGGCGACCTGCCGCTTGCCGGCGACTTCGACGGCGACGGCTGCGACACCGTGTCGCTGTACCGGCCGTCGGAGGGCTGGGTATTCGTCATCAACGAGCTGGGCTCGGAGGACAGCGGCCTCGGCGCCGCCGACTCGAGCTACCTGTTCGGCGACCTGGGCGACAAGCCGTTCTCCGGCGACTTCGACGGCGACGGCGTCGACACCGTGGGCCTGCACCGGGAGTCGACCGGGCTCGTGTATTTCCGCAACAGCAACACCCAGGGCATCGCCGACGCGTCGTTCGTGTTCGGCGACCCGGGCGACCGGTTCGTGGCGGGCGACTGGACCGACGACGGCACCGACACCGCCGGGCTGTTCCGCCCCGCCGCCGCCACGTTCTTCTTCCGGGACAGCAACACGCAGGGCATCGCCGACGCTGAGCTGCCGTGGGGCGAGAGCGACTGGCTGCCGGTGGCCGGCGACTTCAGCCTCACCGGCCTGTCACCGGCCGCCGTCGACGTGAGCGTGTTCTTCGGGACGCCGGGGAGCGTCGAGTGCGACGACGTCGAGGCGGTGACCAGGAAGGTCGAGCCGCCGGCGGTGCTGGCCGGGGCGATGACGCAGCTGCTGGAGGGCCCAACGGCCGCAGAGACGGCGGCCGGTCACACCTCGTGGTTCTCGCCGGCGACGGCGGGGATGCTGAACTGGGTCACGCTCGACGCCGGGACGGCCCGCGTCGACTTCCGGGACTTCTCCGGGATCATCCCGGGCGCCTCGTCGTCGTGCGGCAGCGCCTCGCTGCTGGCCGGCCTCGACGCCACCGCCACCCAGTTCGCCACCGTCGACGGAGCGGTGTACTCGTTCGACGGCGACGTGGACGCCTTCTACAACTGGCTCCAGCGCGACGCCCCGCCCGGCTTCTGACGGGGGGCGGCTGGTATGACCTCTCGCCGACGGAAGGGGCCCGACGGGGTAACGGGGAACTACGCCGGCCACCGCTACCATCCCATCCATGGCCAAGTACTCCCTCTCCGTGATTGGCGCCGGGTACGTGGGCCTGGTCACCGGCGTAGGCCTCGCCAGCTTCGGTCACCAGGTTCGCATCGCAGAGGCCGACGCCCACCGCCTCGGCCGGTTGGAGCGCGGCGAGATCCCATTCTATGAGCCCGGGCTCCCCGACCACGTGACGCGCGGCCTCGCCGCCGGGCGGATCTCGTTCCATGCCTCGAACACGGAAGCCGTGGAGGGAACGCGGGCCGCTTTCGTGGCGGTGCCGACACCCCCGGCCCCCAACGGCGAAGCCGACCTCAGCATCGTCGAGAAGGTGCTCATCGAGATCGCGCCGGCGATGGAGGCCGGTTCCGTGATCGTCATCAAATCGACCGTGCCGCCTGGCTCGGCGCGCCGCTTCCAGTCGATCGTCGACGAGGTTGCGACCGGCATCACCGTCGGGAGCAACCCCGAATTTCTCAGTCAGGGCAGAGCGCTGGCTCAGTTCCTCAACCCGGACCGGGTGGTGATCGGCGCCGACTCGGACGCCGCGCAGGCGACGATGATGGCCATCTACTCGTCGGTCGAGTGCCCGCTGGTCGTGACAGACCCGACGTCGGCGGAGTTGATCAAGTACGGCTCGAACGCGTTCCTCGCCACCCGGATCTCCTTCATCAACGGGCTGGCACGCCTCGCCGACCGGGTGGGTGCCGACATCGACGCGGTCGCGACCGGTATGAGCCACGACCCCCGAATCGGCCACGGCTTCCTGCGTCCTGGCCCGGGCTTCGGTGGCTCGTGCCTTCCCAAGGACACGAGCGCGCTCGCCGCGGCTGCGGTCCACGTTGGGTACGAGTTCCGCCTCCTCGACGCGGTGCTGGAGATCAACGAACAGCAGCTCGACTACGTGATCTCGCTCGTACGGGAGAGGCTCGGCACACTGTCAGGCAAGCGGATCGCGTTGTGGGGCCTCGCCTTCAAGGCAGGGACCGACGACACCCGGGAATCCCCGGCATCCAAGCTGGCAACCATGCTCGTGGCGGCGGGAGCCGAGGTGCGAGCCTTCGACCCCATGGTGACCACGGCGCCGCTGGGCGCCACCATGTCGGCCGCGCCACTCGAGGCGGCCGCAGGCGCAGATGCAGTCCTCATCGCCACGGAGTGGCCCGAGTTCGCCGAGGTCGACCTGCGAGAGCTCTCCACCGCCATGGAGGGGAGGCTCGTGCTGGACGCCCGTAATCTCCTCGACCCCGAGGAAGTGCGCAGGCACGGCCTGCAGTACGCCGGGGTGGGCCGGGGGGTCAGCATCTGACCGTCGCGTCGCCTCGTCAGCCGGAGGCGACGATCGGTGCACCCTCGAAGCCGAGCCAGACTGCGCCTTTGACCGTCTTCGGATGAGGGAGAACCCTGACACCGGGTATCTCCAGCCAGCGACGCAGGATCTCCCGCTCAGCGGGCCGGTCACCGTCGTCGAGAACCGCCACCCCGCCGGCGGCCATGCGGTCGAACAGCAGCGCGGCCGGAAGCCGGGCCAGCTCGCTCGTCGAGGAAGGCGGGCCGTCGATGAGCAACAGGTCGATCGGGCCACCGAGCGTGAGTCCCGAGATGTCGTACCAGGAAACCGTATCGCCGGCGTAGTCCAAATCACCCAGCGGCGCTTCGATCAGCTCGACGACCCCAGCCACGCCCGCCCGGCCCACCAGACGCCTCGTCTCCTCTGCGTACTGCGGATCGTGCTCGAAGCTCACGAGGACACCGCCACCGCTCTTGACGAGGGCCAATCCCAGCAGGGCCGTGGAGCTGCCGCTTCCTAGCTCGACGATCACTGCAGGACGGGTGCGCAGCACGTGCTCAACCAGGTCGCGCCCGAGATCGGCACCCACCGCCCATCCGTTTAGGGGTGGCAGGCCCGACGGGGGCTCGAGCTCGCGGTACAGAGCGAGCAGTGCCTCAACCTGGCGATGCAGACCCTCCCGATGCCAGCGAGCCGCCTCAAAGCGCCGGTCGACGCCCTCGGCCAACTCCTGGACTCCCAGGCCGGCCACGTCGCCGGCCACCACGGCGACGCCCCGGTCGATGCCCGCGAGGGCCCGATCGACTGCCGCGAGGCCGGTCTCGACACGCGCGAGCCCGTCGCTCACCTGGGCCACGCCGCCATCCATCTGCGCCACGCCGGCCGTCAGTGCGTGCACCTCGGCCGCCGTCGCGGCGCTCGCCTCCTCCACAGGGCGGAGGGCGGCTGCGACGTTGTTCAAGGCGCGTTGCGTGGCACCCTCCGACTGGCGGAGCGACGCAAGCTGGTGTCCGGCGATGCTCAATGCTTCGGCCAGCTCCCCGGATCGCTGCCGAGTCGCTCGCCCCGCGACGGCGAGATCCGAGAGCGAGCCCATCAGCTTGCGCAGGGTCAGGCCGACGCCGGCGACGCCGGCGACGACGGCCGCGGCCAGCAGGGCGAGCGCTCCCTGCACGTAGTCGTTGCCTGTCACCGCTCCGAGCAGGGAGACCGTGGCGGACGCCAGCCCGGCCAGCAGCGCCACACTCAGCAACAGGGCAGTCGGACCCACCCGAGCAATAGTAGAGCGCTGCTATGGTCCCGCCCTGCTTCCGCCAGAGATGCCCCTCAGGGATGGACAGGTCTCCCCCTCTACCACCAGCGTCAGCGCGGCCCCGATCCCCGGACGACGAGCCGGTCCCCCCGGACCTTCTCGTCCTCGACGCGCCCGCCGCGGCACGGCTCCGCGTGCTCCTGTCCACCAGGGGCTATCGGCCGGAGTTCACCGACGGCGTGCCCGACTACATGCGCTGGGTGCCGAGCGTTCCGTCGACCCACGCCGACCGACCCCCGGTGCTGACCGCGCTCGATCCCCTAGCCGCCGCGCTGTTCGTCGACCTCCCCGGCACCGCCACGATCACGCCCGAGCAGTTCGCAGGCTCCGACCCGCGGCAGCGGTTCGTGCGCTCCACGGCGCGCGGTTCCTGGGTGCCCGGGCAAGCCGGGTTTCCCGGCGAGTTGCGTGGGGCCGTCGCCACCGTCGGCGGGCCGGACGGCATCGAGCCTCTGATCGCCGTGGACACGGCACGGTGCGAGCCGCGGGTGCTCGACCACACCGACGAGCCGGAGTTCGTCGAGTTGCGCACCCTGCCCGCGGCGGCGCCCCCGCCACCCGCTACGCGCCTCCGCATCCTCGGCGGTGAGCCCGGGGTGTGGGGAGCTGACGCCGGCCGCGTTCGCGGCGAACTCGACCAGGCCGACCTCGTCGTGGCCCTCCGGGCGGGGTTCAGGAGCAGCCTCGAGCGCGCCCTCGTGGTGCTGGTGGCGGCGGCACGAGGCATCCCCTGCCTCGTCGACGATGCCGGCTCGCTCCGGCCATACGTCGATGGGGAGCTCCTCGACATCCTCGGGCGCGCCGACGCCGCCCGGCTCGCCACAGACGCCTTCTACCGTGATATCACCGGTGTGTGGCTCAGGCGCCGAGCGCTCGCCGCCCATTCCGAGCAGGCGACGTGGCGGCGGCTGCGCCGTGGCTTCGGATTGCCGAACCCGCCGGAGCCCACGGTGTCGGTCCTCGTCTCAACGATTCGCCCGCACTACATGCCAGCGGTGATCGGCTACCTCAACGCCCAGACCTACCGCAACTCCGAGGTGCTGGTCACGATCGACCGCCAGGACGTGACTGCCGGCCAGCGGAGCGATTGGCAGGCGATGGCGCAATTCGACCTCCATGTCGTCCAGAACCACGACGAGGTGCCGGTCGGCGAGCTGTACAACGAGGCCCTAGGGCGGGCGGACGGCGAGATCGCCGTCATCTGGGACGACGACGACCATTATGGCCGCCACCACCTGCTGGACTTGGTGCTCGGCCTTCGCCACACGAGCGGCACGATCGTAGGCAAGGGCGCGGAGTTCTTCCACCTCCAGAGCCTCGACCTCACGGTGCAGCGATGGCACAAGGGCCGCTACACGGACACGACGTGGATCGGGGGCAGCAACCTCGCCTTCCAGCGCAGCGAAATCCTCGAGCTCGGCGGGTTCCCCCCGGTATCGGCCGGGTACGATCAGCGCCTCATCGAGAGGGTCCGCGCCGCTGGCAAGCGCGCGTACCGGCTCCCGGGCTACGAGTACGTGGCGACGCGGCGGGCATCCGGGCACACGTGGAACCCCGGCGACGGGTACTTTCTCGAGTTGTCCGCGAGGCAATGGCCGGGCATGGCGCTCGACGCCGCGGGCTTCGACGCGTTGGACGACGTGCCGCCGACGAGGAGGTACCGATGAAGAAACGAGCCATCCTCGCCACCATCGCGCTGCTGGGCCTCACGCTGGCACTGGTGCTGGCCTCCCTCGTCGGGTGGAGGGACGACCTGCTCACGCTCGCCGCGGCGACGTTCACGATGGCGGTGGTGGCGCTGGCGGCCAGCCTGTTGCTCGGGCAGCGCCAGATCCTCGAGCGCACCGAGACGATCCTCGCTGCCCTGGACGCCATTCGCGGTGCGGTGCGCCACGACGAGGCTGCCATCAGCCGCGAGGTGCGGGCTGCGGTGCGCGCGGAGGCGGACGGCCTGCTGTGGTCGATGGACAGCCGTCTCCTCGGCATGCTGGAGGCCGAATCCGCCGTCTCGGGAGACGGTGGTGATGGCGCCGATTAGGCACTCCTCCGACCCGCCGGCCGCGCCGAGGCTGCTCCGCGCCGCGGATCCTTATGGCCGGGTGGCGCTCGGGGACGCGCCGTACTCCGATGTCCCGATCGACACCGACGACCCCGGGATCGAGCTACCCGCCACGTCCCGCCCCCACGCGGCCGGGGCCGACGGGAGCGCCTCGCCTCTGTGCCTGCCCGATCGGTCGCTGACTCCGGAGGCGGCGCGCTACCCGCGGGAGCCGAAGCCGATAGCGGTGGTCGGAGCAGCCGCCCGAGCCGATTGGAGCGCACGCCGGTTCGCCGACCGCCTCGGGGTCGACGTCGAGCCGTTCCGGTTGGGCGCCGCCTTCGGTTCACCGCCGCGGGACCTACGCGACCTGGTGAAGCGAGGCCGGTCCGCCGGCGTGGCGTGCCTCGCTCCGGCCGACCATGGCTCGCACGCCCGTGCCGCCCAGGTGGCCCTGAGCCTCGCGGGTGCCGGCGTGCCGGTGCTGGTCCCCGACCGCGACGGCCTCGAGCGCCACCTCCATCCCGATCTCGTCGCCAGCTTCGACGTCGACGTGCCTCGGGTGCTCGGGGACGAACTGTGGTGGGGGTTGGCCAGCGTCGCCCAACGGCGGCTGGCATGGCAGCACCACGACTTACGCCTGGAGTGGAGCGGGGGCCCGGGACTCAGACCCAGGCCGATGCCAGCGATCAGCATCGTGCTCGCCACCCGCCGGCCCGAGTACGTTGTGCCGGCTCTCGCGATGATGGCGGCCCAGCAGTACGACGCCTTCGAGGTGATCCTCGCCCTCCACGGCGTTGGCGCCGAGGACCGGGCCATGGCGGCCGCCGAGGCGCGCAACGCCGACCTCCCGTACCACGTGTTGGACGTCGACCCCGAGGTGCCGCTCGGCGGTGTGCTCAACGAGGCGATCCGGCACTGCTCGGGCCAGGTCGTCACGAAGTGGGACGACGACGACCTCTATGGCGTCCACCACTTACTGGACCTCGCCATTGCCCTCCGCTACTCCCGCGCCGGCCTCGTCGGCAAGGCCCCAGAGTTCCTCCACTTCCTTGAAGACGACCGAACGATCCTGCGCAACTTCGGCGGCCAGGAAGCCTGGTCGCGGGTGATGGCCGGCGGGACGCTGACCGCACCCCGCCTGGCGCTCGAGGAGGTCGGCCTGTTCGCGCCGCTCCCGCGCAGCGTCGACCACTACCTGAAGCTGGCCGTCGAGCGGGCAGGGCTCGGCGTCTACCGGACCCACGGGTTCGGGTTCGTGCTGGGCCGCCGCCAGCATGGCCACACCTGGATGCCGGACGCTGCGCACTTCGAACGCGGCGTCCTGCGGCAGTGGCAGGGCATACCGGCAGAGGCCGACGTGGGGAACACAGTGTGACCTGGAGCTCGAACGCGTGGTGGGAGCTGCACCCGCCGGCCGTCGGCTCGCCCTGGGAGCCCCGGCTGCGCGCGGACGTGGTCGTGCCCGCCTACGGTGCGCAGCCGCGAGTCGAGGCGGTGCTGGCGGCGCTCGCCAAGCAGACGTATCCGGCCGGGCTGACGTCGGTGCTGGTGGTCGACGACGGGTCGGAGCCGCCGCTCGACCCGGCCGTGCCCGCCGAGCTGGACGTCACGGTGCTGCGCCAGGCTAGAGACGGCTTCGGGGCCGGCCGGGCACGGGCGGCCGGCGCGGCGGCAGGCGGCGGCGACGTGGTCGCGTTCATCGACTCCGACATGCTCCCCAACGCGACGTGGCTGGAGGCCCACATGCGCTGGCACCATGCCGCACCGAACGCCGTGGTGATCGGGTTCCGGCGCCATGTCGCCCGCACCGACGTGACCGGTGTGGACGTGCGCGCAGCCCCTTCGGTCGCCGAGCTGTTCGCCGGCCTGGAGTACGAGGAGCCCGAATGGATCGAGCGGTTTTGGCGCGACACCCAGGGAGCCCGTGTCCAGGCCGACGGTGTGTGGAGCGTCGCCTCCAGCGGCAACATCTCGTTTGGCAGAAGGGTCTACGAGCGCAGCGGCGGCTTCGACGTCGACTACTGGCACGCCTGGGGTGGCGAGGACAACGACCTCGGTTACCGGGCCTGGGTCCACGGCGGGCTATTCGTCCCCGAGCGGGTGGCGCTCGCCTGGCACCTCGGATTGGGCACCTCGCAGTCGTCGGAGGCCGCCGACCGGCTGCTGGTGTCGCGCTTCCGCCTGGCGTCCCGGATCCCGGACCGGCGCCTGGCGCGCCGCCGGGAGATCCATTTCGAGGTGCCATTGATGTCGCTCACGGTGGAGGTCCAAGACGAGGGCGCCGCCGAAGCGATCGACACGATCGCCAGCGCGCTGGCGTCCCTCGGCGGCGACATCGGCATCACGCTCGTCGTCAAGCCGGACCATCCCGATCACGAGCTGCTCGACCGCATCCTCCGCAGCGACTCCCGCATCGAGTTCGGCGGCTCGCTCGACGGCAGCCACCCCCGCTGGCGGGACTCGCCGATCCGGGGTTGGTCGCCGGCCGTGGCGTGGCCGAAGGCTGCGCTCCGTAAGATCGCGGCCGAGGTCTGCGAAGGGGCGAGCGGCGTGATCACCGTCCTGCTCGAGAACGGCCGTCATGCCAGGTTCTGGATGACGCGCCTCCAAGAGCTGCACCCCGACATCCCGGTGGAGCACCTCGGCAGAGACTACGGAGGTCGTGTCTCAGCCTTCACCGAGTGGGAGTAGCGTGGGGGCTCACCCGACGCGGGCTCTCCCCGCTGGTTTGGGAAGCCCCTCACCTGGGTCGTCCTGGTGGCTGTGGCCTATGCTGCGGCGCAGGTGGTGCTGCTGCCGGCCGACCACTTCTTCGAGTGGGACGAAGCCGTCTACGTCGCCGAGGTGACGCCCTCAGTCGACCCGATCAAGTTCGACACCCATCGGGCACCCGGCATCACCCTGCTGGTCGCTCCGGTCACGCTGGTGACGACGTCGGTGGTGGCGCTGCGGGTCTACCTCATCTTCGTCTCGAGCGCTGCTCTGGCGGCATGCTTCCGAGTGTGGAGCCGGGTCGCGGGGTGGGCTGCCCCGGCGGCTGGTGGCCTCTTCGCGAGCACGGTCGAGCCCAACCGCTGGAGCATCTGCACGCCCTGAGGGCCACGACAACACAGAGGCTCGTGAGATCCGATGCGGGTATCCGCCGTCAGCTCTCGCACGCGCCACCCCCCAACCCCAACTCGTGTGCGGACTCCGCGACATGCCTATGTCCAGGCCAGTCGGCGGAGAGCGCGCGGCAGGCCGACTCTCGCGCTTCGCCAGGCATGCCCTGCACGTCGAACAACGCAGCCGAGGCGAGGAGCATGGCAGCACCGCGCTCGGGGCCGACCGCTACCCCGAAGTCGGCGAGTGCTCGGGCGGCGCCCAGCTGCCCGACGAGCTCGTACTCCGGCGAGTAGATCGTGAAGAAGTCGTCTACCGGGATCCGCCGCCAACCGTCGACCTCCGGCCGCGCACCGAGCAACACCACAGCTACCGGTCGGTCGTTGGGAACCTGGTCCGGGTTGGCAGCGATGTGGATGCTCAGCGGTGCCAGCCGGTCGAAACCCGTATAGCGCGGACGTGCGGCGAAGAAGGTGCGATACGCACCGAACTCGCGCACGGCGTCGAACAGGACAACGGTCTCCATTGGGAACTCGGCGTCCACGGCAGCGGAGACAGCCGCCCAGTCTGCCCTTTCGACCGACGTCAGCTCGGTAGCCAGCCGGCCGACCATGATCCCCCCGAAGGTGACGAGCACCACGGCGACTGCGACCTTGACGCGACGGCTCGATTCGCCCGCAGCGATGGCAGCAACGAGCGCCCCGACCAGCACGGCGAAGGCAGGCCACCAGTAGTACGCGTACCGATCGAAGTAGGGCTGCGTCGGCTCGGTCCGCAGGAAGAACAACAGGGCGAACCCGATGGGTACAGCCAACAGCGGCGGAAACCACCACAGCTCGAACAGCCGCCGCCGCGATTCCCGCCAGCCCAGCGCAGCCACGGCGGCGGCGGCCCCCAGAGGGGTGAACACGTCGGCCAGCACGTCGGGAAGCTCCGAGCCGAGCCGCGCGATGCCGCCGGAGTCGACCGCCTGGTCTTGAGTGAACACCGATAGTTCGCTGGACAGCCTCAGCACGACGGGGATCTCGACCGCGATCAGAGCCGCGATCGCAACCCCGAACGGGACACTCCAGCTCCCCTCCCACTCGTTGGTGCGACCCGTCAGGTGCAGCAGCAAGATCCAGCCGGCGACGGCCGCCAGCAACACCGGGGGCTCGATCGTGCGCGACAACGGCAGCAGGCCCGCCACGACAGTCATGCCAACCACTGCCCACGGGTTGGCGCGGCGCCGCCACTCGTCGATCAGGAACAGCAGTCCCAGCATCAGGAACAGTGGCAACGCATACGGTCGGGCATACGCGGTAATCGACGCCACGAGCGCGGAAACCGCCAACGAAGCGACGGCGGCCCCCGCCCCCAAGCCGAAGCCGCCGCGCAGGAGCATCCCACCGAGCAGGGCGAAAGAGCCGATGCCGGCCAACACCGACACGAGGCGCTGCCGGACGTCCCCGACCCCGATCCAGCGTTGGACGGTGGCGTTGACGACGCTGTCCAGCGGCGGCTGCGTCTGCGCGTACGACGCCTCGACTATGGCCCCGTACGGCCGGTCGTAGGAACGCACCTGGCGCAGTTCATCGATGTGGTAAGGCTCGTCGCCGATCGCCATCGCCAGCACAACGGCTCCGGCGACGACGGCGGCGACGACCAGCCACCGGGCGACGGTCACCGATCCGGGCGTGACCCCGCCCGGCGATTCAGTCAACAAGGTTCCGGGGCAGTGACGAAGCTGGCACCAGCAGCCCCGGCCCCCTCGGCCTCCCACCACTCGATGGTGCGCCGCAGGCCCTCCTCCAAGGACACCTCGGCCTCGAACCCGAAGCGCTCCCGGGCCCGCGACGTGTCGAGACTTCGCCGCGGCTGGCCGTCGGGACGGGACGTGTCCCACCGGACGTCTCCTTCGTAGCCCGTCAACTTCGCGATCAGCTCCACCAGCTCCCGGATCGGGACCTCCCGCCCGGTGCCGATGTTGACCGGCTCCGGGTCGTCGTAGTGCTCGGTCGCCAGCACGATCGCCCGTGCCGCGTCCTGGACGTAGAGGAACTCGCGGCTCGGCGTCCCGGTGCCCCACACCTCCACCTCACCGGCGCCGGCCTCGCGAGCAGCGACGAACTTGCGGATCAGCGCGGGGATGACGTGGCTGGTCTCTAGATCGAAGTTGTCTCCCGGTCCGTAGAGGTTGGCCGGCAACAGGTAGATGCCGTCGAGGCCGTATTGCTCCCGGTAGCCCTCGAGCATCACGAGCAGGGCCTTCTTGGCGACGCCGTACGGGGCGTTGGTCTCCTCCGGGTAGCCATTCCACAAATCGTCCTCCACGAACGGCACCGAGGTGTACTTCGGGTAGGCGCACACGGTGCCCACCTGCACGAACTTCGCCACGCCATGACGCCGGCTGGCCTCGATCAGGTGGAGCCCCATCGCCATGTTGGCGTAGAAGTAGCGGCCGGGGTTCGCCCGGTTGGCGCCGATGCCCCCGACCTCGGCGGCCAGGTGGACGACCACGTGGGGGGTCACTTCTTCGGTCAGTTCCTCGGCCACCTCCTGACGGGTCAGGTCGTGGCAGTTGCGGCGCGGGACGGTCACATCCGCACCCCGGTCGGCGAGGAGCCGACCGACGAACCGCCCGAGGAAACCGGCACCGCCGGTGAGCAGTACCCGCCGGCCGCCGAGGTCCATCAGACCCGGTCCGTCCTTCGCCACTCGACATGCTTGTGGCCGGCGTCGACCAGGACCTTCTCCTGGCTCGCCAGGTCGAGGTCAGCGTCGACCATCATCGCCACGAGGGCGTCGAAGTCGACGGTGGGCTCCCAGCCCAGCAGTCGCTTCGCCTTCGAGGAGTCCCCTTCGAGCAGGTCGACTTCGGCGGGACGCAGGTAGCGCTCGTCGATCTCCACGTGGTCCTCCCAATCCAGCCCCACGCGGCCGAAGGCTGCCTCGCACAGGTCGCGCACCGTCCGTCGCTGACCCGTCGCGATGACGAAGTCGTCGGGCTCGTCGTGCTGGAGCATGAGCCACATGGCCTCGACGAAGTCGCCGGCGTAGCCCCAGTCGCGCTCCGCGTCGAGGTTGCCCAGGTACAGCTTGTCCTGGAGGCCCAGGCTGATGCGGGTCGCCGCCCGGGTCACCTTGCGGGTCACGAACGTCTCGCCGCGCCGCGGGGACTCGTGGTTGAACAGGATGCCGTTGCAGGCGAACAGGCCGTACGCCTCCCGGTAGTTGACCGTCTGCCAATAGGCATACACCTTGGCGACCGCGTAGGGGCTGCGGGGATGGAACGGCGTCGTTTCCCTCTGCGGCACCTCGGCCACCTTGCCGAACATCTCCGACGAAGACGCCTGGTAGAACCGCACCGCGTAGTCGAGCTGGCGCACGGCCTCCAACAGCCGCAGCGTGCCCACCGCGTCCACCTGGGCCGTGTAGATCGGGTTGGCGAACGAGACGGCGACGTGCGACTGGGCCCCGAGGTTGTAGACCTCCTCAGGCCGTACCCGCTGAAGCAGGTTGCCGAGGACGTTGCCGTCGGTCAGGTCGCCGTAGTGCAGGAACAGCCGCGCGGAGGGGAGGTGCGGATCGAGGTACAGGTGGTCGATGCGCTCGGTGTGGAAGGTCGAGGATCGCCGCACGAGCCCGTGCACCTCATACCCCTTGTCGAGCAGCAACTCGGCGAGGTAGGAGCCATCCTGCCCAGTGATGCCTGTGATGAAGGCCCGGGGCGCCATCAGCAACGGCCTACCGTGCATGTGACGGCGGGGATCGGAGGAGTGGGGCTGGGGGCCATGGGCACGGCCGGCAAGTGTACCGGCCCTGTGGCCGGGATCCGGCTCGCGGTACGGATGTCGGCCGCCCTGGGCCTACCCTTCGGGCTGCCTTCGCCTCCGCTCCAGCACCCCGAGAAGGGCCTGCGCTTTGAAACCGCCAACCTCCATCGACCCGACTGCGGCCGCCGCCTTCCGGGCCCGGCGCATCGAGCACTGGGACGCCGTCGCCCGCTCCATGCACGTCGAGCGCGACTTCAGCGGCCCGTACCACGAGCAGCTCATCGACGTCTACCGCTTCCTCGTGCCGGCGGGCCAGCGCGTCATCGAACTGGGCAGCGGCGACGGCGACCTGCTGGCGGCGCTGGAGCCGGCGGTCGGCGTCGGGGTCGACTTCTCACCCGAGATGGTGGCCATGGCCCGCCGCCACCACCCGCACCTCGAGTTCATCGAGGCCGACGTCCACGACATGAAGCTTGACCGGCAGTTCGACGTCGTGATCATGTCCGACCTGGTCAACGACCTGTGGGACGTGCAGGCGGTGCTCGAACGGATCCGCCCCCTCTGCACGCCGCGCACCCGCATCATCATGAACGTCTACAGCCGGGCATGGCAGGTGCCGCTGGGCATCGTCCGCGGACTTGGCCTCGCCCGCCCGGTCCTGGAGCAGAACTGGCTGACGGTCAGCGACCTGGCGAACCTCCTCGACCTGGCCGACTGCGAGCCGATCAAGCACTGGAGCGAAGTGCTGTGGCCGTTGCACACCCCGGTCCTGAGCAGGCTGCTCAATCGGTACCTCGCCAAGCTGTGGCCGTTCCGGCTGTTCGACCTCACCAACTTCATCGTGGCCCGGACCCGGCCGGTCCCGGTCGCGCCTCGGGCGGGCCCGCCAGGCGTCACCGTGGTCGTGCCCGCCCGCAACGAGGCCGGCAACGTGCCCGACATCGTGCATCGAACACCGGAGCTTGGGGGCGGTACGGAGCTGATCTTCGTCGAGGGCAACTCCACCGACGACACATACGCGACGATCGAGCAAGCCATCCGGGACAACCCGGATCGGGACATCAAGCTGCTCCGCCAACCCGGCAAGGGCAAGGGCGACGCCGTCCGCTGGGGATTCGCCCACGCCGCTGGCGACGTGCTGATGATCCTCGACGCCGACCTCACCGTGCCGCCCGAGGACCTGCCGCGCTTCTACGAGGTACTGGCGAGCGGCAAGGGCGAGTTCGTCAACGGGGTGCGGCTTGTCTACCCGATGGAACGCCAGGCGATGCGGCTGCTGAACCTCATCGGCAACAAGTTCTTTGGTGCTGCGTTCAGCTGGCTGCTCCAGCAGCGGATCAAGGACACGCTGTGCGGCACGAAAGCGCTCTTCAAGGAGGACTATGAGCTGATCGCGGCCAACCGCTCCTACTTCGGCGACTTCGACCCCTTCGGCGACTTCGACCTCCTGTTCGGCGCTGCCAAGCTCAACATGAAGATCGCGGACATGCCCGTCCGCTACCGGGAGCGCACATACGGGGACACCAACATCAGCCGGTGGCGCCACGGCTGGCTGCTGCTGCGGATGGCGGCGTTCGCCGCCGGGCGCATCAAGTTCTTCGAGACTGCGCGGTGAGGTGGGGAGAGCTGCTGGTGGCGTAATGCCACGAGGATGATCGAAGCCCCTCGATACTCGGTGATGTCAACGTCGCCGAGCAAGAGAGGGGCTCCGATGTCTCCGGATGCTATGACCAAGCGCCTGCACCTGCGGCGCATCCGGGTGATCGCCGTGCTGGTGGACCTGGTGGAACGCTTCACGGTCGAGGTGGAGGACACCCGCCGGGTGGTTCGCTACCCGCACTGTGGGTTCAAGACCTCGACGGTGCATGACCGCCGCGAGGTGAAGGTGGCCGACGTCGGCCTGCCGCAGCAGCGGACCCTGTTGGTGTGGCGCCGGCGCCGCTTCGGCTGCGAGACGTGCGGGGAGCGGTTCTTGGAGGACCAGCCCGAGATCATCCTGGGGCGGCGTACCCACGTGACCCGCCGCCTGGCCCCCCAGCTGGTGGTGGACGCCCGCCACTTGTCGATCCGAGAGATCAGCCGCCGCACCGGCCTGCCCTGGCATTACGTGATGGGCGTCGTGGGCGGCTGGTCCCGGTTGGTGGTGGCGGCCCGGCGGCGGCGCCGCTGCCGGATCCTTCTAATCGACGAGACCTCGCTGCGGCGGGGCCACCGGTACGTGACGGTGGTGATGAACGGCGAGACCGGCGAAGGCCTCGGCGTCGTCAAACACCGCAACGAAGCGGCCCTCAGCGGATTCCTGGTCGCCCAGGGCCACCGCTGGCTGCGTGGGGTCAAGGTGGTGGTCACCGACGGGTCGAAGTCGTATCGGGCCGCCATTCGCCAACACCTCGGCGGGGCCACCCACGTCGCTGACCGCTACGACGTCGCCCAGTGGTTAGCCGCCGGGCTCATCGAGGTCCGCCGCCGTATCCAACGCCAAGGACCACCCGACACCCGACCCGCCTTCGACCCCGACATCTTCCGCAGCCGCTACCTCCAGCTGTCCCGCTTCGACCGCCTCGACGTCGCCCGCGTCGAAGCCCTCGGCCGCATCCTCGCCCGCGAGCCCAACTGGAAGCGGCGTGGCGGCTGCTGCAGCACCTCTACGGCATCCACCTCGCCGCCGACGACCGAGAAGCCAACCAGGCGCTCGGCGCCTTCATCGCCGCCTACGAAGACCAGCCGCTACCCGAATACGAACAGATCATCGACACCCTGCTGGCATGGGGCGACGAGATCTTTGCCTTCCACGACGCCGACCAGGCCACCAACGGCCCCCTCGAGGGCACCAACAACAAGCTCGGCGTCCTCGGTTAACCGGCCCTCGACGCCTGTCGCGGCGGGAGGTCCTTCCGTTGGGTTTGTGGGCTGGTGAGACTGGCGTGAGCTGAGGTGTGGGAGGCGACGATGAACGTGGAGCGGGTCGGCGACGGGTACCGGATCGAGCGTTGTCCGTCGGGTGATGGTGAGCTGGTCAATGGGTTCTTGTCGCATCTGAAGGTGCGGGCGTTCTCGCCGTTGACGGTGCGGGCGTACGCGTTCCACGTGTTGAGCTTCCTACAGTTCTGCGACGAGCGCGGACTCGAGCTGGTCGGGGTGACGGTCCGACCGGTGGGGAGGCGTTGACCGAGGCGGGGCTGCGGAAGGTGTTCCGCACCCATCGGGCAAGGTCAGGGGCGATCCGGGTTCGTCCCCATCGTCTCCGCCACACCTACGGCACCGAGCTGGCAGCGGCGGGCATGGACCTGTTGGTGTTACGCGAGTTGATGGGTCACGCCTCCCCGGAAACCACCGCCGCCTATGTGCATCTGTCCCCAGCGACGATCGCCGCCGAATACGCCAAGGCACG
>JBFKDA010000029.1:0-17253 GCA_041619955.1 Acidimicrobiia bacterium | reverse complement strand
GCGGCGAGCGCGGCGACGTCGTCGGCAGGCTCGGCGCGGTGCCCGCCCGGCGTGCGGCCGTACGCGGTGAGCTTGGCGGGATGGGCGGCGGCGAACAGCACTGCGTGCGCGTCGATGGCGCCGTGCCCGACGCCGGCCTCGTGGAGGGCACCGAGCCCGGCGGCCAGCCCGGCGGCATTCGGGAGGAAGTCCTCGAGGGGAAGGGGCTCGCCGGCGTCGAGGCGGTCGGCGAGCGTCACGCCGCCCGCCCACTCCTGCACCACGTAGGCGCCGCCGGCGTCGAGGCGGTCGGCGGCGTAGACCGCGGACAAGTGGACGTGTCCCACCGCGGCCGCCGCCCGCACCGCATCGAGGAAGTCGGCGATACGGTCGTCATCGGCGGCGGGATCGAGAATGCGCACGAGCACGGGCCGCTCCAGCGCGCTGTCGGTGCCGAGCCACTCGACCACGTCCCCGTGGCGGTCGAGGCGGATCTCGAGCTGGTACCGGTCGGAGAGGAGCGGAGTCACTCAGCCAGTCTTGCGCAACAGTTCCAGCCCGCCCGGCAACTCGGCGAATCCCTCGGCGAGGTAGAGCCGCCGGGCGCGCTCGTTCCCGACCTGCGTGTTCAGCAGCAGCGCCCTCGCGCCGGCCGCCCGTGCCTTCCGGCCGCAGACGCGCAGCAGCGAGCGGCCCATGCCGTTGCCCTGCCAGCGAGGATCGACCGCGATGCGTTGCAGGTAGGCCAGCGCGATCCCGTACCCGAGGACGGCGAACGCGCACAGGCCGCCGTCGCGGTCGTGGATCACGAGCACGTCGGAGCGGGCGGTCGCCGAGCACGCCTCCTCCAGCCCCCGCCGGTCGAGCTGCCAGAACGTCTCGAACGCGGCCGCGTCGATCCGGGCAGGCTCGTCGAGATCGGCCTCCGGGTCGACGACGACGAGGTGGTCGGGCGCCGGGATCGGGAAGTCGAGGTCGAGCCTGTAGAGGTTGAGGTCGGCCTCGAACACGAAGCCGGCCGCCCGCCATGCCTGCTGGGTCGGGGGCGGCAGCGGGGGCGAGATCACCGACGGCGCGCCGGCCTCGAGCAACTCGTCGGCGCTGGCGGCGATGAACCGGCCGCCGCCGCGGATGAGGCGGAGGTGCGCATCGGGGTATGCGTCGTTCCACGGCCGCGCCTCGGCTCGCGCCCAACCCTGCCGCAAGGTGACGGGCCCTGGCCACTCGCCCCTGATGATCATCCGCATCTCGTGCTCGAAGCTCCCTCCGGCCGCGCCAGGGTACCTGTGCCCGGCTGCGACTCGGCTGGCGGCCTGGCAGAGTAGGTGCATCGCCACGCTCGTCTACACCCACGACGCGTTTGCCCGCCACGACACCGGGCCGCGCCATCCAGAGCGGCCCGCCCGCCTGCAGGCGGTGCTCGCCGGCGTGACGGCGAGCGGGGTCGAGACCGAGACCCGTTCGCCGCGCGCCGTGCCCCTGGACGCGCTCGTGCGCGTGCACGATCCGTCGTACGTCGCAGCGATCCGGCGGTTCTGCGAAGCCGGCGGCGGATCGCTCGACGCCGACACCGTGGTCGGGGAGGCATCGTGGGAGGCGGCGCTGCTGGCGGCCGGCGCCGGCCTCGACGCCGTGGAGGCGCTGGCGGTGGGTGGGGGAGGGCCCGCGCTGGCGGCCGTACGCCCGCCCGGCCACCACGCGCTGGCCGCGCGGGCGATGGGTTTCTGCCTGTTCAACAACGTGGCGGTCGCGGCCGCGCACCTCGTCGAGCAGGGCAAGCGGGTGGCGATCTTCGATTGGGACGTCCACCACGGCAACGGCACGCAGGACAGCTTCTTCCACGACCCGGACGTGCTGTACATGTCGTTCCACGAGTTCCCGGCCTACCCCGGCACCGGCTGGCTCGACGAGCGCGGCTCCGGCGCGGGGGCGGGGACGACGGTCAACTTCCCGTTCCCTCCCGGCAGCGCCGGCGACGTCTACCGGGCGGCGATCGCCCAGGTCGCGATGCCTGTGCTCCACCAGTTCCGGCCCGACTGGATGCTGGTGTCGGCCGGGTACGACGCCCACGCCGCCGACCCGCTGGCCCGCATCCGCCTCCAGGCCGGCGACTACGCGTTCATGGCGGCGGCGCTACGGGAGGTCGTGCCCCCCGAGCGGACCGTGCTCTTCCTCGAAGGCGGGTACGACCTCGAGGCCATCCGCGACAGCGTGGCGGCCACCTTGCGGGGCACCCTCGGCGACGACGACGGCGGCGCCCCCCCGGGCGACGAGAGCCCCGCGGTGGCCTGGAAGGTCCTGCGACGGGTCGCCGCCGAGGCGGCGCACTACTGGGTCGTCGACGAACCACGTTAAGGGCGGAGGGGCGGCGGCCGATAGGGCAATCGGGACTGCTGCACGGAGGTTCAACTGGTGTCCGCCGACATCCCCACGCTCGAAGAGCTGCTCGCGAAACTGGTCGCGGTGGACGGGTCAGACCTCCACCTCAAGGTCGGCTCGCCGCCGGTGTTCCGCATCGACGGGCAGCTTCACCTGTCGAACTTGCCCAAGCTCGCCCCCGGGACAACGGAGAGCTTCGCGAACGAGATCATGCCGGAGCGCATGGTCGAGGACTTCCGTCGCACCAACGAGGCCGACTTCGCGATCGGCCGCACCGACCTCGGCCGCTTCCGGGTCAACGTGTTCCGGCAGCGCGGGTCGGTCAGCCTCGTGCTGCGGGCGGTGAGCCCGGCGATGCGCAACTTCGACGAGCTGGGGCTGCCGCCGGTGCTAGCCGGGCTGGCGATGGAGCCGCGGGGCCTGGTGCTCGTCACGGGACCGACCGGGTCGGGCAAGACCACCACGCTGGGCGCCGTCGTCGACTACATCAACAGCAACCGGCGCGTGAACATCATCACCCTCGAGGACCCGATCGAGGTCCTGCACCCCGACAAGCTCTCGATCGTCAGCCAGCGGGAGGTCGGCGTCGACACCGCCAACTTCGGGGAGGCACTGCGCCGGGTGCTGCGCCAGGACCCGGACGTCATCCTCATCGGCGAGATGCGGGACGCCGAGACCGTCGACGCCGCGCTGAAGGCCGCCGAGACCGGCCACCTCGTGCTCTCGACGCTCCACACGATCGACGCCACCGAGACCGTCAACCGCATCATCGACTTCTTCCCCGCCTACCACCAGCAGCAGATCCGCCTGCTCCTGGCGGGATCGCTGCGCGGCATCGTCAGCCAGCGGCTCCTCCAGCGGGCCGACGGCAAGGGTCGCATCCCGGCCACCGAGATCCTCGTCAACACCGAGCGGGTGTTCGACCGCATCGTCGACGAGACCCAGACCTCGAGCCTCGTGGAGGTGATCGAGGACGGCGAGTTCTACGGCATGCAGACGTTCGACCAGAACCTGCTGCGCCTCTACGAATACGGGCTGGTCACCTACCAGGACGCGCTCGCCCACTCGACGAACCCCGCCGACTTCAAGCTGAAGGTCCAGAACAAGGGCCTCAGAAGCGCGTAGCCGTCATACTGCAGTTCGGACGAGCGTCGTCGGGCGTGGCGGGTGTTGCGGGCTCGCCGAACTGCGGCTGGCGTCACATTGCAGTTCGGGCGAGCGTCGGGTTGCGGTGCCAGGTTGTTGCGGGCTCGCCGAACTGCGGCTGCCGTTCACATCGCAGTTCGGGCGAGCGTCGTCGGACCTGCCGGGTGTTGCGGGCTCGCCGAACTGCGGCTGCCGCGGTCGTTGGGCCGCTTCGCGTGGCCGGTGCTGCGCACCGGCCTGGTGCCAACCCCGTGGCGCGTCTGATCTGACGCGTTCTATTGCGGCGCTGTGCGCCGGCCTGGTGCCAACCCCGTGCCGCGTCTGATCTGCCGCGTTTGTGTTGCGGTGCTGCGCGGCGGCTGTCGTATTGCAGTTCGGGCGAGCGTCGTCGGTGGTGGCGGGTGTTGCGGGCTCGCCGAACTGCGGCTGGCATATGGCAGTTCGGACGAGCGTCGGGTTGCGGTGCGGGTGCGGGCTCGCCGAACTGCGGCTGCCGCGGTCGTTGGGCCGCTTCGCGTGGCCGGTGCTGCGCACCGGCCTGGTGCCAACCCCGTGCCGCGTCGGACCTGACGCGCGTCTGGTGCACTGCCGGGTGTTGCGGGCTCGCCGAACTGCGGCTGCCGCGGTCGTCGGGCCGGGTCGCGGGGCCGGCGCTGTGCGCCGGCCTGGTGCCAACCCCGTGCCGCGTTGGGTCTGGCCGTGCCTGTCTGGCGGGCCTCCGTACTCGGGGATGAGTGCCGGTTCCGTGGCGTGTGGGGGGTTGGGTTGAACCTGTCTGGGACCGTCCCGGTTCGCGGCTGGCCGTCGTTTCCTAAGCTCCGGGCCGATGCTGCCTCCCCGGTTTGCCGCTCTGCTCGAGCCCGGCGCGCCTGCGGCGGAGCTGGGCCGACTGTTCGGCGCGGCCGGCCACCAGCTGTTCCTGGTGGGCGGCAGCGTGCGCGACCTGCTCCTCGACCGCGCTGAGCCGCCCGACCTCGACTTCGCCACCGACGCCCGCCCCGACCGGACCAAGGAGGTCGTCGGGGACTGGGCCGACGACCTCTACACGGTCGGCGAGCTGTTCGGGACGGTCGGCGTGGTGAAGGGCGGCCAGACGCTCGAGATCACCACGTTCCGGTCGGAGGTCTATCGCGACGACAGCCGCAAGCCGCACGTCGCCTACTCGGACGACATCGAGACCGACCTCTCGCGCCGCGACTTCACGGTGAACGCGCTCGCCCTGCGGCTGCCGGGGTCGGACGCCGAGCAACCCGAGATGCTGGACCCCCACGGCGGGCTGGCCGACCTCGACGACGGCCGGCTGCGCACCCCGCTCGCGCCGGAGGTCTCCTTCGGTGACGACCCGCTGCGGATGCTGCGCCTGTACCGCTTCGTGGCGACGCTGGGCTTCCGACCCGACCCGGCGACCGAGTCCGCGGCGAAGGCAATGGCCGAGCGGCTCGGCATCGTCAGCGCAGAGCGGATCAGGGACGAGCTGTCGAAGCTGTTGCGCGGCGAGCACGTCGCCGACGCGCTCCGCGGGCTCGTCAGCTCCGGCCTTGCCGAGCAGTTCATCCCCGAGTTCCCGGCGCTGGCCCTCGAGCAGGACCCGCAGCACCACCACAAGGACGTGCTCGCCCACACGATCGCCGTGGTGGCCAAGTGCCCGCGGCGGCTGGAGATCCGGCTGGCCGCGCTGCTCCACGACGTCGGCAAGCCGGCGACCCGCGCCATCGGCCCCGACGGCGTGTCGTTCCACCACCACGAGGCCGTGGGCGCCAGGATGGCCCGGGAGCGCCTCCGCAAGCTGCGGTACCCGAACCGCATCGTGGACGACGTGTCCGAGCTGGTGTACCTGCACATGCGCCCCCACACCTACAAGATGGGCTGGACCGACCGGGCCGTCCGCCGCTACGTGCGGGACGCCGGCCACCTGCTGGAGGAGCTGAACACGTTGGTGCGCTGCGACGTCACCACCCGCAACAAACGCCGGGCGCAGGCGATCGAGCGGCGCATCGACGAGCTGGTGGAGCGCATCGCCGAGCTCCGCGAACGGGAGGAGCTCGACCAGATCAGGCCGCCCATCGACGGCCATCAGGTGATGCAGCACCTGGAGCTCGACCCCGGTCCGGTGGTGGGCGAGGCGATGGCGATGCTGCTGGAGCACCGCCTCGACGAGGGCCCCTACGGCGAGGCCGAGGCCTATCGCCTGCTCGACGAGTGGTGGGCGGCGCGTCAGGCCACGTAGAGCAGCGAGAACCGCCGGCCGGGCCGGGCGCGCTCCCCCTCGGGACCGGTGACGGCGCGCTCCGTGATACGGCGGGCGGTCAGGGCGCGTAGGTCGCCCCGATCACTGGACCGCCCCGGGGATGACCCCATACCAGCAGCCGGTCGCCGGTCCAGACACCGGCGAACGCGGTGCCGCCTTCGAATGGCGAGCTCCTGAGCTGCCGCCATCCCCGGCCGACGTCGGCGAGGATGGACCCGGTCCGCAGGCCGCGCGGGGCGCGGCCCGGCGCCGGCTCACCGCCCGACCACGCCAGCACCCCCGCCGGGGTCGCCACGAGCACCGGCGCCTCCCGCGGCTCCAGGGCGGTGCGCGCGAGTTGCGTCCACTCACCGGAGGCCGGGTCGAACCAGGCGCCGTCCGCGGTGCCCTCGCCCGCGGCCGCGAGCCGTCCGCCCCAGAGGACCAGCCCCTCGCCGTCCCACACGGCGGCATGGCGGGCCCGCGCCGCAAGCGGCGACGCCGGCAACCGCTCCCACGTGTCGGTCGCCGGGTCGTAGGCAGCGCCGTCGGCGGCGTAGGTCCCGTCCTGGCGCGCCCCGCCCCACAGCAGCATCTCGGCGCCGGTCCACACCGCGGCGTGCAGCGTCCGCGCCGCGAGCGGCCCGTCGGCGAGCGTCCGCCAGCGGTCGGAGGCGGTGGAATAGGCCAGGCCGGCAGGGCGCTCGTCGTCGCCGGCCGTCTCGCCGCCCCAGACGATCATCTCGGCGCCGGTCCACACCGCCGAGTGCAGCCACCGGTGGGGCTCACCGGCCGGCCGCAGCGGCCGCCACCTATCGGTCGCCGGGTCGTAGGCGGCGCCCTCGACTTCGTCGGCGCCCTCGACGTAGCCGCCCCAGACGAGCATCTCCCGACCGGTCCAGACGGCGGAGTGCCACAACCGCGGCCCGAAGCCGGCCGGGGGCGCAGCGATCGACCGCCACGTCCCAGCCGCCGGGTCGTAGGCGGCCCCGTCGGCGTACACGGTCCCGGTCTCGATGCCACCGCCCCACACGATCATCTCGGCGCCGGTCCAGACCGCGGAGAAGCCGTTGCGGGCCGCCAGCGGGCCCGGCGGGATCAGCTCCCAGGTGTCCGGCGCCAGGGTGGTGGTCGTGGCGCCGGGCAGGGTCGTGTCGACCAGCGGCGGCACCTCGATCGACGGCAGCGGATTGGCGGTGCGGATCCCCGACCCTCCGGCGAGCACCAGCAGCAGGCCGCCGAGCACGGCGAGCGCACCGACGGCCGCGATTCCGGCATTTGGGATCCCTGCATTGGGGATCCCTGCATCCGGCGTCTCGCGGCGGGGCGCGGTGGGGGTGGCGTCCACGATGCAACAATGCGCTCCCGGCTGGCGCAGGTCAACCGGCGGACGTTCATACGCATATGCGTATACTCAGCAGTCGCATGATCAGCGTCGCCATCCTCGGCGCCTCCGGCTATGCCGGTGGCGAGCTCGTCCGTCTCGTCGACGGCCACCCGCGCCTCGAGGCCGTCCATCTCGGCGCCCACACCCGCGCCGGCCAGCGGCTGGCCGACGTCCATCCCCAGCTCGGGGGCGGCGACCGGCTCCTCGCCGGCAACGGGTCCGGCGACGTGCCCGACGTCGACGTCGCGTTCCTGGCGCTGCCGCATGGGCAGTCGGCGGGCATCGCGCACGACCTGGGGGAGCGCGGCGTCCGCCTCGTCGACCTCGGCGCCGACCACCGCTTCGCCGACCCGGCGGCGTACGAGGACGCCTACGGCGCACCCCATCCGCACCCGGACGGCCTCGACCGCTGGGCGTACGGCATCCCCGAGCTGTTCCACGACCGCATCGCCGCCGCCGACCGGGTGGCGGCGCCCGGCTGCTACCCGACGTCGGCCGTCCTCGGGCTCGCACCCCTGCTGGCCGCCGGCGCCGTCGAGCCCGACGGCATCGTGGTCAGCGCGATCTCGGGCGTGACCGGCGCCGGCCGCGCGGTCCGCGAGGACCTCACGTTCGGGGCGGTCGCCGAGGGGGTGCGGCCCTACCAGGCGCTCGCCCACCGCCACCGCCCGGAGATGGTCCACGCGCTGGCGGCCTACGCCGGCGTGACGCCGGGCCTCCAGTTCGTGCCGCACCTCGCCCCGATGCAGCGCGGCCTGCTGAGCACGTGCTTCGCCCGCTCCACCGAGCCGGCGGCCGGGCTCGGCGACATCCTCCGCAAGGCCTACGACGGGGCGCCGTTCGTGCACGTGCTCGACGTGCCGCCGCAGACCCGCTGGGCGGCCGGGTCGAACAACTGCCTGCTGGCCGTCGCCGCCGACGGCGCCGGCACCGTCGCCGTCATGGCCGCCCTCGACAACCTCCTGAAGGGAGCTGCCGGCCAGGCCGTGCAGTGCGCCAACCTCATGCTGGGCCTGCCGGAGACCGAGGGCTTGCCGGCGGCCGGGTGGCTGCCGTGAGCGTCACCGCCCCCCAGGGCTTCCGGGCGTCCGCCGCCCACGCCGGGCTCCGGACGAAGCGGCCCCACGACTTGGCGCTGGTTGCGGCCGATGCGCCCGCCTCGGCGGCGGGGGTCTTCACCGCCCACGCGGCGGCCGCGGCACCGGTGCGGCTGAGCCGGAAGCACCTGGCTTCGTCGGGCGGGCGGGCCCGGGTGGTGCTGCTCAACGCGGGCTGCGCCAACGCCGGGACGGGGCCCCGCGGCGATGCGACCGCGTTCACCACCGCCGAGGCCGCCGCGGCCGCGCTCGGATGCGCCGTCGACGAGGTGCTGGTCGGCTCGACGGGCCCGATCGGGCCGCAGCTCCGGGCGGAGGCGGTGGTCGGCGCACTGCCTGCCGCGGTCGACGCCCTCGCGGCCGGCGGGGGCGCCGGGGACGCGGCGGCCCACGCGATCCTCACCACCGACACCGTCGCCAAGCAGGCAGTGGCCCGCCGCGAGGGCTGGACGGTGGGAGGGATGGCCAAGGGGGCCGGCATGATCCGGCCCGACATGGCCACGATGCTCGCCGTGCTCACCACCGACGCCGCGGCCGAGCCGGCCGACCTCGACCGCGCCCTCCGCCAAGCGGTCGACCGGTCGTTCCATGCGCTCAACGTCGACGGCTGCGCCTCCACCAACGACACGGTGGTGGCGCTGGCCGGGGGCGGGCGCAGGCTCGCCCCGGCCCCCGCCGAGCTGGCGGACGCGCTGGGCGAGGTGTGCCGGAGCCTGGCCCGCCAGATCGCTGCCGACGCGGAAGGCGCCTCCAAGGTCGTCCACCTGCAGGTCGTCGGCGCCGCCGACGACGCCACCGCTCGCCGGGCCGGGCGGGCGATCGCCGACTCCGCGCTGGTGCGGGCCAGCTTCTACGGGGCCGATCCCAACTGGGGACGGATGCTGGGCGCCGTGGCGGCCGCCGGCATCGATTTCGAGCCGGACGGCTTCGGCGTGGCCTACGAGGGGGTGGCCGTCGCCCGGCGCGGGCTCGAGGAGCCCTACGACCGGCCCGCGCTGCACGCGGCGATCGCAGCCGCCGGCGACATCAGCGTGGAGGTGACCCTCGGCGCCGGCCCGGGCAAGGCCGAAGTGGTCACCGTCGACCTCACGCCGGCATACGTCGAGTTCAACGCCGAGTACTCGTGATGGTCAGCATTGATCGATCTGCGCTGGGGCGGTGGCGCTGATGGCCACCGGCCACACCGCCCCCGACGCGGACCGCTCCCGGATCGCCACCACGATGGGCAAGGCGCGGATCCTCAGCGAGGCGCTGCCGTACATCAAGGAGTTCCGCGGCCAGACCGTGGTCGTCAAGTACGGCGGGTCGGCGATGGTCGACGAGAGCCTGCGGGAGACGTTTGCCGACGACGTGGCGCTGCTGTCCCTGGTCGGCATCAAGCCGGTGATCGTCCACGGCGGCGGGCCGCAGATCAGCCGCGCCATGTCCCAGGTGGGGTTGGAGACGAACTGGGTCGACGGGCTGCGGGTCACCGACGGGCACGCCATCAGAGTCGTCCAGCGGACGCTCGCCGGCGAGGTGAACCCCGACATCGTGCGGCTGATCAACACCCACGGCGCGCTCGCGGCCGGCGTCAACGGACTCGACGGCAACCTCTTCAAGGCCGAGCCGCAGGACGAGCGGCTGGGCTACGTCGGGCGGGTGACGGACGTCGACCCCCGGATCGTCACGGCTCTCCAGGACGAGGGGTACATCCCGGTGGTGGCGCCGCTGGCCCGGGGCGCGGACGGCCGCGCCTACAACCTCAACGCCGACACCGCCGCCGGGGCGCTGGCCGTCGCCCTGTCCGCCGGCAAGCTGGTGTACCTCACCGACGTCGACGGTCTCTACCGCGACCTCGGCGACGCCGACAGCCGCATCCAGCGGCTCACCGTGGCGGAGCTGGGCGCCATGCTCGACGGCGGCGGGGTGTCGGCGGGAATGCTGCCGAAGCTGGAGTCGTGCCTCGTGGCGCTCAACGGCGGCGTGGCGCGCGCCCACATCCTCGACGGGCGCGTCCAGCACGCGCTGCTGCTCGAGATCTTCACGCGCGAGGGCATCGGCACGATGGTGGTCCCAGAGGTCGTCGCGGCGGTCGACCCATGAGCCCGGGCACGGCGGCCCGGCGGCGCACGATCCGCAACCTCGTGGAGCGGCGCACGATCACGCGCCAGAGCGAGCTCGTCGACATGCTCGCCGCCGACGGCTACCCGGTGACGCAGGCGACCGTGTCGCGCGACCTCGCTGCGATCGGCGCGGTGCGCGAACGGGCAGGCGACGGCGCGGTCCGCTACGTGATCCCGCCGCCCGGCTCGGGCTCGGAAGAGCTGGACGCGCTGGCCCGGGCGCTGGCCGACTTCGTCGAAGCCATCACGCCCTCGGGCAACCTCGTCGTCCTGCGCACCCCGCCCGGGGCGGCACAGGTGGTGGCGGGCGCGATCGACCGGGCCGGCATCGATACGGTGCTCGGCACCGTCGCCGGTGACGACACCGTGCTGGCCGTGGCGGCAGATCAGTCGGGCGGATGGCGCCTGGCCAAGGAACTCGAACAGATGGGAGCTGGGCGATGACGACGCCGATCAAGAAGGTGGTGCTCGCCTACTCCGGCGGGCTCGACACGTCGGTCATCCTCCGCTGGTTGATCGAGGAGTACGGCGCCGAGGTCGTCGCCTACACCGCCGACGTCGGCCAGGGCGAGGAGGCCGAGGAGGCGCGCGCCAAGGCGCTTGCGACGGGCGCGGTGGAGGCTATCGCGGAGGACCTGCGCCACGAGTTCGTAGCCGACTACGCGTTCCCGGCGTTGCGAGCGTCGGCGATCTACGAGGACTACTACCTGCTGGGTACCGCGCTGGCCCGGCCGGTCATCGCGAAGGGCCTGGTCCGCGCCGCCGCGGAGGCGGGCGCCGACGCCATCGCCCACGGCGCCACCGGCAAGGGCAACGACCAGATCCGCTTCGAGCTGGGCGTGTACTCGTTGCGGCCCGATCTCGCCGTGATCGCGCCTTGGCGGGAATGGTCGCTGCGCGGCCGGGCGGACTGCGTGGCCTATGCGGAGGAACACGGCATTCCCGTGCCGGTAACGGCCGAGAAGCCGTACTCCGTCGACGCCAACCTGTGGCACATCTCGTACGAGGGCGGGGTGCTGGAGGACCCGTGGGAGGCGCCCCCGGCGGGGATGTTCCGCCTCACCACGGATCCGGACGGCGCGCCCGACGAGCCGCAGGAGGTCGTCGTCGCCTTCGAGCGCGGCAACCCGGTGGCGGTCGACGGCGAGTCGCTGGAGCCGGTCGCGCTGCTGGAGCGGCTGAACGACATCGGCGGGCGCCACGGCGTCGGGCGCGTCGACATCGTCGAGAACCGCTTCGTCGGGATGAAGTCGCGCGGCGTCTACGAGACGCCTGGCGGGACGATCCTGTACCACGCGCACCGGGCGGTGGAATCGATCACACTCGACCGCGAGGTGCAACACTTGCGCGACGAGTTGGTGCCCAGGTACGCCGAGATGGTGTACAACGGGTTCTGGTTCTCGCCCGAACGGGAGGCGCTGCAGAAGTTCATGGACGACGTTCAGGCCCGCGTCAACGGCGAGGCCCGCCTCCGGCTGTACAAGGGCCAGGCGGCGGTGGTCGGGCGCCGCTCCGACCACGCCCTGTACGACCACGCGACGGTGACGTTCGAGGCCGACGACGTGTACCACCAGGGTGACGCCACCGGGTTCATCCGGCTCCAGTCGCTGCGGCTCCGCACCTACGCCGAGAAGCGCATCGGGGAGGGCGAATGACGCTCTGGGGCGGGCGCTTCGACGAGCCTCCCGCCGACGCGATGTGGCGCTTCACGGTATCCGCCGCGGACCGGCGCCTGCTGGCCGACGACGTTGCCGGCTCGCTGGCCCACGTGCGCATGCTGCGCCGGGCCGGGCTCATCGACGAGTACGAGCTGGTGGACCTCGTCGACGGGCTGGAGCGCATCGCGGGGGAAGCGGACAGCGGGACGTTCGCCTGGTCCGACGGCGACGAGGACGTGCACAGCGCCGTCGAGCGGCGGCTCGGCGAGCTCGTGGGCGAGGTCGCCGGCAAGCTCCACACCGGGCGCTCGCGCAACGACCAGGTCGCGCTCGACATCCGCCTCTACCTCCGCCGGGCCGCCGGGCAGCGCATCGACGGCCTGCGCGGGCTGGTGGGCGCCCTCGTCGACCAGGCAGACATGGCCGGGGAGCGGGTCGCCGCCAGCTACACCCACCTCCAGCAGGCGCAGGCGGTTCCGTTCGGTCACCTGCTGCTGGCGCATGCGTGGGCGCTCACCCGCGACGCCGCCCGCTTCGCCGACTGCCGGGCCCGGCTCGACGAGTCGCCGCTCGGCGCCGGCGCAGGGGGCGGCTCGTCGCTGCCGCTCGATCCGCAGGCGGTGGCCGCGACGCTCGGGTTCGGCCGGGTCTTCGCCAACTCGCTCGACGCGGTGGCGTCGCGCGACGTGGTGGCCGAGTACGCGTTCTGTTGCGCCCAGGCGATGGCCCACCTGTCCCGGCTCGGCGAGGAGCTGGTGCTGTGGGCGAGCGCGGAGTTCGGATGGGCCTCCTACGCCGACGCCTACACGACGGGCTCGTCGGCGCTGCCGCAGAAGAAGAACCCCGACGTCGCCGAGCTGGCCCGCGCCAAGGCGGCGACGGTGGCCGGCGACGTGATGGCGCTGCTCGCGCTCCAGAAGGGCCTGCCGCTGGCATACAACCGCGACCTGCAGGAGGACAAGGCGGCGGTGTTCCACGCCGACGACTCGCTTGCCGGGGCGCTGGAGGCGCTGACCGGGATGGTGGGGACTGCAGCTTTCGACCCGGCGCCGCCGTCGCCGTGGGTGACGGCCTACGACCTCGCCGAGCTGCTCGTAGAGCGGGGCGTGGCGTTCCGGGAGGCCCACGACGTAGTGGGGCGGCTGGTGGCCGCAGTGGCCGCCGACGGGCGCACGCTCGCCGACCTCGACCCGCTGGAGCCGGTGGCCATCGACGACCGCTTCGAGTCGGGCGACGTGCAGTTCGCCGACCCGCCCGTGTCGTTACGCCGCCGCCGCACGCCGGGCGGAGGCTCGTTCGACAGCGTGCGCGCCCAGATCGCCGCGCTGCGGGAGTGGCTGGCCGGCCGGGCCTAGCGGCGCCGGCCGCCTGCGGCGCAGGCGGCGCGTCCCGTCGCCCTCAGGCGCGCGCCGCCCCTTCCCGCGCCCCGCCTCCGTGGGCGGCCAGATCCACGACGAACGCCAGCACGAGCACGAACCAGTCGAACCCCACGATGTCGCCCTCGGGCGCGACGAGCACGTAGCCGAGCGTCGTCCACGGCAGGAACAGGAACCCCACGAGCGCGACCCACCCCGAGTCGAACGCAGCCTTCCAGCGATCCATGTCGAGCAGCCACCACGCGAACACTGCGAGCCGCGGTCCGAACACCGCCCCCAGCACGACCAAGCAGCACATGTCCCAACAGTACCGCCGGCCCCATGTAGCCTGCCGCCGCCGACCCAGAGGAGGGCGCGACCGTGCTGCGGATGACCCCGCCGACCAAGGCGACGTTCTGGCTGAGCGTGCTGGCGATCGCCGCCGGCATCGTCCTGCACCTCGACTTCGTCGACGTCGCCGGCGTCACCAACCCCGACGAGTATGCGTTCTGGCTGAGCACCGGCGGCGGGATCCTCCTCGTCGTCGGCGTGTTGTTCAAACGCATCTGAGGCCGCCGTGACCGACGCCCGCATCGTGGTGACCCGCCGCCCGCCCGCGCCCGACGCGCTGGACACGCTCGCGGCCGCCGGCGACGTCTGGTGCTGGGACGAGGGCCGGCCGATCGACCGGGACGTGCTGCTGCGCCAAGTCGGCGACTGCGACGGGCTCTACTGCATGCTCACCGACGCCGTCGACCAGGAGTTGCTGGACGCGGCGCCCCGGCTGCAGGTGGTGTCGTCGATGGCAGTGGGCGTCGACAACGTCGACCTGGCCGCGTGCACCGCCCGCGGCATCCCGGTGGGCCACACCCCCGACGTGCTCACCGAGACCACCGCCGACCTGGTGTTCGCGCTGCTGCTCGCCGCCGCCCGCCGCCTCGGCGAGGGTCGCGACTTCGTCCGCGCCGGCGGCTGGGGGCCGTGGGACCCGGAGCTGCTGCTGGGCGAGGACGTGCACGGCAGCACGCTGGGCATCGTCGGCATGGGCCGGATCGGCGAGGCGGTCGCCCGGCGGGCCGCCGGGTTCGGGATGCGGGTGCTCTATCACAACCGCCATCCGCGCCCCGGCGCCGGCGCTGAGTACCGGAGCTGCGCCGACCTGCTCGCCGAGGCCGACCACGTGGTGGTGCTGGTGCCGCTCACCGAGGCCACCGACCACCTGTTCGACGCATCGGCGTTCGCCCAGATGCGGCCGACCGCCACGTTCGTCAACGCGTCCCGCGGCCCGGTGGTCGACCAGGAGGCGCTGGGGGACGCGCTGGCCGCGGGGCGCATCGCGGCGGCCGCCCTCGACGTCACCGATCCCGAGCCGCTGCCGGCCGATCACCCGCTGCTGGCGCTGCCCAACTGCTTCGTGGTGCCCCACGTCGGCAGCGCCACGCGCCGGGCCCGGGCGGCGATGGCCGACCTGGCGGCCGCCAACCTGCTCGCCGGGCTGCGGGGAGAGCGGCTCCCGTCGTGCGCCAACCCGGAGGCTTACGAAAACCCCGGATTCCCCCAGAAATCGTCTTGACGCAGGCAGCCGCAGCCCTCATATTCCGCGCGTAAGGACTCCGCACCAGCATTGGGGCGGTGGGCAGGTTCATGAGGGGAGGATCCGAACGATGGATCTGCTGCAAGCACTCAAGATGGCTGGCGTCGACGTGCGCCCGGAGCCGCACTGGGAGACCCGCACCAGCGCGGCGAACTTCAAGCCGGTCGGCATCATGCTTCACCACACCGCAGGGAGAGGAGACGGCACTTTCAAGGTCGTCCGCGACGGCCGTCCGGACCTCAAGGGCCCGCTGGCCCACCTGTGCCCGCGCAAGGACGGGCGGGTCCACCTGCTCACCGGCGGGGTGGCCCACCACGCCGGCAAGGGCGACACGGCCGCGCTCGAGCGGGTGAAGCAGGGCAAGCCGCCGGCCGCGCGACCCGGCGCGGACGCCACGGGTGGCAACAGCTTCTTCTACGGCATCGAGATCGAGAACCTGGGTGACGGCACGGACCCGTACCCTGCGGAGCAGATCGATGCCGTGGTGAATTCCTGCGTGGCGATCTGCCAGAGGCACGGCTGGACCGCCAACCACGTGATCGGCCACAAGGAGTGGACGAAGCGCAAGATCGACCCGTCGTTCGACATGGGTGCGTTCCGGAGCCGGCTGGCGGCTGCGCTGGGGCAGGGCTCCGCCACCGCCGCATCGGCGCCGATCACCGCCGTGCCGCCCGCCCGCAAGGCCGGCGCGACCGCGACGGAGCTGGATCGGGACCTGATCGACCGAGCGCATGCGCTCGAACTCTTCAAAGGCGAAGCGTGGTACTACTACCCGGGGGGACCCGCAGACCGCGCTGAACGCGACCACTTCGTCACCGTCGTGGTCAACACCATCGTCGACCGGCTCGAAGCCGCGAAGTGAGGGAGGGCAGTTTCATGGCAACGCGACTCGGAGCCAACCTCGTCCACCGCGCGCACGCCCTTGGGCTGTTCGTGGGCGACCCGATCCACTACTACCCGGCGCCGGACGGCAAGGCCGACGACGGCGAACTGGACCACCTCATCAACACGATCGTCCGCGAGGGCATCGCGCGGTTGGAGGCTGCCAAGAAGTGAGCCTTGCCGGCGGCTCAGCCGGCGAACGGCGCCACCCAGCGCCACGTCACGAACCAGTAGGTCCCGGCCGCGGCCACCACGAGGACGTGCATCACCTCGTGGTAGCTGAAGACGCGCGGCCAGAGCTGGGGCCGGTTGGTGACGAGCAGCACCATCCCGACGAGGTACATCACGCCGCCCAGCGCCAGCAGCGCCACCGCCAGCAGGGGCAGCCGGTCGACGAGTGCCTTGACGAACAGCAGCGACAGCGCCCCGATCGTCGTGTTGAGCGCGATCGAGAACGCATGCGTCTCCCGCGGGAAGAGCCAGATCTGGCCCACGCCGACCGCGAAACCCACCCAGGCCACCGTCAGCGCCGCGACGGTGATCCACCCGTCGAACACGATCACCGCGATGGGCGTGTAGCTGCCTGCGACCACGCCGAAGATCGCCGAGTGGTCGAGGCGCTGCATCCGCCTCTTCCAGCGCGGTCCCCACGGCAGGGTGTGGTACAGCGTGCTGATCGTGAACAGCGCAACGAGCGCAGCGCCGAACACGGTGAGCGCCAGCTTGCGTGATAGCGAGTCGCCCGGGCTGTCGACGAGCAGCCACGCCACGCCGGCCACCGCGCCGAGGGCGGCCGTGCCGTGGAGGAGCCCGCGTATGGGGTTCTGGATGCGCCCGAGCGCCCAGCGCTCCGGCGGATGGGGAAGATGCAGGCGATGGGCCATCAGAGCAGCGTAACGGGATGCGGCGCGAACGGCCCGGCTCGCCCTCCGCCGGTCGGGGGCAGGGTTCAGGCCCGCGGCGGGCCCGGGAAGAAGGCGTTCGTGCGCCGCACGTAGTCCTCGTACTCCGGCTTGCGCTTGCGCAACGACCGCTCCAGCAGGCCGGCGCCCGACACCTTCATCAGCAGCACCGTCATCACGACCGGGCCGACGAACGTCCACCAGGCGTCGCCGGTGGCGAGGGCGACGAAGTACAGGCCCCACCAGACCATGAAGTCGCCGAAGTAGTTGGGGTGGCGGGTGTAGCGCCACAGGCCGCGGTCCATCACCTTCCCCTCGTTGGCGGGATCGGCCTTGAACCTCGCGAGCTGCACGTCGCCGAGGGCCTCGAAGAAGAGGCCGACCGCCCAACAGGCGACACCCAACGCGTCCAGCAGGTTGAGGCCGCTTTCCGGGACCTGGCCGGCCTGGACCGGCAGGGAGACCGTCCACATCAGCGCAGCCTGGACGAGGAACACCGTGAACAGGCTCCTCCACCAGAACACATCCCCGGCTCGCTTGCG
>JBFKDA010000028.1:0-17493 GCA_041619955.1 Acidimicrobiia bacterium | reverse complement strand
CTCGGCAGCGTTCTGGAGGAACCGCTCGATGCGGGCCGACGAGTGCTCGGGGCCCTGGCCCTCGAACCCGTGGGGGAGCAGCATCACCAGGCCGCTCTCCTGGTTCCACTTGTCCTCGCCGGCGATGACGAACTGGTCGATGACGACCTGGGCGCCGTTGACGAAGTCCCCGAACTGCGCCTCCCACGCCACCAGCGCGTCGGGGTCGCCGATCGAATAGCCGTACTCGAAGCCGAGCGCGGCGAACTCCGACAGGAGGCTGTCGACGAAGTACACCGGCGCCTGGTCGTCCGCCAGCTCGGCGAGGGGCATCCAGTCGCGCTCGGTGACGTTGTCGACCAGCACGGCGTGGCGGTGGCTGAACGTGCCCCGCTGGGTGTCCTCCCCCGCGAAGCGCACCGGGTGCCCTTCCAGCAGCAGCGACCCGATGGCCAGCGCCTCGGCTGCGGCCCAGTCGGTCTCGCCTCCCGTGTAGAGGTCCCGCCGCTCGTCGAGGACGCGCACCAGCTTCGGGTGCACGGTGAAGCCCTCGGGGACGTCGGTGAGCTGGGCCGCGATCCGGTCGAGCTGGTCCCGGCCCACTGCGGTCGGCCGGTCGGGGGGCATCTGGGCGGGCCGTTCGGGCGGCTCGGCCACCAGCTCCTTGGTCTCCTGGAACGCCTGGCTGAGCAGGCCGTTGAACTCCTCGAGGAGCTGCTCGCCCTCGTCGAGCGAAAGCTCGCCCCGGTTGACCAGGCGCTCCATGTACAGCTTGCGGGGCGAGCGGTGGTTCTCGATGGCGGCGTACATGATCGGCTGGGTGAACGACGGGACGTCGGCCTCGTTGTGGCCCCAGCGCCGGTAGCAGATCAGGTCGATCACGATGTCCTTGTGAAATGCCTGGCGGAAGGCGAAGGCCAGGCGGGCGGCCCGCACCAGCGCCTCGGGATCGTCGCCGTTGACGTGGAGGATCGGCGCCTGGATGGCCTTGGCGGCGTCGGTGGCGTAGAAGCTGGAGCGGGCCTCGGCGGCGCTCGTCGTGAAGCCCACCTGGTTGTTGATGACGATGTGGATCGTGCCGCCGGTGTGGTAGCCGGCGAGCTGGGAGAGGTTGAGCGTCTCCGCCACGACGCCCTGGCCGGCGAATGCGGCGTCGCCGTGGATGAGGACCGGCAGCACCAGGTCATCGGCGCCGGCGCCCATCCGGTCCTGGCGGGCCCGGGCGACGCCCTCCAGCACCGGGTCGACGGCTTCGAGGTGGCTGGGGTTGGAGACCACCTCGACCGTCAGCTTCGAACCGGAAGGTGACTCGTGGGTGCCGCTGGCGCCGAGGTGGTACTTGACGTCGCCGGAGCCCATCGCCTTGTCGACCTGGACGTTGTCCTCGAACTCGCTGAAGATCTGGGCGTAGCCCTTGCGGACGATGTTGGCCAGCACGTTGAGCCGCCCGCGGTGCGCCATGCCGACCAGCGCGTCGGACATGCCGGCGTCCGCGGCGGCGTTGAGCACCGCGTCGAACAGCGGGATGAAGCCCTCGGCGCCTTCGAGGCTGAACCGCTTCTGGCCCAGGAACTTGCGGTGGAGGAACGTCTCGAACGCCTCGGCCTCGTTGAGCTTCTGGAGGATGCGCCGCTTGTCGGTGTCGCTGATCTCGTCCTTCTGGCCCTCGACCCGGGCCTGGATCCACTCCTTCTGGTCGGGCTCCTGGATGTGCATGTACTCCAGGCCCGTGGTGCGGCAGTAGGCGTCGCGCAGCAGCCCGAGGATGCGCCCGAGCGCCAGCCGCTCGTGCCCGCCGAGGCCGCCGGTGGCGAACTCCCGCTGCAGGTCCCATATCGTCAGCCCGTAGGTGAGCGGGTCGAGCTCGGGGTGGATGGCCGGCGGCTGCATGCGCAGCGGGTCGAGGTCGGCGATCAGGTGGCCGCGTACCCGGTACATGTTGATGAGCTGGAACACCCGTGCCTGCTTCTCGGCCCACGGCCGGCTGCCCGGCGGGGGGTTGCTGTCGGTGGCCCAGCGGGCCGGCACGTAGGGGATGCCCATCGCGGCGAAGATCTCGTCGTAGAAGCGGTCCTCGCCGAGGAGGAACTGGTGGATGCGGCGGAGCAGCTCGCCGCTCTCGGCGCCCTGGATCACCCGGTGGTCGTACGTGCTGGTGAGGGTGATGATCCGCCCGATGCCGTTGAGGGCGAGCGACAGCGGGTCGGATCCCTCGTACTCGGGCGGGTAGTGGATCGCGCCGACGCCGATGATCGCGCCCTGGTCGGGCATCAGACGCGGCACCGACTGCACCGTGCCCACCGTGCCCGGGTTGGTGAGCGTGGCGGTTGTCCCGGCGAAGTCCTCCGGGGTGATCTCGCTCGCCCGCACCCGGCGGACCACGTTCTCGTAGGCGAGCCAGAACTGCCGGAAATCCATGTCGTCGGCGCCCTTGATGTTGGGCACGAGGAGCGTGCGGCTCCCGTCCTTGCGCGGCATGTCCATCGCCAGGCCGAGGTTGATGCTCGGGTAGCGGACCACGTGCGGCTTGCCGTCGACCTCGCGGTAGGACACGTTCATCGCGGGCCGCTCCGCCAGCGCCTGCACCACTGCCCAGCCGATGAGGTGGGTGAAGCTCACCTTGCCGCCCTGGGTGAGGCGGGAGAGCTGGTTGTTGATGATGAGCCGGTTGACCTCGAGCAGCTTGGCCGGGAGCGTCCGCACCGACGTCGCGGTGGGGATGTCGCGGCTCGCCTCCATCCGGTCGACGATCACGGCCGACGCGCCGCGCAGCGGGGACACGTCGGCGCCGTCGGGCACCGGTGCCGCGTCGCCCTGCGGTTCGGGCTTGGGGGCGGTCGCCTGCGGTGCCGCCGGGGCGGCCGTCGCAGTGGCGGCCGTCGCGGTGGTGGCCGGCCGGGCGGCCTCGGCCTGCGGCACGCTGTGGAAGTCGGAGGGCCGGTAGTCCTCGAAGAACTCCTGCCAGGACGGGCTCACGGAATCCGGGGCGTCGAGATACCGCCGGTACATCTGATCGACCAGCCAGATGTTCGGCCCGAAATCCCCGCCGTCGATGCTCGTCGTGTCGCTGTCAGCCATGCGGGCATGGTACCGACCGGCCGCCGGCCGCCGCGAGGCTCAGGTCACCGACCAGACCGCACCCTGCTGCGGCCCCACCGACAGCCGCACCGACTGCTCGGCCACCTGTACCTCCCCGGCTCCCCACAGCGTCTCGAACCGCCCGGGCCCGAGGTCGATCGTCGACAGCGTCGCCACCTCGGTGGTGTCGCCGGCGTTGGCGGCCACCACCAGCGCGGCGTCGCCGTCCTCACGCGAGCACACGTACAGCATGTCGCCCGGCTCGTCGGCCGGCGGCCAGAGCCGCCGGTAGGAGCCGGAACGCAGCGCGGGATGGGCGTGGCGGAGGGCGATCAGCTCCCGGTGCGCCACCAGCAGGTCGTGGTCCCACGAGTCCGGCTGCTCCCACGGGAACGAGCGCCGGTTGTCGGGGTCCTTGCCGCCCTCGAGCCCGATCTCGTCGTCGTAGTAGATCGACGGCGCGCCCGGGAACGTCATCTGCAGCAGCGCGGCAAGCCGCATCGCCTTGCCGTCGCCGCCGGCCACCGACACGGCGCGCGGCGTGTCGTGGGAGCCGAGCAGGTTGAGGTTGGCGCGGTGGACCTCGGTTGGGTACATGGCGAGCAGCCGATCGATGCGGGCCGCATAGCCGGAGGCGTCCATCCCGGGGTACAGCTCGTAGGAGACCCCGGCGCCGATCGACGGGTCGATGCGCCGGTTGGCCGCGAACGACAGCGCGGCGCCGCCGAACAGGTAGTTCATCGTGGCATCGAACCTGTCGCCGCGCGAGATCCAGTCACGGGCGTCGTCCCAGATCTCGCCGACCAGGTAGAGGTCCGGGTTCACCTGCCTGGTGCGCTGGCGGAACTCTTCCCAGAAGCCCGGGGTGGTGATGTCGCCCGGCACGTCGAGCCGCCACCCGTCGATGCCGCGCCGGGCCCAGTACTCGCCCACCCGCATGAGGTACTCCCGCACCTGGGGGTTGTCGGTGTTGAACTCCGGCAGCGCCGGCACGCCCCACCAGGCGCGGTAGTTGATCTCGCCCTCCGGGTGATAGGCGCGCACCGGGAAGTCCTCGACGACGAACCAGTCGATCCAGGGCGACTGCGGACCGTTCTCCAGCAGGTCGTTGAACTGGAAGAACCCGCGGCTGGCGTGGTTGAAGACGCCGTCGAGTATCACCCGGAGGCCGCGGGAGCGGCACTCCTTCAGGAGCTCGTCGAACGCTTCGTCGCCGCCGAGCAGCGGGTCGACGCGGTAGTAGTCGTGGGTGTGGTAGCGGTGGTTGGACGCGCTCTGGAATATCGGGTTGAGGTAGAGCGCGTTGCAGCCGAGGTCTTGCACCCAGTCGAGGCGCTCGATCACGCCCCACAGATCGCCACCCTTGTACCCGTGCACGGTGGGTGGGCTGTCCCAGCTCTCCAAGCCGGCCGGTTTGTCCACGTGGTCCGACTTGGCGAACCGGTCTGGGAAGACCTGATAGAAGACCGCGTCGGCGACCCAGTCGGGCGCGGTAGTAGCGGTTTCGGCGGTGGGCATACCTGCGAGTCTGCCACACAGCGCGGCAGGCCGCGAGCACCGCCGGTCTATCGTCCCGCCGGTGAAGGTCGGATATCAGGGCGAGCCCCACTCGTACAGCTTCCAGGCGGTCCGGGCCCTGTTCCCCGCCGCCCAGCCGGTCGGCTTCGCGACGTTCGGCGCGACGTTCGGCGGCCTGGCCGACGGTGACGTGGCGAAGCTCGTGCTGCCGATCGAGAACTCCACCACCGGCAGCGTGCTCCCGGTGCTCGACCGTCTCGTCGACGCGGCGGCCACGATCGTTGCCGAGCACCGGATGGAGGTGCGCCATGCGCTGGTCGGCATCCCCGGCACGCCGCTCCACCTGGTGAAGCGGGTGCTGTCCCACCCGGAGGCGCTGGCGCAGGCCGAGGCCATGCTCGCCGAGCGCGGGTGGGAGGCGGTGCCGGTCAACGACACCGCAGGAGCGGTACGGCGGGTCGCCGCCGACGAGAACCCGGCGCAGGTGGCGCTGGCCCCGGCCGACGCAGCTTCTCAGCACGGGCTGGAGACGTTGCTCAACGACGTGGTGGACCGCGCCCACAACACGACCCGCTTCGTGGTGCTCGAGCCAGGCGAGGCCGAGTGCCGGCCGGACGACGACAAGACGTCGATCGTGTTCGAGACCGCCCACCGGCCCGGCGCACTGGCCCTGGCGCTCGCCGAGCTGGGGCTGCGCGGCGCGAACCTCACCCGCATCGAGTCGCGGCCGAGCGGCGAGGCGTGGAGCTACCGGTTCTATGTCGACTTCCTGCATCGGCCCGGGCCGGCCGGGCTCGAAACCGTGATCGACCCGACCCCCGCCACGCTGTCGCATCTCAAGGTGCTCGGCAGCTACCGGTCGGCCATGGCGGGCGAGGCCTGACGTGGATTCGCCCGCCGCGCCCATCGTGCTTGTCCCGGGCTTCTGGCTCGGGGCGTGGGCGTGGGACGAGGTCGCCGGCCTGCTGCGCTCCGCCGGCCACGAGGTGGTTGCGTTGACGCTCCCCGGCCTGGAGCCCTCCGCGGCCGACCGGGCTGCCATCACGCTGGCCGACCACGTCGATGCCATCACCGACGCCGTCGCCGGCGCGGGGCGTCCCGTCGTACTGGCCGTACACAGCGGGGCCGGCGTCCCCGGCTACGCGGCAACGGACCGGGTGCCCGAGCAGATCGCGGCCATGGTCTACGTCGACTCCGGTCCGGCCACCGGTCCGCTCGACCCCGAGTTCTCAGGCGTCGAGATGCCGCTCCCGCCCCAGGACGAGCTCGCCGCGGCGGAGAACCTCGGCGGGCTCACGGAGATCCAGCTCGCCACCTTCCGCGAGCGCGCCGTCCCCCAGCCCGGCGCAACGGTGCGGGAAGGCCCGGAGCTGCACAACCCGGGCCGCCTCGACGTGCCGACCACCGTCGTGTGCACCGGGTTCACGTCGGAGCAGTACCGGGAGGCGGTGGCGGCCGGCTACGCGTTCGTCGGTGGGTTGGCGGAGCTGCGCAACGTCACCTACGTCGACCTGCCGACGAGCCACTGGCCGATGTGGTCCCGGCCGCAGGACCTGGCTGCGATCATCGGCGACGTCGCCCGGGCCGCCGCGGCGGGTGGACCGCGCGTTGGGAGCGAGCTCCTCTAGGGCGGCGCCGCCGCCTGGAGGGTTCGCAGCTTGGCGAGCTGCTCCCGCGTCGAGTCGACCATCCACGACTCCGGCGCGATCGCGACGGCCGTCGCCTCCCACTCGGCCGCGGCGGACTCGTCGCCCAGGCCGGCGTGGGCCTCCCAGATCGTCGCCGTCAGCCAGTAGCGCTCCTCGTCGCTCAGCTCGCCCTCGAGCCGCTGCTGCGCGATGCCCACCACGTCCGCCCTGGCCTGGCGTGCCCGGACCCGGTCGGCGGTCGCCTCGTCGGCGGGCACCCCGGCCCGGGCGGCCCGGACGTCGAGCAGGAAGGCCAGGTTGATGCCGTTGTAGTGGTCCTGCTTGAGGATGAACCCCTTCAGCGCGCCCTTGATCGCCTCGTCGAGCACGGCCGGCTCGGGTTCGATCTCCCAGAGGCGCTTGTGGATCGCCGCCCACAGCCCCAGCGTCTCGGGGTCGGTCGACGTGCCGGGGCCGAGGTCCGCCATCACCGCCAGCGCCTCTTGGAGCGCGGCCGCCTCGGTGGGCACCTTCGCCTTGTAGGTCGCCAGCGCGAGTTGCTGCGTCACGAAGTCGTCGTGGGGCCGCAGCGCGCGAAGGCCGGTGAGCACGGCCTTCGCCTGGACCCAGTCGCCGGCGGCGCGGGCCGCCAACGCCGCATCCAGCAGCGCCTTGGTCGAAGCGCCATCGGCGCCGGCGCCGTCGCCGGCCGCGGCAGGCGGCGGAGCGGCGTCGGCCGCGTCTGCTGCGCTGAGGACGGGAGCCCGCAGGCCCGCGAGATACGTGTACACCGGGCTGTCGACCTCGTCCTTGCCGAGGATCTCGGCGATCGCCGCGGCCAGGCTCTGCTTGAACTCCATCGCCTCGGAGAAGCCCAGGTCCTCGCCGAGGTGGCGGTAGGTGCGGATCACGATGTGGTTGAGGTCGAAGGGAAAGCGGAACTGCTCCTCGGCGATGACGATCGTCGTGAACGGGCGGAGCGCGTGGCGCACCCCCAGCTCGTAGGCGGCGTTGACGTTCGAGGTGCTGAGGTCGGCGATGACGAGGTCGGCGGTGAGGATCTGCTCGTACATCAGCCGGTCGATGCTGCCCGACTGGGGGATCTCGTCCGAGCGGATGCACTCGAGCTCGGCTTCCTCCACCGCCATCTTGATGATGTTGTACGACTTGTCGAGGTCGAGCACGCGGCCCGTCGCGAAGTCCGTCTTCTTGCCGTAGCCCTGCACGACGAAGCAGGTCTTCTGGTCGGCCATGTCGCCCCCTACGTTGCTCGCGCAATCCTCTCTGGAACCTAGTGCGCCGAGCAGGGCCGCGCCTCTGCTGAACTGGTCCTCGCCCTCATGGACCTCGCCCGCGACCTGCCACTCGCCGTTCTCCTCCTCGCGCTGATCGTCTCCGCCGTCGTGCTCGGGGCCGCGGAGACGTCGCTGCTGCGGGTACGGCGGGTGCGCGTCGAGCTGCTGGCAGGGGAGGGCCACCGCCGGGCGCAGCGCCTCGTCGGGCTGCTCGACGACCTGCCGCGAGTCCTGAACGGCGTGCTGCTGGCCGTGCTGCTGGTGCAGATCGGGGCGGCCACCGTGGCTGGCATCCTGGCGCAGCGGTGGTTCGGCAACCTCGGCGTCACGCTCGGCTCGGTCGTGCTCACCGCCGTGCTGTTCGTCTACGGCGAGGCGATCCCCAAGACGTACGCGGTGCGCTACCCGCTGCCGACCGCGCTGCTGCTCGCATGGCCGGTGTGGGTACTCGCCACGGTGCTGCGGCCGCTGGTGAGCATCCTGGTGCGGTTCGCCGACCTCCAGGCGCCGGGTACCGGCATCGCGAGCCCGGCGGCCGTCTCGGAGGCCGAGCTGCGGGCGCTGGCGGCCGAGGCCGAGCAGGCCGGCGAGATCAAGCCCACCGATCGGGAGCTCATCGAGAGGGCCTTCCGGCTCGGTGATCGACGCGTGGGTGAGATCGTCGTCCCCCGCACCGACATCGTGGCCGTGCCCGTCGACGCCGCAACCGGTGCCGCGCTCCGGATCGCGGTCGGCACCGGCCACCGGCGCCTCCCCGTGCACGCGGGCAGCCTCGACGAGATCGTCGGCGTCGTGCGGCTGCGCGACCTCGCCGCGGCCGTCGCCGACGGCGCCCCGGGCGTGGTCGGGGACCTGGCTGCGGAGGTGCTGGTCGCGCCGGAGTCGAAGCGGGTCGCCGACGTCCTCGGCGAGATGCAGGCGCAGGGCCTGCACCTGGCGGTGGTCGTCGACGAGCACGGCGGGACGGCGGGCATCGTGACGATCGAGGATGCGGTCGAGCAGCTCGTCGGCGGCGTCGCCGACGAGGGCGAGCATGCCGTCCCCGACGTTCGCAGGGTGGGCATTGCGACCTGGCGGGTCGCCGGCACCTGCGACCTGGTGGACCTCGCCACGCAGCTCGGGGTCGATCTCCCCGACGGCGACTGGGCGTCCGCCGCCGGGCTTGTGCTCGGCCTCGCCGGCCGGTTCCCGGCCGTGGGCGAGGAGTTCGACGTGGCCGGGCTCCGCTTCCGGGTGCTCGATGCCACCGACCGCCGGATCATGTTGCTCGAGGTCGAGCGGCTCGCGACCGGGTGACGGACGCCGGCCGAGGCGGGCCGCCCGGCCGATTCGCGAAATCTTTGCTACCGTGCTGCGGTCCCCCGAGGAGGGCCTTGGCCACCACCACCGCGTCGTTCGGCTCGGGTAAACGCGAGAACCACGACTCGTCGGCGTTCTACGCCAGGCGGATGTCCGCCCCGCAACAAGCGGCGGCGCCCCCCACGGAGCCCGCCGACCCGCCGCCGGAGGTCGTCGACCGGCTCTACTGCCAATCGTCGGAGAGCATGGACCAGCTCCCGGACGGCTGCGTGGCGCTCATGGTCACCTCACCCCCGTACAACGTCGGCAAGGACTACGACGCCGACCTGTCGCTCGGCGAGTACCTGGAGCTGCTGAAGGCGGTGCTGGTCGAGACGTACCGGGTGCTGGAACCAGGCGGCCGGGTCGCGGTGAACGTCGCCAACCTCGGCCGCAAGCCCTACCTGCCGCTCAACCACCACCTCGCCGCCCTCCTCCAGGACATCGGCTACCTGCTGCGCGGCGAGATCATCTGGCACAAGGCCAAGGGTGCGGGCGGGTCGACGGCCTGGGGGTCGTGGCAGTCGGCGAAGAACCCCACCTTGCGGGACGTGCACGAGTACGTGGTGGTGGGGTGCAAGGAGTCCTACCGCCGCCTCCGGCGCGGCGCCGACACCATCGCCAAGGACGAGTTCATGGCCGCGACCACCTCGGTGTGGTCGATCCCGTCCGAGTCGGCTCGCCGGGTCGGCCACCCCGCCCCGTTCCCGGTGGCGCTTCCCCGCCGGCTCATCGAGCTGTACACGTTCGCCGGCGACCTCGTCCTCGACCCGTTCATCGGGGCCGGCGCCTCCGCGGTCGCCGCAGTGGAGGCGGGCCGGAGCTTCGTCGGCTACGACACCGACGCGGATTACCTCCGCATCGCCGAGGATCGCATCGCCGCTGCCCGCGCCGCCAGCTCGGGGTAGGCGGGGTCGATCTCGTAGCGATATTCCGGCCACCAACCGTCCCGGTCGGGGTCGAACCGGCGCGGCGGCGGCGTCCCCGGCCCCAGCGCCACGGCTTTCATGGCCCGCTCGACGCTCCGCCACTCCGCCCGCACGCGGTCGGGCGGCACCGGCGGCAGCACCCGCAGCCCCACCGGTACGCCGAACCGTAGCTTGCGCCCGAATGGGTGCTCCCACACCCGGTGGCTGCCGGCCACGACGACCGGCAGCAACGGGCGCCCGCAGCGGGCCGCGACCGCGGCGGCCCCGGGCAGGAAGGCGGTCTCCACCCCCAGCAGGGTGCCCTGCGGGAAGATCGCGAGGCTCTCACCCGACGCGAAGGTGTCCTCAGCGCCCTGCACGACCGCGGCTGCCGCCCGGCGGGGCAGCTCCGGCACGATCACCACGTGACCTGCAGTCCGCAGGTAGGGCCCGACGTCGTCCCACTCGTCCACGATCTCCCGCCGCAGCACCCACCGCAGCGGCAGGGGGAGCCGGGCGACGACGAGCGGGTCGAGGGCCGACTCGTGCAGCGCGGCCACCACGTAGGTCTCGCCGGGGTCGACGTGGTCGAGGCCCTCGACCCGCAGGTCGATGCGGAGCGCCCGCCGCACGGCGGCCGCCCATGCCCGTTCGGCCCGGCGCAGCCGGGCGGATCCGAGGCGAGGCGCGAACGGCGCGACCGCCCCCGCCGCCGCCCGGACCAGCAGCGCATGGGCGGCGCCGGCCCGCAGCCACTCGGCGCGGGAGCTCACCTCCACGGTGCCGTGGCGCAGCGGCCTCACCGGGCTCGCCCCGCTCGCAGCGTCATGCGATCGCGCAGCTCAGGCCCCAGTCGTAGCGTTGGAACTCGATCCGGGGCTCGGCCCGGTCGAGCCACTCGCGCCCGGCGGCGGGGAGCCACGCCGCCACCGCGGCGGCGACGGCCGACCTGCGGGCCGGTAGCCACGTCGGCATGCGGTGGGGCCGCACGAAGTCGCCGCCGAACCACAAGAAGATCCGGGACAGCCGCAGGACGCCGGCGTCCCGGTCGACCTCGGCGCCGCCGCCCGCCAGGAACGCGCGCATCTGGTCGTCGAGTTGGGCGGCGAGCCCATCCCCGGTGAACGGCTCGGAGCGGAGGGTCGGGCACGACACCGACCCGCACACCAGCGCGCCGTGGATGCGGGGGTCGCGGAACCGCCGGATCTTGCCGTGCTCGACGTCGTTGAGGGACAGCCGCTCGCCGGCCACCCGCACGCGCCGCCGGTCGAAGGCGCCCGGGACCCTGAGCACGGTGCCGGCGCCGGTGTCCCAGGCGTCGCCGGCCAGCAGCAGCGCACCGGCGTTGTACAGGTTCACCCAGTACGCCAGCGCCTCGTCGCGGGTCAGCGTGTCGGGGTCGATGCGCTCGAGGCGGCCCAGGTACCCGCCCAGCTCGCCGCGCTGGCCCACCAGCCCCGGCATGCCCCTGCCGGCCAGTGCGGCGAGCGTCCCGGCCAGCTCGTGATGGGCGACGGTGCCGGTCCCGTGCGGGGCCGGGCGGCGGACCCGCATGGCGCGCCCCGCCGACCAGGCGACGGCCAGCGGGTTCGGCTGTGCATCAGTGCTCACGCCTCGGCAACCCGGGCCGGCCGGGGGGCATTCCGCCCGCGCCGTGCGGTAGCGTGCCCGCCATGACCGACGACCCGGCGCGCGAGATCCTCGAGTCGTACCGCGTGTGGGCCGTGGTGGGGCTGTCGCCCGACGCCAGCCGGCCGAGCAACTCGGTGGCGCGCCGGCTCCAGAGCTGGGGCTACCGGGTCGTCCCGGTCAACCCACACCTCGACGAAGCGCTCGGGGAGGAGGCCTACCCGGACCTCGCATCGGTCCCGTCCGAGCTCGGCGTCGAGGTTGTCGACATCTTCCGGCGGTCCGAGTTCGCCGGCGGCCACGTCGACGAGGCCGTCGCGGCCGGCGCCAAGGCGGTCTGGATGCAGCTCGGCGTCATCGACGAGGACGCAGCGGAGCGGGCTCGCGACGCGGGGCTGCTGGTCGTGATGGACCGCTGCCCCGCCATCGAGGGGGCGCGCCTCGGGCTGAGCCGCGAGGGCTCCTAGGTCCGCGACACCCCGGCCGGCTCCGACACCGGCGTGGCGTCGACCGCGGCCTGCCTGCCCCCCCGCGGCGCCCGTCGCAGCAGCGCGTAGCCGAGCAGGCCGGCGCCCGTCGACCCGATGAAGATCCCCGTCTTCGCCTGGTCGATGATGACCGGGTCGGTGAAGGCCAGGTTGGTGATGAAGAGCGACACGGTGAAGCCGATGCCGGCCAGCGCGGAGACGCCGAGGATGTGATTCCACCCGGTGCGCCTCGGCAGGCGTCCCCATCCGAGCCGCACCGCGATGAACGCCGCGATGCCGATCCCCACGAACTTGCCGACGACCAAGCCGGCGGTGATCGCCAGCGACACGGTGGACGTCACCGTCTCCAGGACGTCGATCTCGGTGAACCGGACCCCGGCGTTGGCGAGGGCGAACAGCGGCACGATCACGAACGAGCTCCACGGGTGGATCGCCGCCTCTTGGCGCTCCAGCGGCGACACCGACTCCCGGGCGATGGTGGAGAGCGTCAGCGCGGCGTCGTCGACGCGTTCGGCGCCCCGCGGGGCGCGGCTGTCCATGTCGTATTGCTCGAGGATCCACCTGGCCCGCAGCAGGTATTCGGAATCGGAGTAGAGCGGCCGCACCGGGGTCAGCAGCCCGATGGCGACGCCGGCCAGCGTGGCGTGCACCCCGGACTCGAGCATGAAGAACCAGGCCAGGAACCCGACCAGGACGTAGAAGCCGACCCACCGGACCCCGATGCGGGTGGCGACGCGGATCGCGGCGAGCGACACCACTGCGGCGGCGAGCCAGCCGAGAGCCAGGTCATCGGTATAGAAGACTGCGATCACGGCGATCGCGCCGATGTCGTCCACGATGGCCAGTGCCAGCAGGAAGAGCTTGGCGCCGACCGGCACGCGCGTTCCGAGCAGCGCGACCACCCCGACGGAGAAGGCGATGTCGGTCGCCATCGGGATGCCCCACCCGCGCGCTGCCTCGCCGCCACCGGCGATCAGCACGTACAGCAGCGCCGGGAGCACCATCCCGCCGATCGCCGCGATTGCCGGCAGCGCGGCCGTGCGCCGGTCGCGCAGGTCGCCGACCACCAGCTCGCGCTTGATCTCCATCCCCACGACGAGGAAGAAGATCGCCATGAGGCCGTCGTTCACGAACTCGCGGAACGTCTCCTCGAAGTGGACCGGGCCCAGCTCGACGAGGATCTCGGTCTCCCAGAACGTGGTGTACGTCTCGCCGAACGGCGCGTTCGCCCAGATCAGCGCCACGACGGCCGCGAAGAGCAGCACGATGCCACCCGACGCCTCGACGTGGGTGAATTCGAGCAGCGGGCGGACGAAGCGCCGAGGGATGGTCCGGTTCGACTCCACCCAGGTCTTCTGTGTGCGCTGGCGGTCCATGGCGGCGCAGGCTAACGGCCCGCTGTTCGGCCGGGTGGCCCCGGCGGGTCCGGGAATCGGGCGAGGCCGCCGATACCATCGCCGGCCATGCCCGCCGCCCTCGCCCTGATCGTCGTCGGGCTGGCGCTGTTGACCGTGGGCGCGGACCGGATGGTGCTCGCGGCGGCGCGCTGGTCGCGAGCCAAGGGGATCTCACCCATCCTCGTCGGCGCCCTGGTCGTCGGCTTCGGGACCTCGGCCCCCGAGATGCTGGTTTCGGCGTTCGCGGCCCTGCGCGGCGACCTCGACCTGGCGGTCGGCAACGTCGTCGGCTCCAACGTCAGCAACCTCACCCTGGTGCTCGGCGCCACCGCGCTCGTGCGCCCCCTCGCCGCGCCCGGCCGGGTGGTGGCGCGGGAGGGCCTGGCGATGCTGGCCGCGGTCGGAGGCCTCGCGGCAGTCCTGTGGGACCTCCAGGTCGACCGCGCCGAGGCCGCCGTGCTCGCGGCGGGCATGGCGATGGCCATCCTGCTGCTGGTCCGTTGGGGCGACGCGACCGGGCTGCCTGCGGCCGTCGAGCCGGCGACGCCGGTCGGGCGGCGGGAGGTGGCGATCGGCGTCGCGGCCCTGGCCATGACCCTGGCCGGCGCCGAGGTGCTGGTGCGCGGCGCCGACCGGCTGGTGCTCGCGGCCGGCATCGAGGCGGCGTTCGTAGGGCTCGTGGTGGTGGCGGTCGGCACCAGCCTGCCCGAGCTGGCGACCAGCCTCGCCGCGGCCCGGCGGGGGGAATCCGACCTCGTGGTCGGCAACGTCATCGGGTCGAACCTCTTCAACTCGCTGGCGGTCGCCGGGATGGCCGGCCTCATCGCACCGGCGCCGATCGACAACGGGTTCGGCGCGGCGACGGCATTCATGCTCGCGGCGACCGCGGTGGCGGCCGTGTTCGCCGTGACCGGCCGCCGGGTAGCCCGGGCGGAGGGGGCGCTGCTGCTGGCGTCGTTCGGCGTCTTCGTCGTGGCGGTCGCGTAGCGGTCCCCGGCCGTCATCCGGCGGGCCGCCCGCGTGGGATCTCAGACGGGTGGGGCCGGGTCGTACTGGATGTAGCGGCGCACCTCGGCGGCGCGCGCCGGGCTGTGCAGTCGGGCGACGAGGTGGAGCGCCATGTCGATCCCCGCCGACACCCCGGCGGCGGTCACGATGTCCCGGTCGTCGACGAAGCGATCGAGCGGCCGGACCTCGATGCCGTGGCCCAGCCCGGCGAGGTGGTCGAGCGACGCCCAGTGGGTGGTGGCCGGGCGGCCGTCGAGCAGCCCGGCCGCGGCCAGCACCAGCGACCCCGTGCAGACGCTCGCCAGGAGCGTCCCCCGGCGGTGGGTGGCGCGCAGCAGGTCGAGGAGGTGCTGGTCGGCGAGTTGGGCGCGGGTGCCGCGGCCGCCCGGGTACACCAGCACGTCCATCGGCCCGGCCGTTTCCCAGGTGCGGTCGGCGAGCACGCGCAGCCCCTTGGCGCAGACGACGACGCCGTCACGAGGAGCGAACGTGAACACCTCGACGCCGTCCTTCGGCCAGCCCGCGGCCCAGGCGCGTAGCACCTCCCACGGGCCCGCCCAGTCGAGCTCCTCGGCGCCGTCGAAGACGAAGATCCCGATGCTGATCAACGCGATGCGCTTCCGGCCATCACGCCCCGAGTGTGGCACGGGCAAGGCCCCGTCCGCGGTCTCGCCCGGAAGCCGGGCCCCCAGGTAGGGCGTCCCCGCCCGGTAAAGTGGCTTGCATGGCCACGGTGCACAGCTCGCGGGCGGTGCGGGCCATCTACATCGGGCTCGGGTTCGTGAGCCTGGGGGTGGCGATCGTCGGCGCGTTCCTCCCGCTGGTGCCGACCACGGGACCGGTGCTGCTGGCCGGATTCTTCTTCGCTCGCTCGTCCGAGCGCTTCAACAACTGGCTGCTCGACCACCCCCGCTTCGGCCCGCTGGTGCGCGACTACCAGGCCGGGCTGGGGATCCCGTTGCGGGCCAAGCTGCTGGCTGCATTGATGATCGTCGTCACGTTCTCGATCTCGATCGTGCTCGTTGTGGAGGCCACGGCGCTCCGGGTGACGCTGGCCGTGCTCGCGGCCGGGATCATCGCATTCATCGCGTCCCGACCGACCCGCCGACCGGACGGGGCCCACGCCGGCGCTGCCGGGTGACGGCCCTCTTGCCGTTGGCTGCGGTTGGCCATACTCTGCACGCATGGAGCGCATTCAGGTCGACATCGGCAAGGAATGGCTGTCGGTGGCTGATATCTGCGAATACATGGGAGTGTCCACGTTCGTGGCCACCTCGGTTCTTCGCAACGGCGAGCTGCCGGGCGTGAAATTCGGACGGGAGTGGCGCGTGGCGCGCCAGGACTTCGAGGACTGGCTCAACGCGCAGCGCATGGAGTCCGCCGCCCGATCGCGGGTGCCGAAGCCGCAGTGAGCACGCTGGCCGGCCCCGGGGTCACCGCCCCCGTCAGGGTCGACCTGCCGGACACGGGCGAGGAGGTCGACCACGCGCGCCCGTGGCAGGTGGTCGTGTGGAACGACCCCGTCAACCTCATGAGCTACGTCGTGTTCGTGTTCCGCAAGCTGTTCGGGTTCTCGAAGCCCAAGGCGACCCGGCTCATGCTGGCGGTACACAACGAGGGCCGGGCCGTCGTCGCCAGCGGGCCCCGCGAGAAGGCCGAGCTCGACTGCCACCGCCTGCACGCCTACGGGTTGTGGGCCACTCTGGAAAAGGGATGATCCGCTTCCGAACGGCGCCGGGTGGGGTGACGGCGCGCCTGTCGACGGCCGACGCCGCGATCCTGGGGCGCATCCCGGACCTGCTCGACACCCTCGGCGAGATCGGCGACGACCCGGCGGCGGCCCGGCTGGCGCCCGGCGCCTACCCGGACGACCCGGAGGCCGACCAGGAGTTCAGGCGGTTCTCCGACGGCGAGCTGCGGCGCGGCCGGGTGGACGACCGGGAGGCGTTCCTCCGCACCGTCGTCCCCGGTGCGGTGGAGCTGACCGCCGAGGATGCAGCGCGCTGGCTGCGGGTCATCAACGAGACGCGCCTGTTGCTCGGAGCCCGGCTCGGGATCACCGACGACGGCTGGGAGCGCTCAGCGGTCGACGGCGGGTCGCGCGAGACACTGCTGCACTACCTGAGCTGGGTCCAGGAGCGCCTCCTCGCCGCGCTCGACCCGACGATCGCCGGCGGGTAGGCCCGCGATGGACATGCTCAGCGAGGTCGTTGTCTCGAGCGGCGGCCTGGGCCTCCCGGCGCTACTCGGGGTTCCCCAGCAGGCCGAGGCGGCGGTGGTGTTCGCACACGGGAGCGGGAGCAGCCGCTTCTCGAGCCGCAACCAGGAGGTGGCGCGCGGCCTGCGGGCGGCGGGCCTGGCGACGCTGCTCCTGGACCTGCTCACCGAGGCGGAGGCGGCCGACCGCCGCAACGTCTTCGACATCGACCTCATTGCCGAGCGGGTGGTGGACGCCGTGGCCTGGATGGAGCGGAGGCCGGAGCTGGCCGCCCTCCCGGTCGGGCTGTTCGGCGCGTCGACCGGCGCCGCCGGCGCGTTGCGAGCGCAGGCTCGGCTGGGCGACCGGGTGGCGGCCATCGTCAGCAGGGGCGGCCGGCCGGACCTGGCGCACCCCGACGAGGTGCGGGTGACCGCCCCGACGCTGCTGATCGTCGGGGGCGCCGACGTCACCGTGCTCGACCTCAACCGAGCCGCCGCCCAAGCCATGCGCGCCGAGCACGAAGTCGTCGTGATTCCCGGCGCCGGCCACCTGTTCGAGGAGGCCGGCGCGCTCGAGGAGGTCACCCGGCTGTCGGCGGAGTGGTTCCGCCGCCACCTCGTCGGCCCCGACGCGGCTGCGTGAGGCCGCAATAGCATCGGCGCCGTCGCCTGTGAGGAGGTTCAGCGATGAGTGGGGATGCACGGCCCGAGGCGGAGGGTGGCGGCCGGGCGCGGGAGCGGCCGAAGCGTACGCCGCGTGGCACGCTGAACATGGCGCTCGGGATGTACATCGTCGTGAACCTCGCCTACGGCATCCCGCTGCTGCTCGCCCCTGACCTGCTGTGGGGCACGGTGGCGGGCGCCGACGAGGCCGCGAAGGTCGCGCTCCGCACCACCCGCTGGGGCGGGGCGATCCTGGTGGCGTGGGCCGTGGGGGCGTTCCTGCTGATGGCGGTGCCGCGCGGCCAGCGGACGTTCTTCACGACGCTCGCGCTCCAGTACAGCCTGGCCGCCGCCGCGATCGTGTT
>JBFKDA010000027.1:0-17837 GCA_041619955.1 Acidimicrobiia bacterium | reverse complement strand
GATCTGGGGGTCGAACTGGGACCCGCTGCTGGCCGCCGACGCCGAAGGCGTGCTGGTCAACAAGATGAACACGTCGGTCGACGGCGAGTACCAGCGGTACAAGGCCGAGAGCGGCGCGTACGTCCGCGAGCATTTCTTCGGTCCCGACCCCAAGCTGCGCAAGCTGGTCGAGCACATGGACGACGACGAGGTTTGGGCGCTGCGGCGGGGGGGCCTCGACTACAAGAAGGTGTACACCGCCTACAAGGCCGCCACCGAGCTGAAGGGCGCGCCGACGGTCATCCTGGCGAAGACGATCAAGGGGTGGACGCTGGGCCCCGACGTCGAGGGCCGCAACGCCACCCACCAGATCAAGAAGCTCACCAACCAGCAGCTCATGACGATGCGGGAGCGGTTGCAGCTCGAGGACGAGATCCCCGCATCGGCGCTGGAGGGCGACGCCGATCCTCCCTACTACCGGCCGCAGGACGACTCGCCCGAGCACCAGTACCTGATGGAGCGCCGCAAGGCGCTCGACGGGCTGCTGCCGTCGCGCAAGGTGGAGGTACGGGTGCCGCTGGAGATGCCGGGCCGGGGGCCGTTCGAGGAGCTGGCCGCCGGATCCGGCAAGGTCGAGGTGTCGACGACGATGGCCTTCACCCGCCTGCTGCGGGGGCTGGCCCGCGAGGAGGGATTCGGGCCGCGGGTGGTGCCGATCATCCCGGACGAGGGCCGGACGTTCGGGTGGGACGCGCTGTTCAAGGAGCTGGGGATCTACGCGTCGCAGGGTCAGCTCTACGAGCCCGTCGACGCCAAGCTGCTGCTGTCGTACAAGGAGGCGAAGGACGGCCAGATCCTCGAGGAGGGGATCACGGAGGCCGGCTCGCTGGCGACGTGGACGGCGGCGGCGACCTCGTATGCGGTGCGGGGCGTGCCGATGGTGCCGTTCTTCATCTTCTACTCGATGTTCGGCTTCCAGCGGGTCGGCGACTTGATCTGGGCGGCAGCCGACTCGCGGGCGCGCGGGTTCCTGCTGGGGGCGACGGCCGGGCGCACGACGCTGATGGGCGAGGGCCTGCAGCACCAGGACGGCCACTCGCTGGTGCTGGCGTCGACGGTGCCGGTGTGCGAGGCGTACGACCCGGCGTTCGCCTACGAGATGGGCGCCATCATCGACGACGGGCTGCGCCGCATGTACGGGGAGGGCGAGGACGTCTTCTACTACCTCACGCTGTACAACGAGAACTACGCGATGCCGGCCAAGCCCGAGGGCGTCGACGAGGGCATCGTGCGCGGCCTGTACAGATGGGCGGAGATGCCCGATGGCGACTTCACCGCGGCGGCCACGGTCATGTTCAGCGGCACCGCGCAAGCGGCGGCCCGGGAGGCGGCGGCGGAGCTGGCCGAGCACTACGGCGTCGGCGTGGAGCTGTGGAGCGCGACGTCGTACAAGAAGCTGCGCGAGGACGCCATGGACGCCGAACGGTGGAACCTCCTGCACCCCGGGTCGGAGAAGCGCGAGCCGTACGTGACGTCGGCGCTGCACGATGCGCCGGGGCCGTACGTGGCGGTCACCGACTACATGCGGATGGTGCCCGACCAGGTCGGGCGGTGGGTGCCCGGCCGGTTCGTGCCGTTGGGGACCGACGGCTTCGGCCGGTCCGACACCCGGGAGCGGCTGCGCCGGTTCTTCGAGACCGACACCGGCCACGTGGTGGTGGCCGTGCTGGCCGCGCTGGCCGAGGAGGGCTCGGTGGACGCCGCAGTCGTGAAGGACGCGATCGGCCGCTACGACATCGACCCCGACCGCACCCCCCCAAGGGTCGACTGGCCAGAGGGCTAGCTCCCGCCTGCCGGGTTGCGCCCGACCGTGTAGGTTCGAGGCCAGGCCGAGAGGGAGGAATGGGGATGGCCACGAAGAGTCGCACGCCGGCACGCCCGCGTCTCGAGTCGCAGGTCGAGACGAAGCTGCGCAGGTACGACCGCAAGACCGGCGATCTCGTCGCCGGCAAGGAGGTGGCGAAGGACACCGGCGGGCCCGAGCTGCTGGGCCCGGTCTACATCGGGCACGTCGACACGCTGAGCTGGTCGCAGCAGTGCCACTCGTACGAGTCGTGCTCGCCGGAGAACATGGTCGACACGGAGACGACGATCATCGTGTACCACGACCAAGCGTGCCGCAGGACCGCCGGCGTGTTCGCGATCTACAACGGCGGTGCGGTGAAGGACAACTCGGCGCTCGTGCAGACCGCAATGACCGCATACCTCGCCAAGGCCCCGGTGTGGTTCTGGTGGAAGAACGTCAGCGAGCCGTACTCCCGAAGCCACGGCCGGCTCCGGGCGGTGCTCCGCATGTGGTTCCACCACTGCGACCCGTGTTGACACCGTTGACATAGCGGGGCGTGCCCACTAGTGTTGACATCATTGACAGAGAGGCACGCATGACGCTGATCGAACGGATCGCCGAGGCAGCCGAGGCGGAGCCGGCGCGGGTGCGGCCCGTGCTGCAACTGCTGGTCGGCGACAGGCTGGAATTGCCCGACGAACTGCGCACGGTCGGGTCGGCCTTGAACGAGGCCCGCCGGTCGCACGCGTTGGAGGAGTTCCTGGCCGGCGCCGTGGCCACCGACGAGGTGATCGAGTTGCTGCCGTCGATCGGCACCCGCCAAGGGGTGCATCGCCTGCGGAAGGCGGGCCGGCTGTGGGGCCGTACGGTGGGCAACGCCACATGGTTCCCGGCGTGGCAGTTCTCGTCGGACGGGTTGCGTGACGACCTGGCGGCGGTGCTGGAGCGGATCGCCCGCTTCACCGTCGACGTCGTCGCCGCCGACCGCATCATGCGACTCCCCCGCGAGGAACTCGGCGGCCGCACGATCGCAGAGGCGCTGGACAGCCGACGGTGGCGCTCGGCCGCATGGCGGCTGCTGGACGCGCTGGGCACCGGCTGAGCCTTGCAGCCGCCCGTCGATCGGCCTGCGGGCCTCGCGTTGCGCTCGGTCGCCGGCCCGTGGTGGCGGCTGGACGGCGAGCCGCCGGATCAGTGGTCGTGGCGCCCCTTCGACTCCCCCAGGTTTCGGTTCGACTCGGCCGAGGGCGTGGTGCGGGTGCGCTACGCGTCGTCGAGTGCGGTGGGTGCGGCCCGGGAGCGCTACCGGGACACCGGCTCGTACGTGCCTGCCGACCACGCCGGCCACCTCGTGGTGCGCTGTGACGGCCGGGTGCGGGTGCTCGACCTGCGGTCCGAGCGGGTGCTCGACCTGCTGGGCCTGGACGACCGGATCTCGACAGGCCGGGAGCCGGCTGTCTGGGCAGCGGCGCAGGCGCTCACCGACAGGGTGGTTGCCTGGTGGGGGGAGCGTTGCCACGGGGTCGCCTACCGGAGCCGTACGACGCCCGAGTCGGCGGCCAACCTGGCCTTCTTCGAGTGGGCGCCCTTCGAGTACTCGGCAGTCGAGCTGGCCGACGCTCGGGAGCTGCGCGACGAGCTGGTCGTCGCATACGGATTCACCGTCGGCTTCTGATGCCGATGCCGGGGCCGCCCGGCGTCGATAGCCGGCACCTGATAGCTTCGGCAGCGTGGCGTACGACGAGGGCCTCGCCGAGCGAATCCGCGAGCTGCTGGCGGAGGTCGACGCCATCACCGAGAAGCCCATGTTTGGCGGCCTGTCGTTCCTGCTCGACGGCAAGATGTCGGTCGGGATCGTCGGCGAGGAGCTGTGCGTCCGGGTCGGCAAGGAGCGCCACGACGAGTTCGTGGCGCTCGAGGGCGCCCGGATCATGGACTTCACCGGCCGCGCGATGAAGGGTTGGCTGTTCGTCTCACCCGAAGGCTTCGAGGCGGACGAGGACTTGGCCGCCTGGGTCAAGCGGGGCGTCGAGTTCGCCGGGTCGCTGGCTCGTTAAAAGGCTCGGCGATCACGCCAAGGCAACGCCGACACCACCCTCACCTGGGGCCAACCCACCTGGGAACCGGTAGCAGGCACCTGGCCGTAGCCCAGGGGCCCCTACCAGGTCAGCGGGTCTGCGAACCTCGTCCGCAGGAACTCGCCGTGGCGGGCGAGCGCTTCGAGGTCCCGCCGCACCACGTCTTCGCCCATCTCGTCCAGGCGGCCGCGGAGGAACTCGAGCTGCGACATCAGCGCCGAGCGCGGCGACACTCCGTCCGGTCCTGTCACGGCCCGGTACCCCGGCGGCACCCGGGCGTACGCGTCCAGCGCCGTCGGCAGGTACTCGAATGCCATCTGCGACAGCACGACGAGCTGGCCCCCGCCGCCCGGCTCCCGCTCGAGCGCGGCGATCAGCGGATAGGCCTCAGACCGCAGGCGCTCGAACGCGTTCGTGACCTGGGGGTCGGTCTCCCGGCGGGCCGTCGCCACGAGCCCGTCCAGCGCCCTGCGGATGCTGCGGGCGGAACCGTCCGGAGCAAGCTCCTCGCCGGCGATCATCACCCCGATGCCGTAGCCGGCCGCCGCCAGCACCGGCCACCACCAGGGGCCGATCAGCACTCCCGGCAGCGCCGCCGACGCCGCCACGCCCATGCCGAACAGGTTGCGACGGCCGACAAACCACCGCCCGAAGCGCTCCCAGCCGTTCATTGCACTGCGTATGCCCGTACCGGGAACGACCCCAAACCCGCCACCTTGGCCGGCACCGCCGAGAACCGGAACGGCCCCGCCCCGTCGATCTCCCGCAGCCCGCACAGGTGCTCGACGATCGGGATGCCCGCCTCCAGCAGCAGCGAGTGCGCCGGGCGCTCACCGTCGTCGGCATCGTCGATGTTGAGCGAATCGATGCCGACCAGCGCCGGGCTCGCCGCCACCAGCGCCGCCGCGAGCCCGGCCGACACGAACGGATGGCCCAAGCCGTACTCCTCGGTCCCCCATTTCAGGTCCCAGCCAGTCCAGAACAGCACCGCGCAGCCCGCCACCGCCTTCCCGTCCAGCAGCGACGCCGGCAACGAACGGCCCGCGGTACGGGCGTCCACCACCACTCCCGGCAGATCGGCCAGCGAAGACAACCCCACCCCGGCCACGTCCACGCCGGACCGCCACCGGTGCGCCGGCGCGTCGAGGTAGGTGCCGGTGTTGGCGACCATCTCGACCCGGCCGATCCGGAACTCGACCCCGGCGGCATAGTGCCCGTGCGAGTCCGCGAACGACAGCCAATCCCCAATGACCGGCGCCGGCAACCCGGGATACGTGACCATCCCGTCGTGGATCGTGTGGCTCAGATCGATGAACGTCATCGGTCCCGATAGCGTACATCCACCATGCTCATGCACCGACTGGCCGACACGTCCGCCCGGGTCGCCGCCACCAGCGCCCGCCTCGAGAAGACCCGGCTGCTCGCCGAGCTCATCACCGAGCTGCCGGCGGCCGAAGCCCCGATCGCCGTCGCCTACCTCGCCGGCGACCTCCCGCAGGGCCGCATCGGAGTGGGCTATTCCGCTCTCAGCAGTATCGACGTGCAGCCGGCCGGCATGCCGACGCTCGCCCTCCACGACGTCGACAGCACCTTCACGGAGATCCAGCAGACCACGGGCAAGGGCTCCCAGCAGCGCAAGCAGGACTTGCTGCACGCCCTCCTGGGCCGAGCCACCGCCACCGAGCAGCACTTCCTGGTCCAGCTCCTGGCCGGCAACCTCCGCCAGGGGGCCCTCGAAGGCGTCATGGTCGAGGCCGTGGCGCAGGCGGCCGGTCTCCCCGCCCAGCAGGTCCGCCGGGCGACGATGCTGTCCGGCGACCTCGCCGCCGTCGCCGCTGCCGCCCTCGACCGCACCGGCCACGGCCTCGACCAGTTCAAGCTCCAGCTCTTCGTGCCGGTCAAGCCGATGCTCGCCCAGACCGCCGAGGACGTGGCTGCCGCTCACCAGAAGCTCGGCGGCGCCCCGGCGCTGTGGGAATGGAAGCTCGACGGCGCCCGGGTGCAGGTCCACCGCCACGAGGACGACGTGAAGGTCTACTCCCGAAGCCTCAAGGACCTCACCGCCAGCGTCCCCGCGGTCGTGGCTGCCGCCCGCAGCCTGCCCGTCACCAGCGCCATTCTCGACGGCGAGGCGATCGCCTTCAATCGCCACGGCCGGCCGCGCCCCTTCCAGGACACGATGACCCGCTTCGGCGACGGGAGCCTCGTCACGGCGTTCTTCGACATCCTCCACCTCGACGGCACGGACACGATCGACCTGCCGGCCGGAGACCGGCTCCCCTATCTCGACCGGGCCGTGCCGCCGGAGCTGCGCATCCGCCGTCTCGTCACCGACGACCCCGACGCGGCAGAGAACTTCTTCGACGAGGCGATCGCCGCCGGCCACGAAGGGGTGATGGCCAAGGCGCTCGACGCGCCCTACGAGGCCGGCCGCCGCGGCGCCGCCTGGCTCAAGGTCAAACCCACCCACACCCTCGACCTCGTGGTGCTCGCGGTCGAGTGGGGGTCGGGCCGCCGCCAGGGGTGGCTCAGCAACATCCACCTCGGAGCCCGGGACCCGGACGACGGCACGTTCGTCATGCTGGGCAAGACGTTCAAGGGCATGACGGACGAGATGCTGGCCTGGCAGACCGAGCGCTTCCTCGAGCTGGAGAGCCACCGCCGGGGCCGCGTCGTCCACCTCCGCCCGGAGCAGGTGGTCGAGATCGCCTTCGACGGCATCCAGGCCTCGCCGCGCTACCCCGGCGGGATGGCGCTGCGCTTCGCCCGGGTCAAGCAGTACCGGGACGACAAGGCCGCCGCGGAGGCCGACACGATCGACACCGTGCGCCGCTTCTTCGAGGCAGGCCGTTCCTAGCCGTCCAGCACACCCAGCGCGATCTCGACGAGCGTCGCCGGGTCCGACACCTCGATCCCCGCTTGCAGCACCGGCCGCCGCAGCGCCCCGAGCGCGGCCACGGCCCGCACCCGCGCCTCGGCGGACCGGCGGGGCGCCGCCAGGTGGGCGACGAGGTCGTCGATGACGTCGGCCACCCGCCGGCCGATCACCGGATGGCGCTCGACCGCCGGGTCGTAGGCCATCACCCGGGCGAGCTCCGGGTCGGCGGCGATCACGTCCAGGTAACCGCCCAGCACCGCCCGCTTGACCTCCTCCTCGCCGCTCCGGGGATGCGCGGCCAGCAGCCGCTCGAGCCCGGTCAGGAAACGCTCCGACAGCGCCTCCAGCACCGCGTCCTTCGACTCGAAGTGGTAGTAGAGCGCAGCGGTGGTGACCCCCAGCCCGTCGGCGAGCTCCCGGATCGACGTGCCGGCGAACCCGCGAGAGGCGAACAGCTCCAAGGCCACCGACAGGATCCGTTCCCGAGTGCCGACCGGTGCCATGCGATACAGCCTTACATACTTGCCGGACGATCGCTAGTCTACTGATCGTCCGTTAGGTCGTCTACAGGAGGATCGAGATGATCGCCACGAAGCGGAAGGCCATGGTGTCCGTCGCGGCCATTCTGGCGCTCGCACTGCTGGCGGCGGGTTGCGGGGACAGCGACAGCGCGGAACCGGAGACGCTGTCGATCACCGTCACCGACGAGGGCTTCGAGGGCCTGCCGAGCGAGATCGGCGCTGGGATCTACGAAGTGACGGTTACGAACAACGCGGCATCGGAGGTCTCGATCGACATGATCGAGAGCGGGGACGCCTCCGCCGAGGAGTTCGTCGCCGACTTCGCGGCCGTCTTGGAGGGTGGCCCGATCCCCGACTACGCCGAGCAGGTCGTCTCCGTCGGGGTGGTGCCGGCCGGCGGTTCGCTGACGTCGACGATGACGATCGCGCCGGCCAACTACACCGTCCTCAACACCATCGCCGAAGGCCCGGACGGCCAGGTCGGCCAGTTCGCCGCCACCGGCGACGCCCCGTCGACCGCCGACCTGCCCGACGGGCCAACGATCAGCGCCCGGGACTACGAGTTCGACGTGAGCGGCCTGACCGCCGGCGCCCAGACCGTCACTTTCCTCAACGAGGGTCCGGACCAGGTGCACCACGCGGTCGTGATGGGCTGGCCCGAAGGCATGGACGAAGCCGCCGTGAACGAGGCGATCGCCGCGTTCTTCTCGGCGCCCGAGGGCGAGGAGCCCGAAGGGGTGCCCGAGCCCGAGGATGTCGGCGAGACAGGCGTCTTCTCTGCAGGCAACGGTGGGACGGCCGAGATGACGTTCGAGTCCGGCCGTCTCTACTCGGTGTTCTGCTTCATCGGCGACCGGGCCGGCGGCCCGCCGCACGCGATCGCCTACGAAATGTACGAGGTGTTCGAGGTCTCCTGATCGTCCGCCGACCGCGTGGGGTCGGGAACTGCCAGCCCGGTCCCACGCTGGTCACGCCGGCAGGAGGGCACCCGGGTTCATCACGCCCATCGGGTCGAGCGCCGTCTTGGCCGCTGCCAGCGCGGCGAGCCACGGCGGCGACGCCTCCTCGACGAACCAGCGCCGATGGTCCCTGCCCACTGCGTGATGGTGGGTGATCGTGCCGCCCGCCGCGCCGATTGCGGCAGACGCAACCGCCTTGACCTCGTCCCACATCGCCACCTCTTCGCCCGGCCGGCCCGGCGCCACCACCGTGTAGTAGGGCGCCGCCCCGTCGGGGTACACGTGCGTGATCCGGCTGGTCACGACGCCACCGCCGGGCACCCTCTGGAGCGCACCGAGCACGGCGCCTGCCACCTCGGCGTGCTGCTCGTCGAGCCGGTCCCACGTGGTCGCCGTCTCGAACGTCTCGACGATCATCCCGAGCCGAGCCATCGCATCCCGGGCGTACGGGGCGCGCAGGAACGCGGCGCGCCAGCCGTCCCCCGACCCGCCAGCGAGCTGCTCGCCGCCGTGTCCGACCGCCATGCGGGTTGCCGCCACCAGCAGCTCCCCCACCGGCATGGCAGCGGACTCGAAGCCCAGGAGCAGGAGGTGGGCGCCGTCGGCCCGCCCCGCGAACAGCGCCGCCTCGCCGGCGTCGAGCAGCCGGCAGTTGGCCGGCTCGAGTCCCGACTGGGCGATGTCCCGCAGCGCGGCCAACGCGCTGACGCGGTCGGCGAACCGGACCGTGGCGGCGGCGCGGTGCTCGGGGCGGCGGCGCACCCGCATCCACGCCTCGGTGATCACGCCGAGCGTCCCTTCGGACCCGGCGACGAGCCGGTCGGCGGCCGGACCGGCGCCGGAGGCTGGCAGGCGGCGGGTCGCCACCACCCCGGCCGGCGACACCAGGCGCAGCGACTCGACGTGATCCTCGATGTGGGTCGGCCCGGTGGCGTAATGCCCCGCCGAGCGGGTGGCGATCCAGCCGCCGAGCGTCGAGAACTCGAACGACTGCGGGTAGTGGCGCAGCGTCAGGTCGTGGGGGCGGAGCTGGGCCTCGAGGGCCGGGCCCAGCGTCCCGGCCTGGATCCGGGCCGCAAGCGACGTGGTGTCGACGTCGAGCACGCGATCGAGCCGGCCGAGGTCGAGGCTGATCGATGGTCCGTCGGGGCACTCGACGCCGCCGACCACCGACGAGCCGCCTCCGTATGGCACGACCGCGATACCGCCGGCCGAGCACCAGTCGAGCACCGCCACCACGTCGTCCTCCGAGGCAGGGCGCACGACGAGGTCGGGCGGCCGGGGGACGAGCCCGCGCAGCGCCCGCATGACGTCGCGGTACGCCTTCCCCATCGCATGCCCGGCCCGATCCCGCTCCTCGGCAGTTGCAAGGTGGGCCAGCGAGCCCGGCATGGCGAGCCGCGAAGCCGATAGCTCGGGCACCTCCGGGGCCGGGAGCATGCCGGCCGGCGGCGCGCCCAGGCCGGCAAGCCGCTGGCCGAGGTCGGTGACCTCGGCGGGCGCGAGACCTTCGTCCTCCCATCCCCAGCCCCACCACGAGCGGCGTCGCATGCGGCCGAGGGTACGCCTCAGTCGGCGCCGTCCGCGGCTTCCTCGAGCTGCTTGAGCTGGGTCACGACGCCGGCGATCACGTTGTACTGGCGGCGCACCACGCCCTCGACGTTGGGCGGCAGGCGGTGCTCGAGCGTGTCCTCGTACTCGGCGAGGGTGTCCTCCTCGATCTGGATGATCGCCTCGGTCACCTCTTCGGCGTCGCCGCCCGTGAACATGCCCTTGAGCTTGAGCCAGGTACGGCGGAAGCCGCCCTCGACCGTGCCACTTTCGTCCCATTCGACGCCGTAGGCGGCGCCCGCGTCGGCGAGCTCGGCGGCGAATTGCGCCCGCTGCTGGCCGTACATCCGGTAGGCCGAGGCGTAGGTCTGGTCTCCGACCTCCTCAGCGGCCCGCTCGTAGCCCTGGCGGGCGTCCTGGCAGGCGTGGATGAGATCGGTGAGCTCCCGGCGCACGACGTCGCCGGTTGCGGCTGCGGGCACGTCGGCATCCGGCGGCGGGAAGGCGGGGGACACGCGGTCCATGGTCATGATGGCTCCTCGGGTTCGGCGGTCGCTATCTACCCCCAGCCGTCCGGAGCAAACAGGGGTACGATCCGGCCGATGTGGTTGTGCGCGGTCGCGGTCGCTCTCGCTGCTGTCGCCGTCGGCGCCGGGGTGGCTGCGTCCGGCGAGCTCGCCGGCGGCGTGGCCGAGCTGCCCCGGCACTGGTGGAGCACGCTGGCTGTGGCTCTGCCATCGGCCGCCGCGGTCGCAGCATGGTGGCTGGCCCGCCGTCAGCGCAGCGTCTGACCGCCCGCCAGCATCGTGACGGCCTTGGCTGCCCGCCGGGCCCGGGTCTCCGGCTTCTTCGCTTCGGCGACCCATTCGCAGTACTCCCGCTGGTGGGAATACGAAAGGTCGTCGAAGCGCCCGGCGGCTGCGGGCGCGCCGGCGAGCGCCTCGGCCAGCTCGGGCGGGACCTCGGCGACCCGCGGCTCGGTATCGAGCTCGACGGCCACCTCGACCTGCTGCCCGCCGGCGACGCCGGCCGCGGCCCGGTTCTTACGGTTGAGCGGGAGGAGGAACTCTCCGCCCATGGGCGCGATCGTGCTGCGGTAGGTGTGCCCGTTGACCGTCACCCGCACAGGAGGCCGTCTGCCGGCGCCCAGCGCCTCCACGGTCGTCTCGGGGACTGGGAGGAATGTCGCCGTCTTGCCGTGGACCTGGACTTCCGCCGTGAACCGCTCGCCCATGTCCCGAGGATATCCAACAGTTGAGCGGGGGCCGTCAGTTGAGGGTGGGGTCGGGCGGGTAGTGGGTGAGCAACTTCAGCCGGCCGGGCTGGCGAGTGAGCACGGTACGCCACAGCCGCTCCGGGGCGACCGAGAACGGGTCGTCCGGCAGTGCTGTCACCACGAACCAGTCGAACCTGGCCAGTTCGCTCTCGAGCTGGCTGGGCGACCAGCCGGCGTACCCGCTGAACACCCGCAGCGCGGTGACCTTGCCGGGCACCTCCCACGGCGGCGTGCTGACGTCGAGCAGGCCGAGGCCCTCCCCGATCGGCACCCAGCCGTCCTCGGGCGGATCGCCGTCGATGAGCGCGAGCGACACCGCCGCCTCCCGCTGGACGGGGCCGCCCTCGCACACCACGTCCGGCGGCGAGAGGTGGGCCGCCCAGTCGGGCAGGAACTCCACGACCGGCGCCTCGGTCGGACGGTTGAGGATCAGGCCCAGCGCCCCGTCGTCGGCGCCGTGCTGGCAGATCAGTACGACCGATCGCGCGAAGTTGGGGTCGAGCAGCGTCGGCGACGCGATCAGCAGCTTCCCCTGCAGTGACTCCACGCCACCCATGTTGGCAGGCTCAGCGGGCCCGCCGCCGCAGCTCCGGGATGGCGGCGATGCGGTCGCCGTCGAGGTGGTCCCACAGCACCCCCGCAGGCCGGGGATGAGCCACCACGCACGCAACCACCTCGCCGGGCGTGACGATCAGGTCGACCGGGAAGTCGTGGGCGGCCATCGGGATGCGGCCGGGAGCCAGCACCTGGCTGGGGTGGACGGTGGTGACGATCGTCGTCCACTCCCCCACCAACCCCGCGTCGACGCCGAGGGCGAACTCCAGATCGCTGTACCCGCCGCCCTTGCCCAGCCGTGCACCGGTGGCATCGACCGCCACCGACCCGCACAGGATCAGGTCGATGTGTCGCATCGAGCCGACAGCCACCGGGGTGCCGTGCTTGCCGGCGCCCTTGATCGACGACGCCTGGCGGGGCGGGACATCCAGCGCGTCCGGGTCGAGCACCCAGAACGGATGGTCGTCGCGGAGCCGGGGCACGGCCATGTACACGAGCTTGCCGTCCTGCAGGGCTCGGCTGCGGGCGGGCCACTGCGGCGAGTCGGGGTTGGCCTTGACCACCGACGCGTCCTGCCACGCGCCGGCGGACGCCAGCAGCGCGGCGGCCGCCTCAGCCCCGACGAAGTTCGGGATGCGCCCCTCCACCCCCGGGAACCGGGCGGCGCCGGCGTCGCGCAGCGCCGCCCACGCCTCGTCCCGCAGCTCGGGCTTGCTCAGCCCGAGAACCGCTCGTGGTGGACCATGTCGTCCAGCGGCCGGCGCCCCCCGCCGACCATCGCGCGAAGCCGCTCCCGCTGGGCGCGGTGCTCCTCGACGTCCGGGTAGCCGAGTGCGATCACCCAACGGCACCCGTGGTCGGCAGGGACGTCGAGGACCCGCCGGGCGCAGTCCTCGTCGTGCAGCGTCACCGGGCACGACGCCACCCCGAGGGCGGCGGCGGCGATCATCATGTTCTGCGCGAGCCGGCCCATGTCCCAGTCGTGGCCGTTCGGCAGGCGGATGGGGGCGATGACCAGCGTGGCGTTGCGGATCGGCGTCGAGAACGAGCCGCATTCGGCCAGGCGCGCGTGCTGGTCGGCGTCGCGGACCACGACGAATGCCCACGGCTGGATGTTCTTCGAGCTGCCGGTCCAGCGGCCCGCCTCCAGGATCTTTTCGACGACGCCGTCGGGGATCGGCCTGTCGACGAAGCCGCGGACCGCTCGCAGGCCCAGGATGCTGTCGTACGTCTCGGGAGATGGCTCGAACATGCCGCTGGAGCCTACAGGGTGACGGTGATCTCCAGGCGCTCGGCGCCCCGCAGCAGCTCGACGGGCAGCTCACCATCGGCTCCCTCGAGCACCGCGTGGAGCTCGTCGACCGTGGTGGTGGCTTCTCCGCCGGCGGCGACGATGAGGTCGCCCTCCCTGATGCCGGCTGCGGCGGCGGGGCTGCCGTCCTCGACCGACCGGACCAGCAGCCCGTCGGCCTCTTCCAGGCCGACGGCCCGGCGCAGCCGCCGGCCGACCTCCGCCGGGGCGAGTCCCACGCCGAGGCGCGGACGTGACTCGACCTGGCCTTCGGCGAGTGCCGCCACCCGGCGCTGGAGGTCGGCGTCGGCGGGTATCGCGAGGTAGAAGCCCTCGCCGAGGCGGTGGGTGTTGACGCCGAGCAGCTCGCCGGCTGCGCTCAGCAGCGGGCCGCCCGACGAGCCGGGCAGCAGCGGCGCCGTGTGCTCGTAGCTGCCGGTGATGCGCCGCCCGCGCGGGCCGCGGAAGCTGCGGTCGACCCCGGAGACGTAGCCGAGTGTGGCGCGCGGGCCACGACCGCCCGGGTTGGCCAGCGCGACCACCGGCTGGCCCACGGCCGGCGCCTCGCCGTTCGCCCAGGCCACGGCCGGCGCGTCGCCGGTGTCCGCGGCGAGCACGGCGAGGTCGCCGTCGACGTCGATGCCCTGGACGGTGGCGTGCTCGCGCCGACCGTCGGCGAACACCACCTCCACGCCGCTGCGGGCGAGGTTGTGGGCGTTGGTGAGCACCTGCCCGGCGCCCACGACGATGCCGGACCCGTGGGCGCGGCGATGCCCGATGCCGACGACGGAAGGGCCGGCCTGGTCGAGCACGGTGCGGATCGTGTCCTGGATGGCGTCCAGCGCAGTGGCCATGCTGGTTGACTCCTCGGCTAGTCACTTGTAACTTGCAAGTGACTATGTACAACGATCCCGGCACGATGTCAAGGCCGGTCGTCCCTACGATCCGGTCGATGGCCGACACCGCCTCCCCGCTGGCCGAGGCGCTCGCCCGGGTGGGCGACCGCTGGACGCTGCTCGTCGTCGAGGCACTGCTCGGCGGCGCCAGCCGGTTCGGCGACCTGGAGGCGGCGGTGCCGGGCATCGCCACCAACGTGCTGTCGCAGCGGCTGAAGCGCCTCGCTGCCGACGGGCTCGTCGTCGCCCGCCCCTACACGAGGCGCCCGCCCCGGTTCGAGTACGCGCTCACCGGCTCCGGCCGGGAGCTGGCGGGTGCGCTGCGGCTGCTGGCGCACTGGGGGGCCGTCCACACCGACGCCGAGCCGCCTCGCCACGACGTGTGCGGAACTCCGGTGGAGGCGCGCTGGTACTGCCCGACCTGTGCCCGCGACGTCGACCCGGACGACCCTGGCGTCGCCTACGCCTGAGCCGCCCCACCCAGCACCCACTCCCGCAGCAGGTCGAGTCCGACGGGGCCGGTCTCCAGCACCCGGCGGTGGAAGTCCTTGAGATCGAACCCGTCGCCGTCCCGGCGGCGCAGTTCCTCGCGAAGCTCGAGGATCGTCCGCTCCCCCACCTTGTACGCGATCGCCTGCCCGGGCCAGCCGAAGTACCTCGTGACCTCCGAGCGGGCGTAATCGTCCGCGAGCGTGGCGTCGTCGACGAGCAGCTCGACCGCGGTCTCGAACGTCCACTGCTCGCCAGGGTGGAACGGCTGGCCCGCCGGGATGGCCAGCCCGCAGTGCGTGCCGATGTCGATCACGATCCGGCAGGCCCGCAGCATCTGCCCGACGAGCTGACCCAGCACGTAGTCGGGTTTCTCCAGGTAGCCCAGCTCGTGCATCAGCCGCTCCGTGTAGAGCGCCCATCCCTCCCCGTAGCCGGGGTACCAGATCAACAGCCGGTGCAGCCGGCTCAGCTTCCCTGCGAGCGCCACCTGCACGCCACACTGCAGGTGATGGCCGGGGAAGCCCTCGTGGTAGGCGGTGCTCACCTCGTCGTACAGCGGCACGAGCTGCTGCCCGGGAGCCAGGGAGTACCAGACGCTGCCCGGCCGTCTGAAGTCCTCCGACGGTTGCACGTAGTAGGCGCCGAGCGAGCCGCGCGGCGGGGCGAGCTTCACCTCGATCGCGCGAATCTGTGGCGGCACGTCGAAGTGGGTGCCGTCGAGGCGCTCGAGCGCTTGGCGCTGCCGTCCCAGCATCAGCTCGACGAACTCCTCCGGCGAGGACGCCGCCCGATCGGGGTCGGTCTTCAGCAGCTCGATCGCCTCCTGGAACGACTTGCCCGGGGCCACCTCCGCAGCCACCCGTTGCATGTCGTCGCGTAGGCGCCCGATCTCGCTCCACCCCCACTCGTAGGTCTCCTCGGGGTCGATGGTCGTGCCCAGGTAGCGGCGGGCGCGCCGGATGTACCGCTCCCGGCCCACCCCGTCAGCGGCTGCGGCACCGGGCATGTACTCCTGCTCGAGCCATTCGGCGAGTGCGCCGAACGCGTCGCACGCGGCGGCCACGCCTGCCTGAACCCGCGCGGCGAGCGCGTCGTCGGCGAAACCGGCTTCGTCGTAACCGCCGATGAGGTTGCGGAGGCTCGAGCCGGCCCCGGCGGCCGTGCGGGACTGCTCGATCGCCGCCTCGACCTGCCGCCGGGCCACCGCCGGCCCCTGGGCCCGGCCTGCGTCGAGTGACGCCCGGTAACCGTCGAGGAGCGGCGCGATCCCTTCGAGCCGCGCTGCGATCGCCCCCCAGCCGGCGGGCGTCGCGCCGTCCATGTGGTCGAACGTCTCGAGGATGCTCTGGATGGGGCAGTCGATGCTGTTGAGATCGCGCAGGTGCTCGCCGGTGGCGTACCACTCGAGTGCCAGGTCGAGGTGATCGGCGGCCACCCGCCCGGCGAGGTCGTGCCATCGGTCGGGCGGCGCCGGCAGGTCGGCCACCTTGGACCGCAGCTCCTGGAGCACCGCCACCGCCGCGGCCGTGCCGTCCGGGCTCAGGTCGTGCCAGCGGTCGTCACGGCCGGGGATGCCTGCGTACGTGGCGTCGACCGGGTAGAGGTCGGCGAGTCGCTCGACGAGGTCGTCGCTGAGGGAGAAGGCGTCGTTCATCTCGGCCATTATCGCCGCCGGTCAGGTGGTCGCGGCGCTGTCCCCGGCCAGCTCGGGCACGACGTCGTAGCGGTGGATGTACGTCGATACGAAAGCCTGGATCGTCGCCGCGGTCGGCAGCGCCATCAGCGCGCCGGGCGCCCCCAGCAGCGTGCCCCCGGCGATCGCGGCGCCGAACGACAAGGCCGGGTGCAGCGACATCGTGTGCGCGGTGATCCGCGGGCTCAGCAGGTAGTTCTCGACCTGCTGGTAGACGGCGATGAACACGATCACGGCAACTGCCTTGGTCCCGCTCTCCAGCAGGCCGATGAGCACCGGCAGCGCCCCGCCGATGTAGGTGCCGACCACCGGCACGAACTGCGAGAAGAGCCCCACCCACAGCGCCAGCGGCAAGGCGAAGGGGATCCCGATGATGCGCAGCGCGACGAAGGTGACGATGCCCGCGATCAGCGCGAGGAGCGCCCGGGAGTAGAAGTACCCGCCGGTCTTGTCGATGGCGATCTCCCACACCCGGAGCACCTCGCGCTGGCGGTGCTGGGGCAGCGCCGACAGCATGGTGCGGCGGAAGCGGGGCCCGTCGGCGGTGAGGTAGAAGGTGAACAGGCCGATGGTGAGAAGTTGGAACACCGTGGCGAGCAGCCGCGACCCCACCCCGAACACGCTGCCAGCCACGTCGGACGCGAGCGACTGCAGGGTGCTGTCGACTTCGTCGAGTGCGGTCGTCGTCCGGTCGGGGGACACGTCGATGCCGAACCGGGCCGTGAGCTCGTTGGCCTGCTCCACGTACCCGGGGAGCTTGTCGATGAGCAGCAGGGTCTGGTCGACGATGAGCGGGATCATCGAGGCGATGAACGTGCCGGCCGCCACGAGCAGGATGAGGAAGATCACGCCGGTGGCCGCCCCGCGCCGCCAGCCGCGGCCCGCCAGCCAGTTCACCGCGGGCTCCAGCGCTATCGACAGGAAGAGCGAGATGAACAGCAGCGTGAGCAGCGTGCGGAGCTGCTTGAGGATCGAAAAGCCGAACACCAACACGGCCACCGTGATCACGATCATCAGCAGCAGTCGCGGGATCCACGGCGGCATCCCGTCGCGAGCCCACGAGCGGCGGGGCGGCGCAGCGGCGGCGGTCGGCTCCACGAGCGCAGCGTATACCCCGCCTCGGGGCGCCGGGTGGATTGTCGATTCTGCGGGCACGCTCGGGCGACGAAGAGTAGGTTCGCGCCTATGGAGGTTCGCACAGCGGACCGGGGGGATCTGTTGGGCGTGGCCCGGGTCGTGCATGCGGCGTTGTGGGAGACCTACACAGGGCTGTTGAAGCCGCAGACCATCGCCGAGGTCATCGCAACGGACTACCGGCCTTCGATCTTGAAGCGCCGCCTGATGGCAGGCGAGCTCTACGTTGCGCTCGACGCTCGCCAAGTGGTCGTGGGCTTCGCCCTGGTTGATTTCCTCGTCGACCACACCGACGTCGATGCGCTGTTCGTCGACCCGCAGGTGCGCCGCCGCGGCGTCGCCCGCGACTTGCTCGAGCTGATCCGGGTCGACGGCGGCGGCAAGGCGCTGTGCGCGACCGTGCTCCTCGGCTCGATCGAGGGCGAGGAGTGGGCCGAGCGCCTGCATTTCGTCCCGGGAGAGGTCGTCGAGCAGGAGCTGTGCGGCGAGCCGGTCGTGGCCCGGCGCTGGTGGCTCGCGGAGGGGGCGGAGCTGCCTGCGGGCGGCCAGGAGTCTGCTGAGTAATGCCGTTGCGCAGATCGGCGTCCAGGCGCGCCAGTCGCAAGGACGCAGGTTTCGCCGCTATCAGTGCGATAACGGCGGGACCGAGGACACCGCGAATGGCGATGACTGGGCGTCGAGATGCGTG
>JBFKDA010000026.1:0-18060 GCA_041619955.1 Acidimicrobiia bacterium | reverse complement strand
TTCGGGAACCACGGGTAGTAGAAGGCGGCCCGGATCGGCGCCTCCGGCTGCTCGTCCGCCGGCGGCGTCGTGGTCGTCGTGGTCGTCGTGGTCGTCGTGGTCGTCGTGGTGGACGTGGTGGACGTGCTCGTCGTGGTTGATGTGGTCGGGCTGGTCGTCGTCGTGGAGGAGGTGGTGGTCGACGAGGTCGACGGCGGGGACGTGGTCGTCGTGGTCGTCGTCGTGTCCTTTGGCTTGCCGCACTTGCCCTGGCCCTTGCCGTTGCCCTTGCCCTCACACGGGTTGGGCGCTGTCAGCACGGCGGTGCCGCCACGAGCGACGATCTCGTAGTCGGCGGGGCCGGCTTCGTTGGCGTTCTTCACGTACAGCTTCTGGGTGCTCGGGCGGTAGACCGCGACGGTGTCGGCGCCGTTCCCGTCCCAATCACCAGCCACGATCTGGTCGCCCGGGTTGCCGTAGAAGAAGGCCTGGTCGGCGACGCCCTGGGTGTTGGTGTCACGGAAGTACAGGAAACCGGCGGACTCGCGGTGCAGGCCGACGGTGTCGATGCCGTCGCCGTCGTAGTCCCCCACGAACGGCTTGTCGCCCGGGTTGCCGAAGAGGAACGAGTAGTCGGCGACGCCGGTCCGCAGCGAGTTCTTCACGTACACCCTGCCCTCGGCCGGCCGGTAGATGCTGACCGTGTCGCAGCCGTCGCCGTTGAAGTCGCCTGCCAGCGGCACGTCGGAGGCGTCGCCGTAGAAGAACGCCAGGTCCGCGATACCGGCCGTATTGCTGTTGCGCAGGTAGACGAAGCCATCGGTCGGCCGGTACATGCCGGGCGTCGACTCGCCATCGCAGTCCCAATCGCCGAACAGCGGGACGTCTCCGGGATTGCCGAACGTCACCGATTGCGCGTCATCGAGACCGTCGAGCCGATCAGCTCGGTGGAAGCGGGCCTCGCTGTCCACGATCACGACGCCGTCGCACGTTGCGTCGGCGGGGCAATGGGGAACACTGCCCGCCGCAGCGGGCTGGCCCGGCGTGAGCGCCAGAGCCGTGAGCGTCACGGTCACCAATACTGCCGCGGTGGTCACGGCCGGCGTCATCCGCATAGTGCGGACCTCCTCCTCAGCTATGACTCCTCGACTCCGGTACTGTCGGCAGGTGGATACCAGGACTTGAATCCCCGGCCCGGGGTCTTCTCGCCATCGGGCGCGGGTGGGAGTCGAGTCGGCGGGCGGCGGCGCTACCCGAGCCTCTCCGCGTCAGGCGTTCGCCGTCTCTGATGTCCCGGCGCCGGTGGGGGGATCGTCGTCGATGAGGTGGAGGCGCTGGGCGGCGACCACCGCCTCGATGCGGTTGCGGGCGCCGATGCGCCCGTAGATCTCGTAGAGGCGGCGGAACATCGTTCGTTCGGAGAACCCGACCTCGTCGGCGAGGTCGGCCACGGTTCGCCCGTCGGCCAGGAACCGGAGCCAGACGGCCTCCTCGCGCGAGACCTGCGCCGTCGTGGCCGTTGGGATCGCCGCCCGATCCATGAGCCATCGAACCACACTCGATGGCAGCAACACGCTCTCTTGCGTGGCGTGGCCGAGGACGGTGACGATGGCCTCGGGGCGCTCGTCACGGTCTGCAACGGCGCTCGCGCCGGCGACCATGGCGCGCCACCACGCCGCAGGGTCGTCGATCGCGACGAGCGCCACGACGGTCACCGTCGGCGCCACCACCGCGATGGTGCGGTCGAGGTCGTCGGCCGGGCCTCCGATCAACGCCGCGAGCGCCGCGGTGTCGTTCGCCCAGGACGCCAGATCTTCGGGCTCGACGGCCTCGTAGCCGGCTTCGGCGAGCGCGTTCGCGAGCCCGCGCCGATACGCAACCGCGGACTCGACCACCGCGACCTGGTTGCGGCTCGCATCCACGGCCCCCAGCATAAGTGGCAGTCGGATCGGCCACTACCGGGCCGTCGCGCCCGTGAGGCATTCGAGCACCGAGTTGTCCTCCGGCGACGCGCGGCCACCCTGCCGCGCCCTGATGAGAACTGCGTGAGACCAACCTGATGACCGCATGGACCGGGCACCCGGGTACGGTTCGGCCAGCACATGGTCGGCACGTGACGCAGCTCGGCGAGCTCATCGCCCGCGGTAACACCTCGGACGTCTACGCCTGGGGGAGGAGCGCGGTGGTCAAGCTGCTGCGTCCCGGCATCCCGAAGGCATGGGCCCACCAGGAGGCACGGACCACGGCGCTCGTCCACGACGCGGGACTGCCGGCCCCTGCGGTCGGCGACGTCGTGGTGGTCGACGGCCGGCCGGGGGTGGTCTTCCAGCGTGTGGACGGGCCCGCCATGTGGGACCAGATGCTCGCCGAACCGGCTGAAGCCGGTTCGCTGTGCCGCCTGCTGGCGCAGATCCAAGCGGCCATCACCGCGATGCCAGCCCCTGCGGGGTTGGCCCCGCTGCGGAGCAGGCTTCGCCGCAACATCGAGGCCGCCCCGTACCTCTCCGTGACCGAACGGGCCCGTGCCCTGACCGAGCTCGATGGCCTCGCCGACGGCCAGGCGCTGTGCCACTACGACGTCCATCCCGCCAACGTGCTCATGGGAGCCGCCGGACCGATCGTCGTCGACTGGTTCGACGCGGCCGCGGGCGACCCGGCCGCCGACGTCGTTCGCTCGTCGATCCTCCTGCGCCACCACGGCGCCGAAGGTCACCTCGGCGCCGCCGAGGCCTCGCTCGTCGCCGCGCTCCACGATTCCTACCTGGGGTGCGTGGTGGAAGAGCGTGGTCTCGATCCCGAGGCACTGCTGCGCTGGGAACCGGTCAGCCTGGCCGGACGGCTCGGTGAGCCGCTGCCCGAAGTCGAGCTGGCGCAGACGTACGCAGCGTGGCAGGCCGCGTCCACGGCCTCGCGCCTCCGGGCCGCGCTGGCCGAGGCGTGATCGGCGCGGTCAGCCCGTAACCAGCGCCCGCAGCTCGTCGATGATGCCCGGGCCCGCGGCGACCACCGACCCCGTCCCCCCGGGCGTCTCCAACTCGACCACCGCGCCGGCCTCCCCGGCGAGCAGCGCGCCCGCCGCCACGTCCCAGTAATGCGTCTCGCCCTGCCAGTACGCGTCGAGGCGCCCGCACGCGACCCACGCCAGGTGGAGGGCCGCCGACCCGAAGCACCGGATGTCCCGCGCCAGGGGGATCACCCGGGACACCGCCGTGGCCTCTTCGGATCGTGTTTCGGACGAGTACGAGAACCCCGTCCCGACGAGGGCGTCCCGCAGCTTCGCGACCTCGCTGACGGCGACCTCCACCCCATCCCGGCGGGTCCCGCCACCCTGATGGGCGCTGATCACCTCGCCCCGCAGCACGTCGGCCACGGCGCCGGCGACGACCGCACCGTCCAGGGTCGCAGCGATCGACACGGCGATCACCGGGAGGTCGTACAGGAAGTTCACGGTCCCGTCGATGGGGTCGATGACCCAGCCGACACCCGTCGTGCCCGCCACCTCGGTGCCTTCCTCGCCGACGATCGACGCGGCCGGGGTGGCGGCCAGTAGCTCGGACCGGATGAAGTCCTCCACGTCGAGGTCGGCGGAGGTGACGGTGTCGGTGTGCGTCGACTTGGTGGCGATCTGGCGGGCCTTCCCCAGCTCGCGCCGCACCTGCCCGGCGGCGCGGCCGGCCACGTCCGCCGCGATCGCCTCGAGGGCGGCAGCGCCGACCGAACGGGCTGCGGTCGCCGGCCCGGTCACGCCTGGACGACCGACGGGCCGAGCTCGCGCAACGCCTCCGCGTCGTCGCCGTCGAGCTCGGTACCGGTGATGATCGTGTCGACGTCGGCGATGCGAGCGATGCAGTAGAGCTGGTCGCTCCCAAGCTTGGAGTGGTCGACGAGCATCACCGCCCGCCGCGCCGCCGCCATCATCGCCTGCTTCACGGCGACCTCCTCGCGGTACGGGGTGGTGAAGCCCCGCGCCGCCGAGAACCCGTCGGCGCTCGTGTAGACGAGGTCGACGACCATCGCGGCGAGCGCGTCCACCGTGGTGGCGTCGACCAGCGCCAGCGTGTTCTTCTTGAGCGCGCCGCCCAGCAGCACGACCTCGGCGCCGTCGTTGGTGGCGAGCACCTGGGCGGCCGGGATCGAGTTGGTGACCACGGTCAGGGGCCGGTCGTGGGGAAGGAGCGCGGCGACGTGGGCGGCGGTGCTGCCGGAATCGATGATGATCGCGCCTTCCGCCGGCAGCTCGTCGAGCGCCCGCTTGGCGATGCGGTGCTTCTCCTCGGCGTGGTGGCGTCCCCGTACCGACAGCAGCGGCTCGTGGCGCCAGCGCTGCCACGGCACCGCCCCGCCGTGCACGCGCCGCAGCACCTGCCGGTCCTGGAGGAGGGCCAGGTCCCGGCGGATCGTCTCGGTGGTGACCCCGAGCCGCTGCGCGAGGTCGCCGACCTCGACGCGCCCGTCCGCCGCGGCGAGCTCCACGATCAGGTCGTGGCGCTCGATCGGCGCGTACGAGCGAGGGGGGCCGGCGTCGCTCATGCCCCGGAGCGTATCCAACGAGCGACGGTCGCCTGGGCACCGGCGTTGCGCAGCGATTCGAGCGCCGTCGTGAAGGCGGCGGTGAACCGATCGTCGTCACGGAGACCCGCCGGGAACACCGCGTCGAACTCGAGGAAGGCCGCAGGGCGGCTGCGGCTGGCCTCCGCATGCACCCTGGCTTCGTCCAGGCGCGGGTCGGCGGCGATGGCAATCGTCCGGCCGGCGTCGTCGCCGCCTCCGAGATACCGGCACCAGCCGGCGAGCGCCAGCGCCGCCAGCTCGACCGGCCCGCCGCGGGCGAGCTGCGCCTCGATCGTGGGCACCAGGAACACCGGGAACTTCGACGAGCCGTCGAGGCACAGCCGCGCCACCTGGTCGCGGATGGCCGGGTTGGCGAACCTCGCGAGGAGCTGCGCGATGTATGCCGGCACGTCCACGCCCGGGACCGCGGCCACCACCGGGCCGGCCTCCTCGTGGAGAAACCGGCGCAGGTACCCGGCGAAGTCGGGATCGGCGAGGACCTCGTCCACCAACGTGTAGCCGGCCAGTGCCGCGAGGTAGGCGATCACCGAGTGGCCGGCGTTCAGCAGGCGCAGCTTCAGCAGCTCGTAGGGCTCCACGTCGCCGGTGAGCAGGGCCCCGGCCTCGTCCCACGGCGGGCGGCCGGCGGCGAACGTGTCCTCGATCACCCACTGGCGGAACGGCTCGGCCACCACCGGCCACCGGTCCACCAAGCCGTACTCGTCGGCGAGGAAGGTGCGGTCGGCGTCGGTGGTGACCGGGGTTATGCGGTCGACCATGCTCGAGGGGAACGCCACCTCGCGCTCGACCCATCCCGCCAGATCGCCTCCCCGGGCCGCGGCTGCCGCCACCGTCGCGGCTCGGGCCACCCGCCCGTTGTGCAGGACGTTGTCGCAGCTCATCACCGTGAAAGGGGGGATCCCCGCGGCGCGGCGCCGCTGCAGCGCGGCGGTGATGGCCTCGAACACCGGCGAGGTGCCCGTGGGCTCGCCGGTGTCGGGGTCGACCGGGTAGCCGCCCTCCGTGACGGTGAGCGAGACGATCCTCGTCCCGGGGTGGGCGAGCAGGTCGACCAGCGGCTCCGGGTCGGGACAGGCGTGGAGGTAGTCGACGACGGCCCCGATCACGCGCACATCGACCTGGTCGACCGCCCGGGTCATCAGGGTGTAGAGGCAGTGTTGCGGGCCCAGCGCGGCCGCCATTGCCGCGTCGCCGGCCAGGACCCCGGTGCCGGTGATCGACCACTCACGGAGGCCGTCGTTGCAGAGGTCGTCCAGGTACACCGCCTGGTGGGCGCGGTGGAAACCCCCCACCCCGACGTGCACGATCCCGCCACCCAGCGCCTCCCGTTCGTAGCCGGGGACCTGGATACGGGGGTCGAGGGCAGTGAGGCTCTGGGGTCGGAGGTCGGTGGGCACTCCGCCGAGCCTATTCCAACAGGAACACAGACGCAAGCCTCTCATGGTCTTTTAATGTGTTGGAATAGGGGTTGCAAACCCACACAAACACAGACTACGCTGTCCGGCACCGGTGCCGCCGCCCCGTGGGACAGGCGGCAACCACCAACGAGGAGGACAACCTGAACATGGTGAAGACACGAAGGGGACTCTGGCTGGCAGCGGTGCTGGTCGCGCTCGCGATGGTCGCTGCCGCGTGCGGCGACAGCAGCGACGACACCACGGCCGGCACCACCGCCGACGGCGGCACCGTCGACACGCCCGAGGGTGACCGCGAGATCAACGTCGCGATCGTCGGCAACCCGCAGATGGAGGACATCGCCAGCCTCACGCCCGAGCTGTTCACGGCGGAGACCGGCATCGCGGTCAACTACACGATCCTCGAGGAGCAGTCGCTGCGCGAGATCGTCACCCGTGACGTCGGCGCCGGCGGTGAGCAGTTCGACGTCGTGATGATCGGCATGTTCGAAGCGCCGCAGTTCGGCAACAACGGCTGGCTGGTGAACCTCGAGCCGCTCGCCGCGGCCGACCCCGACTACGACCTCGACGACGTGATCGACGCCGTCAAGGGCGGCCTCTCGACCGACGCAGGCATGTGGGCCGCCCCGTTCTACGCCGAGTCGTCGTTCCTGATGTACCGCCAGGACGTGCTCGACGCCGCCGGGCTGGAGATGCCCGACGCGCCGACGTGGGACGAGGTGGCGGAGATCGCCCGCGAGATCGACTCCGACGAGATGGCGGGCATCTGCCTACGCGGCAAGCCCGGCTGGGGTGACCTCGGTGCGTCGTTCACCACCGTGCTCAACACGTTCGGCGGCACGTGGTGGTCGGCCAACGACGACGGCACTATCGGCGAGGCGCAGGTCGACCAGCCCGAGTTCGCCGAGGCGCTGAACTTCTACGTCGACCTCATCAACGACGCCGGCCAGGACGACGCCTCCAGCTCCAGCTTCAACGAGTGCCTGTCGCTCTACCAGGACGGCAAGGTGGCCATGTGGTACGACGCCACCGTGGCAGCCGGCATCCTCGAAGCGGACGACAGCGCCGTCAAGGGCCTCAACGGCTACGCCCTGGCGCCCACCAAGGAGACGGACGCCTCCGGCTGGCTGTGGGCCTGGGCGCTCGCCATCCCCGAGAACGCCCCCGACCCGGACACCGCCTGGGAGTACGTGAGCTGGGCCACCAGCGCGGACTACATCGCGGCGGCCGGCGAGGCGCTGCCGGGCGGCTGGGCGGCCGTGCCTCCGGGCACCCGCCAGTCGACGTACGAGAACCCCAACTACCAGGAGGCCGCGGCGGCCTTCGCCGACCGGACGCTCGACGCGATGCAGGCTGCGCCCATCGACAGCCCCGGCCTCGAGCCACGCCCGGGTCTGCCCGGCGTGCAGTACGTCGGTGTGCCAGAGTTCCAGGATGTCGGCACCCGCTGCACGGAGCAGTTCTCGTCCGCGATCGCCGGCGGCACGTCCGTCGAGGATGCGCTGGCGGCCTGCCAGACGATCGCCTCGGAGGTGAGCAGCTAACGGGCTCGTAGCCGAGCAGGAGTAACCGAGCGAGGGGAGCCGTCGTGGCCACAGAAGAAGTGCTCGATACCGCAGAGGCGCCGGTCGTCGTCAGGACGCCCGAAGAGCTGCGTCGGATCGAGCGCCGCAAGAAGTGGCTGCGGCGGCTCCCGTTGCTCCCGGCGCTCCTGTTCACGATCCTCGTCACCCAGGTGCCGTTCCTGTTCAGCATCTGGTACAGCCTGACCGACTGGAAGATCGTCCCGCCGACGCCGCGGGAGTTCACCGGGCTCGACAACTACACCAGCGGCTACTCGAACCAGTTCTTCATCGACGCCGTCCTCACGAGCGTGGCGATGACGGTGGGGGCCGTGCTGCTGTCGTTGATCATCGGCACCGCGATCGCGTTGCTGTTGGACCGTGACTTCCTCGGACGGGGCATCGTCCGCACGCTCATGATCACCCCGTTCCTGATCATGCCGGTGGTGGCGGGGCTGGTGTGGAAGAACCAGATCTTCAACTCGCTGTTCGGCGTCGCCAACTGGTTCATCACCCAGCTCGGCTTCGAGGCGGTGTCGTTCGTCGACCGGTTCCCGTTATGGAGCATCGTCACCGTGTTGGTGTGGCAGTGGGCGCCGTTCATGATGCTGATCATGCTCGCCGGCCTGCAGGGTCAGCCCACCGACATCATCGAGGCGGCCCGCGTCGACGGTGCCTCGGGCTGGGGCATCTTCCGCCACATCACGCTGCCGCTGCTGCGGCCCTACATGGAGCTGGGCATCCTGCTGGGGTCGATCTACCTCGTGCAGGTGTTCGACCACATCGAGGTGATCACCGGCGGCGGGCCCGGGTCGACCAACGTGCCGTTCTTCGTGTTCCAGCGGTCGATCGGCGGCGGGTGGGACTTCGGCCAGGCATCGGCGTACAGCATCATCGTGGTGATCGCCTCGATCATCATCGCCACGTTCGCGCTCCGCCTGCTGTCCGGGCTCATCGAGAAGGAGGCCCGCGCATGAGCGCCGCCACTACCACCGCCGTCGGGGAGAAGCGCTGGACCAACGTCGTGGTCGGGATCGCGGCGTGGTTCGTCGCTGCGCTGTTCTTCTTCCCGGTCTTCTGGATGGTGCTCAACGGGTTCAAGGAGGAGATCGACGCGAACACCAGCCCGAAGCTGTTCTTCGAGCCGACGCTCGACCGCTACGACCAGGTGACGTCGGAGGCCGCCGGACTGCTCGGTTTCAGCGAGGCCTTCATGAACTCGTTCACGATCGTGGCGGTGTCGACGATCCTCGTCTTGCTGATGGCCATCCCGGCCGCCTACGCCCTATCGATCTACCCGGTGAAGAAGTGGCGCGACGTGCTGTTCTTCTTCATCTCCACCAAGTTCCTGCCGATCGTGGCGGCGATCCTGCCGCTGTGGATCATCGCCAGGGAGCTGGACGTGCTGAACACGCGGCTGGTGCTCATCATCCTGTACACGGCGATGAACCTGCCGTTGGCGGTGTGGATGCTGCGCTCGTTCTTCGGCGAGGTGCCCACCGAGCTCATCGAGGCGTCCCAGCTCGACGGCGCCAGCCTCGGCCAGCAGATCCGCAAGGTGATCATGCCGATCGTGGCACCCGGCATCGCGGCCACCGCGCTGCTCTGCGTGATCTTCGCGTGGAACGAGTACTTCTTGGCGGTGCAGCTCAACCCGGCGGACGCCTCGACGGTCCCGATCTGGGTGACGTCCAACGTGAGCACCCGGGGCAACTTCCTCGCCCGCCTCTCGGCGGCGTCGACGCTGGCCACGCTGCCGGTGGTGCTGGCCGGGTGGGTAGCGCAGAAGCGCATGATCCGCGGTCTGGCCATGGGCGCCATCAAGTGAGCGCGGCGTCCCGCCCGGCGGGACGCCGCTTCGAAGGATCGACCGCGCTCGTCACCGGGGCCGCCGGCGACATCGGTCGTGCCGCGGCGCTGCGGCTGGCCGCGGAGGGCGCGGCGGTGGTCGTCGCCGACCTGCCCGGCGCCCGGGAGCGGCTGGAGGAGACGGCCGGGTTGTGCGGCGGCGCGGCCGAGGCCGTTGCGTTCGACGTCACCGACCCCGCCGCGGTGACCGCAGCGTTCGACGACATCGGGGCGGTGGAGCTGGTGTTCAACAACGCCGGGGTGCAAGGCGCCTTCGCCGGCGTCGCCGACTACCCGATCGACGACGCCCGCCGGGTGCTCGACGTCAACGTGGTCGGGATGCTGATCGTGCTCCGGGAGGCGACGCGACGGATGCGGGGAGCCGGCCTCGAAGGCGCGATCGTCAACACCGCCTCGATGGCCGGAGTCGGCGGCGCTCCCAACATGGCCGCGTACGCCGCCTCCAAGGGCGCGGTGATCGCGTTGACGAAGGCCGCCGCCCTCGACCTCGCCCCCGCCGGGATCCGGGTGAACGCGGTGTCGCCGGCCTTCATCGGCCCCGGGGAGATGTGGTCACGACAGGTCGAGCTGCAGGCCGCGGCGGGGAGCCAGTACTACGCCACCGATCCGGTCGAGGTGGCCGACCAGATGATCGGCCAGGTCCCGATGCGCCGGCTCGGCACGGTCGACGAGGTCGCCGCGGTGGTGGCCTGGCTGCTGTCGCCGGACGCCTCGTACGTCACGGGCCAGAACATCCTGGTCGCCGGCGGGATCGGCTGACTGCCAGCGGTAGCAATTCGGGATCGATAGTGACACCATGCCGGGGTGACCAAGCAGATCGCGGTGCGGCTGCCGGAGGATCTCGTCGACTACGTCGACGAGCAGGTCCGGTCAGGCGTATCCAAGAGCAGGGCCGACGCGGTGGCCCGCGCCCTCGCACGCGACCGGCGCCGGGCCCGTGCCGCCGAGGACCTGGCCACCCTCCTCGCGGAGCGCGGTGTCGAGGACCCTGACGGGCTCGACGACCTCGCCGATTTCGCTCGCAGCCTGCCCATCGACTGATGCGGCCCATCCAGGTCGCCCAGCTCGACAAGCGGCGGCCCGTCCTCGTGCTGACGCGGCAACTCGTCCGGCCGGCGCTGGCCAGGGTGACTGTTGCTCCGATCACGACACGTGTGCGTGGACTGGCGACCGAAGTGTCGGCAGGGCCTGACAACGGGCTCCGGTCCGGGGGCGTCGTGGGTGCGACAACATCGTCACGGTCCCGACCGATGCCCTCGGTCGGGTGGTCGGCTACCTCTTGCCGGACCAGGAGCCACTGCTCACCGACGCCATCATGGCGGTGTTCGACCTCGAGTAGGCACCGTGCGCCGGCTCGCAGTGTCCCGCGTTGCTTGCTCTCCGGCGACGCCCCGCCGGCCACGTGGGCTGGAGCCCTACGCCTTCCCGCGCGGCAGCAGCTTCTCCTTGTCGATGAACGGGGTGGCCTCCACGACGCCTCGCTGCGAGGCGCCTGCCGCTGCGGCCACCTCGACCGTCCGGCCCTCCCAGCCCCCATCGGTGGCGGCGTCGAAGCGCACGTAGCCGATCCCGCAGCCCAGCGTCGGGGACCATTCGCCGATCGTGACCCGCCCGACCCGCTCGCCGTCGGCCAGCACGGCGGCGCCGATGGCGGGCACGGCGTCCGCGCAGCGCACGCCCCACAGGAGTCGGGTGCGGTCGGCGTCGAGCAGCGCATCGCGCCCGATGAAGGCGGTGTTGTCGAAGTTCACGAACGTCCCGAGCCCGGCCGCGAACGGCGTCATCGTGCGATCGAAGTCGGTGAGGTTGTCGAGGATCCCGGCCTCCACCCGGCGCGGCCCCATCGAATCGCCGGCGCCCATCGTCAGGTCGAACTGCTCGCCGACCGCCATCAGGTGATCCCAGAGCCGGAGATGATCGAGCCCACGATGGCCGTAGATCTCGATGCCGAGCTCGCCCGTCCAGCCCGAGTTGCTCACCAGGACCCGTTGCCCGCCGAGATCGAATTGCCGAGCGGCGAACCACGTGAAGTTGGACGGCACCGCGTCGCTCGATGCGGCCGCCAGGAACGCGTGGGACGTCGGCCCCTGGATCTGCAGGACCCGGGAACCAGGGTCGGTGACGTCGACGTCCATGCCGACGCCGTGAGCCGCCAGCCAGTTCTCGATGTCGCCGTCGGCCTGGACGTACCAGAAGTGGTCGGCGGCGAGGCGGAAGAGCACGCCGTCCATCAGGATGCCGCCATCGGGCATGCACGCGAGTCCGTAGACACCCCGGCCGACCCGCACGCCGGCGACCGGCCGGGTGAACACCCGCTCGCACAGGCGGACGGCGTCGGAGCCCTCGATCGACACGGGCCGCTCCGGGACGTCGTAGAGCACGGCGCCGGTTCGCAGCTTGTGGTAGTCGGCCACCGGGTCGGTGCCGAGCGTCACCGGATGCAGCCGGTTGGCGTAGACCGCGAACACGACGTCCTCAGATCGGTAGCGGTCGACGTACGGCGACTGCTCCCTGCGTTTCTCGCTGAGGCGAACGATCGGGAAGTGTCCTGCGTGGTCGATGCGGCCGGGCCCGGGTGGTGGGGTCGTCACGGATCTGGCGTCTTTCGGTCTCGTAGCTTCGGAAGCGGGCGGTCGATCCTGCGAGCCGTCGGGCCGTCAGCCGGTGAACGGGGCGGGCGGTGGGCCGAGCACCTGGATGGCGAACTCGGCGGCGACCTCCGCGACCCTGGCGCCGTCGATCTCCTCGGGCTCCGGCAGGGTCGGGCCGTCGGCCGGGCGGCCGAGCGCGGCCACGAAGCCCTCGAACTGGGCCGGGGTGGTGATCTGGAGCACTCTGGCGGTCTCGGTGCGGATCTGGAACGTGTGTGGCCGCCCCTTGGGCAGCCACGCCAACCCACCCGGGCCGTAGACGGTTTCGTCGTCCCCGCACTGGAACCACACCTCGCCGTCGACGACGTAGAACATCTCGTCCTCGACGTCGTGCTGGTGCAGGGGAGGCCCGAAGTCCTTGGGGCCGACGAACTCCATCACCGTCATGACGCCGCCGGAGCGCTCGCCGTCGACCTTGGTGGTGAAGAGGTTGTTGAGGAAGTGGAAGTGCTCCCCTTCGTCGCGGGCGAGCAGCTGGGGCGTTTGGAGTGTCATGGGCGGTGAGGCTAGCCCTAACCCGAGTCCCGCCAACGCCGGGCGCCGCCTGGCAAGCCCACCCCCGAGCTCACGGCTACGGTGATGCCCGCGGCGCCCGCGCCGCACCACGCCATGCCACGCATCATCACCAACCTCTGGTTCGACGGCGACGCGGTCGAGGCGGCCGAGTTCTACGTGTCGATCTTCCCCAATTCGGAAGTCACCGGGACGCTGGCGCGCGCCGAGGGGGTGCCCGGCGGAGACGCCGGCACGCCGGTGACCGTCGACTTCGCGCTCGACGGCCAGCCGTTCACCGGCATCAACGGCGGACCCGGCTTCCGGTTCACCGAGGCGGTGTCCCTGCTCGTCGAGTGCGCGGACCAGGTCGAGATCGACCACTACTGGGACGCCCTGCTCGCCGGTGGCGGCGAGCCGGGGCGGTGCGGCTGGCTGAAGGACCGCTTCGGGCTCTCGTGGCAGGTCGTGTCGCCGCGCCTGGTCGAGCTGCTCGGCGATCCCGATCCCGAACGGTCGAGACGCGCCTTCGCGGCGATGTCCCCGATGTCGAAGATCGACCTGGCTGCGATCGAGTCCGCCGTCGGCGCGTAGCGCACTCCGGGACGGCTGGTTCAGCGGTCCCGCAGGCCCTTGCCGGCCATGATCCTCGGCACCGCCTTCTCGACCCGGGCCTCCCGCGTCTTCGCCTGCTTGGCGCTCGAGACGTGCAGGTTGTACTCGCGCCGGCGGCCGGGGGTGAGCGCGGCGAACGCGGCGGCGAACGCCGGGTCCCTGTCGATGCGGCGTTGTAGCTCCTCGACGAGCACCAGCTCGGGCGGGGGCCCCATTTCCAGGCCCGCCTCCTCGACTTCGATCGCCTCGTCGAGGTAGGCGCGAACGGTGCCGGCCAGCCGGGCCACGTCGCCCGCCGACGTGGACCGCACGCGGCGGGCCGAGCGCGAGTTGGGGCCTTGCTCCTCGAGGATCCCCTCCGGGTCTCGCAGCAGCGCCCCCTTGAAGAACATGAGGGCGAGGAAGTCGTTCATCTCTTGGAGGATCACCACGTTGCTACCGCCGTGCGTGTAGCAGGGCTTGCCCCACTTGACCTCCTCGGTCAGCCCGGCGCCGAGCAGCACCGGCCGCAGCGCCGCCATCACGCCCGGCCACTTCTCCGACCGCCGGACGTAGGCATCGACCTCGGGGTTGACCGCCATGCCGCGCAGCGTACTGCAGGGCCGCCAGTCCCTGGAACCGAGTCGGCGCGGCAATCGACGCGCATACACCGGCCGATCTTGGGCACCCAATGGACAACGGCAGCGGGAGGAAGCAGGCTCATGGGCGCGAACAGCAGGACTGAGGAGCGGGGGGTCAATCGCAGGCGGTCGCTGGGGATCGCCGTGGTCGGCGCGCTGTTGCTCAGCGTGCTGATGGTTGTCAGCGCGTACGCCAACCACCTGACCACCGCCGGGGATCCCGAGTTGTTCAATCTCGAACACGTCTACAACTTCAACCCGGCCGTCCTCGACGGCGACACCGAGCTGTTCCCCGACGGCGTCACCGCCGGGGGGACCAAGGGCTCGGACGTCGAGTTCTTCACGCACAGCGTTCCGCTGCGCGACTACGGCACCGGGCAGCTCGTCGACGAGCTCGGCAACCCGGTCACCGAGCCGGTGTACGCCGAGCGCAACTTCGCCGTGATGGGCTCGTACGACCGGGGCGGCGTGATCTTCGACATCACCGATCCCGAGAACCCCGAGTTCGTCAACGTCGCCCCGTGCCAGCAGCCCCGCAACGACGTTGGCGTTCGCAAGTTCACCGACGAGTTCGGGAACGAGCGGGTAGTCCTGGCGCTGACCCAGCAGACCGGCACCCCCTGCCCCAACTGGGAGGTGGGGGGCGGCCTCACCGTCGACATCAACACCGGCCCCAGCGCCGGTGACAGCTACGCCGCGGTGCAGTGGGGCGACACTGCCGCAGTCACCGGCCAGACCGCCGAGCTCGTCTACGGCGGCACCGGGTGCACTGCCGCGCAGATGGCCGCGGCCGCCCCACCCGGCGCGTTCATCGGCAAGATCGCGATCGTCACCATGCGGGTGAACCCCTACAACCCGGCCGACCAGTGCCCGACCTTCTCGTTCTTCCAGAAGGTCAACGCCGCCGAGGCCAACGGGGCGATCGGGCTGATCCAGGTGGACGAGGACGACATCCCCCGCACCGGCGTCACCGCGGTCACCTCCACGATCCCCGGCGTCGAGATCAACAACTCCGACGGCCTGCCGATCGTCGCCCAGATCGTCGAGGACGGCGCGACGGTGGAGGCCACCCTGAACCCGGGGACGAACCTCCTGCCCACGTTCGGCAACGCCAACGGCACCGGCGGCATCGGCGTGTTCGACATCACCGACCCGTACAGCCCCGGCGAGATGTATCGGATCATGACCACCGCCGACGGCGTCCACAACTTCGCCTTCCACCCGACCGCCCCGTTCGGCTACGTCTCGCCCGGTGAGCTGCCCGGCGTCGTCCAGGACATGCCGATCTTCGACTTCACCAACCTCGACGCGCCGACGGTCAGGGAGGGGCTCGACGCCCCCCAGACCCCCGGCGGCATCCACGACGTGGAGCTGAGCATCACCGGCGACTTCATCTACGCGGCCAGCGAGAACAACTACCACATCTACGACAACGCGGACCCGGGCAACCCCCAGCAGGTGGGTCTGCTGGGCGCGTCGCCGCAGAACCCGCCGACGGTGCCCACGTCGGGCTCCTACGCCCACGGCCTGTTCCCCGACAGCGGCCAGGAGATCATGATCGGCCAGGTCGAGAGCATCGTGGCCGGCGGGTTCCTGGCACCGGGGACCTGCCCCGGCGAGGGCCTGGCGACCTACGACATCTCCGGGCTGTACGTGCCCGGCGCCAGCAAGGCGCTGCCGGCCGGCCCGATCAGCGTGTACAACCCGCCGGTCGTCGGTGACCCGGCCCCCCGTTTCTGCACCTCGCACTTCGGGCGGTTCGTGCCGGACACGCGGATCTTCACGCTCGGCTGGTACGTCGCCGGCGTGCGGATCGTCGACTTCTCCGACCCGTTCTCCCCGGTGGAGGTCGCAACTGCGGTGATGGCCGACGGCGACGGCACCTCCAACACCTGGGCCGCCAAGGTCCACGAAGGCCCGTACGTCTACGCCGGCGACATGGAGCGCGGCTTCGACGTCTTCAAGTGGAACGGCGAGGGCGACGCCCCGTGGGACGTGGAGAAGAACCAGCCCCCGACCGCCAACGACGACGCGGCCGACGTCGACGCCGGCGAGTCGGTGAACGTCGACGTGCGGGCCAACGACGTCGACGCCAACGACGGGCGGGACGCGCTGACCGTGTCGATCGTCAGCGGCCCCGCCAGCGGCACCGCGGTGGTGGAGGGCGACAACACCGTCACCTACACGCACAACGGGGACGGCGCGACCAGCGACACGTTCCGGTACCGGGTCACGGACCCGGCCGGCGCCTTCGACGAGGCCGACGTCGCCATCACGATCGACCAGTTCGGCGCCGCCGTCGGCGACAAGGTGACCGGTGGTGGCTACCTGCTCCCGAACGATGGCAAGAAGATCAACTTCGGATTCAACGCCAAGGCCGTCGCCGACGGCAGCATCACGGGGCACCTGGCGTTGAACGACAAGTCGGTCGGGGTGAAGGTTCGCATCGACGACGTCACCGCGCTCGAGGGTGCCGACCCGGGATGCGGGTCTGTGCCGCCGGGGCCCAACGCAGCCGAGTTCACGGGCACCGGGACGTTCAACGGAAGCGCGGCAGCCTTCCGGGTCTGCGTCGCCGACGTCGGCGAGCCGGGGAACAGCCCGCAGGGCGCCGACCTCTTCTACCTGGAGTGCACGTCGGGCTGCACGTACGACACGGGTGCCCGCACCAGCGACGACGTGATCGACGGCGGCAACATCCAGGTGCACGTGTCCGACGAGCCCGAGGGTGCTTCCGGGGCGTCGGCCGGCGCTCCCGAAGGTGGGGCCGCGGTGCTCGTCCTGGACCCGCTGCTGCTCACCGAGAGCGGCTTGGGCACCGAGCTGCTGACCGTCGTCGCCTACGACGCGGCAGGAAACGTGGCCGAAGGAGTGGCGGTAACGCTCGAGTCCGTTGCCGGCGACGGGAGCGTCACCCGGCTGGTCGGAGCGACGGACGGCGCCGGCGTCGCCGTGTTCACCGTTGCCGTGGTTGCCGGCGACGTCGAGCACACTGCGTACACAGGTGACCTGTCGAGCAACGCCGTGGACGTCACCGGCCTCCTCTAGGAGGCCGGGCCCACCGATCGCGGTGGGCATTAGGTACGCCGTGCGACGCGCCGGCATCGTCGGGATCGTCACCCTGCTGTGGCTGGTGGCCGCTGCCGGGCCGGCCGCCGCCCACGCCATCGGCGGCGGCCTCGACCTGCCGCTGCCGCTCTCGACCTTCGTCGCCGCGGTCGGCCTGGTGATCGCGTTGGCGTTCTCCGCGCTGGCCGTGGTCTGGCCGGCGCCTCGCTGGCAGTCACCTTCGCCGGGGAAGGCCCTCGGGGCGGGGGGCCGCTGGGTGGTGGTCGTGCTGATGGCCGCCGGCCTGGCCGGGCTCGGGCTGGTGGTCGCCGCCGGCGTCTTCGGCGAGGACCGGCGGACCAACGCCGCCCCGACGCTGGTGTGGGTCTACTTCTGGCTGGTGGTGCCCGTGCTGGGGGCGGTCGTGGGCGATCTGTGGCGGTACCTGAACCCGTGGCGGACGCTGGCGGGCGACCGGCAGCGGCCTGCCTACCCGCAGGCGGCCGTCGAGGGCGTCTACCCGGCCGCGGTGGCGTTCGTCGTATTCGCCTGGCTGGCCCTGGTGCCCACCTACTCGCGGGAGCCGGGGGTGGTGGCGCTGGCGGCGATCCTCTACACCGTGTACGTCGGTGCCGCGGTGTTCGTGAGCGACCGCGAGCGGGCCTTCGGCTCGTTCGAGGCGTTCACGCCCTACAACTACCTCGTCGGCGCCATCGCTCCGCTCGAGCTCGACGCGACGGGTACCTGGCGGTGGCACGGCTGGCTGCGGCGCCTGCCCACCGTCCCGGCGCGGCGGGGGCTGGCGCTGTTCGTCACCGCCGTCATCGGTGCGATCGCCTACGACGGATTGAGCGGCAGCGAGTGGTGGGACGACCTGTGGGGGACGGCCCGCTTCGAGGAGTGGTTCGGGACGGTGGCGCTGCTGGCGACGATCGGCCTGGTGTGGGCGGGCTTCCATGCCGCGGCGTGGGCGTCCGCCCGTATCGGCGGCACCCGGACGGCGGCAGAGGTCGCCGGCTCGTTCGCCCACGTGCTGGTGCCGGTCGGGCTCGCCTACGCGCTCACCCACTACTTCACTGCGATCGTCTTCGAGGGTCAGGTGCTGCTGTCCGTCGCCAGCGATCCGCTCGGGTTGGGCAGCGACTACTTCGGCACGGCGCTGCGCGAGGTCGAGCTTTGGATCGGCCCGACTGCGGTCTGGTACGTGCAGCTCGCGGTCATCGTGGCCGGCCACCTC
>JBFKDA010000025.1:0-18107 GCA_041619955.1 Acidimicrobiia bacterium | reverse complement strand
GCCGAGGGTGGCGCTGTTCAGGCGGACCTGGCCGGTGGCGGTGAAGCCGCCGCGGAGGAAGACGCTGCCGGTGACCTGGATGAGGTCGGCGTTGAGCGCACGGCCGTCGGGGTTGGTGAAGGTGCCGGCGGTACACGACAGGACGCCGCCGACGGTGGCGCTGAGGAGGCGGACCTGGCCGGTGGCGGTGAAGCCGTTGCTGAGGAAGACGCTGCCGGTGACGTGGACGCCGTCGGCGCTGAGGGCGTCGCCGGAGGGGTTGGCGAAGGTGCCGGCGCCGCAATCGACGTCGCCGACCACGGTCGCCTGCATGAGATCGACCACTCCCACCGACGTGAAGCCCCGATCGAGCCCGAGGTGCCCGTCGACCCGCACCCCATACGCTGACAACCCCGGCAGGTGGCTGCCCGTGAACCGCAGCACCCTGGTCCGGGCTTGCACCAGCACCGGCGCCGCCTCGAACGAGCATCCGACGAGCTCCAGCGCGCAGCCGACCTCGGCGTTCTGGAGGTCCAGCACGCCGGTCACGCGGGCACCGGTCAGCCGCAGGCCGCGGGGGTCCACCGACCATCGCTGCCCCAGCGCCAGCGCCCTGATCACCGACGCTCGGATCTCGTGCTCGGGCTGCCAGGCGAACTCGCCGGCATCGTCGACGCCCGTAGCGATCACGGCCTCGTCCCCGCAGGCGGCGGCGTCGATCAGCCGCTGCTCGGCGGCCGTCGGCTCCAAGGTATCTGCCTGGCAATCCACGGGTGCGTCCCCCGACCGACGACCCTACCGCCCACCAGCCGCGGCCGCCGACCACACGCCGCGCGAGATTCCGGGCCACTCGGCCGCCGCTGCTACCGTCGCCGCCAGCCAAGCACGCCAAGCACCGCAACAGACCCCTTTAACTCGGTCCCGTGAGGCCGGGAAGGAGCCCCCAGACACATGGCTGCCAGGGTGATGGAGCCCGCCGACGTACGGCGAGCGCTCCACCGCATCGCTCACGAGATCATCGAGCGCAACCGCGGCGTCGACGACGTCGTCCTCGCCGGGATCCCCACCCGGGGCGTGCCCCTCGCCGAACGGCTCGCCGAGGCCCTCTTCGAGTTCGAGGGCACCAAGGTCCCGGCCGGCAGCCTCGACATCGGCCTCTACCGCGACGACCTCGACCGCCGCCCGGTCGCCCCGATCGGCGTCACCGCCATCCCCGCCCCGGTGGACGACGCTGCGGTGGTCATCGTCGACGACGTCCTCTACACCGGGCGCACGATCCGGGCCGCGCTCGACGCGCTCGCCGACCTCGGCCGCCCCCGGTCGGTCCAGCTCGCGGTGCTGGTGGACCGTGGCCACCGGGAGCTGCCGATCCGGCCCGACTACGTCGGCAAGAACCTCCCGACGGCCGACGACGAGCGGGTGTCGGTGCAGCTCATCGAGACCGACGGCGAGGACGGGGTCTGGCTCCACGACGCGGCGGGCTCCGGGGTATGAGGCACCTACTGACCGTCGAAGGCCTCGACCGGGCCGACCTCGAGACCATCCTCAACGACGCCGACGGCTTCGTCGAGGTGCTCGAGCGGCCGATCCCGAAGGTGCCGGCGCTGCGCGGCAAGACGGTCGCCACCGTGTTCTTCGAGCCGTCGACGCGCACCCGGCTCAGCTTCGAGCGGGCCGCCAAGGCGCTCAGCGCCGACACGATGAGCTTCTCGCCCGGCACCAGCTCGCTCAGCAAGGGCGAGAGCCTCAAGGACACCGCCCTCACCCTGCAGGCGATGGGGGCCGACCTGATGGTCGTCCGCCACAAGGCCGTCGGCGCACCCTGGCGGGTCGCCGAGTGGACGAGCGTCCCGGTGATCAACGGCGGCGACGGCGCCCACCAGCATCCCACCCAGGCGCTGCTCGACGCCCTGACGGTCCGCCGCCACTTCGGCAAGGTCGAGGGCCTCAAGGTGGCGATCGTCGGCGACATCCGCCACTCCCGGGTCGCCCGCTCCAACGTGTTCGCGCTGGCGGCGCTCGGCGCCGAGGTGACGCTGGTCGCCCCGCCGACGCTGCTGCCGGTCGACCTCGCCGGCTGGCCGGTGGCGATCGCCGACGACTTCGACGACGTCGTTGGCCTGGTTGACGTCGTGTACCTGCTGCGGGTCCAGGCAGAGCGGGGCGGCGCCTCGGTGTTCCCGAGCCTCCCCGAGTACGTGGCGAGGTTCGGCCTCACCCGGGAGCGGTTCGCCCGCCTCCACCCAGAAGCCGTGGTGATGCACCCGGGGCCGATGAACCGCGGCGTCGAGGTGGCGCCGGAGGTCGCCGACCACCCCCGCTGCCTGGTCCTCGACCAGGTCGCCCGCGGCGTGGCGGTGCGGATGGCGGTTCTGTACCGGCTGCTCGGCGGCGAGCCGTGAGCGAACTCCTCCTCCGAGGCGGTACCGTGCTGACCGCTGAAGGTCCGGCGCCGGTCGACGTTCGGGTGGCGAGCGGCAGCGTTGCCGCGGTTGGTCGCAACCTGGACTCGGCCGGCGCCGAGCTCCTCGACTGCGCCGGGGCGTGGGTGGGCCCGGGCCTGGTCGACCTCCACACCCACCTCCGGGAGCCCGGCCAGGAGTGGAAGGAGGACGTCGATTCCGGCACCCGGGCCGCTGCGGCGGGCGGCTATACGGCAGTGGTGGCGATGCCCAACACCGACCCGCCCACCGACGCCGGCCACCTCGCGCGTTTCGTCGTCGAGCGGGGCGCCGCGACCGGGCGGTGCGACGTCGCTCCCGCCGGCACGGTCAGCCTCGGTCGCGAGGGCCGTCAGCTCGCCCATCTCGACGAGCTGTGGGCGGCAGGGGCCCGTATCTTCACGGACGACGGCGACGCCGTGGCCGACGCCGGGCTACTGCGGCGTGCGCTCGAGTATGTCGCCGAGCTGGGCGGCGTGCTCGCCCAGCACGCCGAGGACCCGGCCCTCGTCGCCGGCGGGCACATGCACGAAGGCGAGGTGTCGTCACGGCTGGGCATGGCCGGCCGACCGGCGGTGGCCGAGACGATCACGCTGGCGCGGGACCTCGCGCTGGTCCGCATGACCGGAGCCCGTTACCACCTCCTGCACGCCACGACCGCGGCGGCGCTGGAACTCGTCGCCGCCGCCAAGGACGACGGGTTGCCGGTGACGGTGGAGGTCACCCCCCACCACCTGTTCTTCGACCACACCGCGGTCGCCGGCACCGATCCTGCGTTCAAGGTCAACCCGCCGCTGCGCACGCCCGCCGACGTCGCGGCCCTCCGCGCCGGGGTGCGGAGCGGGCTCGTCGACACAGTGGCCACCGACCACGCACCGCACGCCGACCACGAGAAGGACGTCCCGTTCGAGGAGGCCCCGCCGGGGATGATCGGGCTGGAGACCGCCGCGGCCGCAGTGCACACGGCGGTGCAGCTCGACATCGTCACCTTCTACGACCGGCTGAGCACCCGGCCGGCCCACATCGCCGGGCTGCCCGCGCACGGCGCGCCGATCGCGCCCGGGGTCCCGGCCAACCTGTGCGTGTTCGACCCGGCCGAGACGTGGCAACCCCAACGCTTCGAGTCGCGCTCGCAGAACTCACCGTTCCGCGGGCTCCAGCTCACCGGCCGGCCCCGCTACACGATCTACCAGGGCGCGGTCACCTACGCCGACGGCAAGGTGCAGTCGTGAGCCGCCCCGGCCTGTTGGTGACCGCCGACGGCGCCGCCTTCCGCGGGGAATCCGTGGGCGCCGAGGGCGTGGCGACCGGCGAGGTGGTGTTCAACACCGCGATGACCGGCTACCAGGAGGTGCTGACCGACCCGTCGTACGCAGGCCAGATCGTGGTCATGACCTCGTCGCACATCGGCAACTACGGCGTCGCCGAGGCCGATGCCCAGGCCGCCCGCATCCACAGCGCCGGGATGGTGGTGCGCTCGATGAGCCGGCGGCATTCGAACTGGCGGGCGGAGGGCTCGATGCTCGATTATCTCGCCGGCAAAGGCATCGTGGCGCTGTCCGAGGTCGACACCCGCCGCCTCACCCGCCACGTGCGCGACCACGGCGCCATGCCCGCCGCCATGGGCACCGATGCCGACGAGGGCGACCTGGCCGCCCTGGCAGCCGCCGCGCCGCCGATGGAGGGCCAGAACCTCGCGACACGGGTCACCACCGACCGGCCCTACCGCGTCGACCCCGACGGCGACCACGTCGCGCGCGTCGTCGCGTACGACCTCGGCATCAAGCACGACATCCTCGCCCAGCTCACCGGACGGGGGTTCCGGGTGACGGTGGTGCCCGCCGACACTCCCGCCGCCGACGTGCTGGCCGACCGGCCCGACGGGGTGTTCCTCTCCAACGGGCCCGGCGACCCGGAGCCGCTCGTCGAGCCCGTGGCGGCGGTCCGCGCCATGCTCGGCAAGGTGCCCGTGTTCGGCATCTGCCTCGGCCACCAGGTGCTGGGCCTCGCCCTCGGCGCCCGCACCTTCAAGCTGCCGTTCGGCCATCACGGCGGCAACCACCCGGTGCGGCGCCTGCACGACGGCCGCGTGTCGATCACCTCGCAGAACCACGGTTTCGCGGTCGACCTGTGGTCGATCCTCGGTGAGGAGCCGCCCTCCCGCACCGGTGTGCCGACGCCGGACCTGCTGCCCGCCACGGTGACCACCGACTTCGGCGCCGTCGACACCACGCACCAGAACCTCAACGACGGGACCCTCGAAGGGCTGGCCTGCCGGGACGTGCCCGCCTTCTCGGTGCAGTACCACCCCGAAGCCGCCCCTGGCCCGAGCGACGCCAGCGTCCTGTTCGACGACTTCGCCGCGCTGATGGGGGTGGCACAGCCCCCAGCCGGCGATGGGGGACAGAGCTGATGCCGCGCCGCGACGACCTGCACTCGATCCTCGTGATCGGCTCCGGGCCGATCGTCATCGGCCAGGCCTGCGAGTTCGACTACTCCGGCACCCAGGCGGTCAAGGTGCTGCGGGAAGAGGGCTACCGGGTGGTGCTGGTGAACTCCAACCCGGCGACGATCATGACCGACCCCGAGTTCGCCGACGCCACGTATGTGGAGCCGATCGTGCCGGCGGTGGTCGCCTCGATCATCGACAAGGAGCGGCCCGATGCACTGCTCCCGACGCTCGGGGGCCAGACCGCCCTCAACGTCACGGCCGCCCTCCACCGCTCCGGCTATCTCGAGCGCTCGGGCGTCGAGCTGATCGGTGCCGGGATGGATGCCATCCAGGCCGCCGAGGACCGCCAGCAGTTCAAGTCGGTGATGGAGGCGGCCGGGCTGGCCTGCCCCGAGGCCGAGTACGTGCGCACCGTCGACGCCGCACTCGCTGCCGCCGGCCGGATCGGCTACCCGGTGATGGTGCGCCCGTCCTACATCCTCGGCGGCGGCGGCACCGGCATCGCCGCCGACGCGGCGGAGCTCCGCGACATCGCCGGGCGCGGCATCGCGGCGTCCCCGGTGGGGGAGGTGCTGGTCGAGGAGTCGGTGGCAGGCTGGAAGGAGTTCGAGCTGGAGGTGATGCGCGACCATGCCGACAACGCGGTCGTCGTCTGCTCCATAGAGAACCTCGACCCGATGGGCGTCCACACCGGCGACTCGATCACGGTGGCCCCGGCACAGACGCTCTCGGACCGCGAGTACCAGGCGATGCGCGACGACGCCCTCACGTGCATGCGGGCGATCGGCGTCGAGACCGGCGGGTCCAACGTCCAGTTCGCCGTGGACCCGGCCACCGGGCGGCGGCTGATCATCGAGATGAACCCGCGGGTGTCGCGGTCGTCGGCGCTCGCCTCCAAGGCCACCGGGTTCCCCATCGCCAAGATCGCCGCCCGGCTGGCCGTCGGGTACACCCTCGACGAGATCCCCAACGACATCACCGGCCAGACCCCGGCCTCGTTCGAGCCGGCCCTCGACTATGTGGTCGTCAAGGTGCCCCGCTTCGACTTCGCCAAGTTCCCGTCCGCCAGCGACCGGCTCGGCACCTCGATGCGGTCGGTGGGGGAGGCGATGGCCATCGGCCGCACCTTCCCGGAGGCCCTCCAGAAGGCCCTCCGGTCGCTCGAGACCGGTGCCGCCGGCCTCGATGTCAACGCCCGCGGGGCGGGCGCCGAGGAGCTGGTGACCGAGGCGGCCACGCCCCGGCCGGACCGCATCCACACGGTGGCTCGGGCGCTCAGCGCGGGCGCGTCCGTCGAGGAGGTGCACCAAGCGTCGTCCATCGACCCGTGGTTCCTCGACCAGATCCAACAGATCGTCGAGCTCCGCCAGGAGCTCGAATCACGCGGCCCTCAGCCGGAGCTGCTGTGGCCAGCGAAGCGAATGGGCTTCTCGGACGCGCAGCTCGCGCAGGCGTGGGGCATGGCGGAAGCCGAGGTGCGGGAGCTCCGGCTCGATGCTGGCATCGAGCCGGTCTACAAGACCGTCGACACGTGCGCTGCCGAGTTCGAGGCGGCCACGCCGTACTTCTACGGGACGTACGAGGAGGAGAGCGAGGCGCCGCCGCCCGGTGACCGGACCGTGGTGGTACTCGGCTCGGGGCCCAACCGCATCGGCCAGGGCATCGAGTTCGACTACTGCTGCGTCCACGCCTCCTTCGCGCTGCGGGAGGCCGGCTACGAGCCGGTGATGATCAACTGCAACCCGGAGACCGTGTCCACCGACTACGACACCTCCGACCGGCTGTACTTCGAGCCGCTGACCGCCGAGGACGTGCTGGCCGTGGTTGCCGCCGAAAAGCCGGTGGCGGTGCTCGTCCAGCTCGGCGGGCAAACCCCGCTGAAGCTCGCCCGCCCGCTGGAAGCGGCCGGCGTGCCGATCGCCGGCACCGCCCCGGACGCGATCGACGCCGCAGAGGACCGGCAGCGCTTCTCGGCGCTCTGCCGCGAGCTGGGGGTGCCCCAGCCGCCGCACGGCACGGCCCGCTCCGTGGTCGAGGCGCAGGAGGTGGCCGACCGGATCGGCTTCCCGGTGCTGGTGCGGCCGTCCTACGTGCTCGGCGGCCGGGCGATGCGGGTCGTGTTCACCGTCGACGAGCTCACCGGCTACCTGCGCGGTCTGTACGGCGCCGGGCCCGGCGCCGAGGTCGAGCTGGACGAGGCGCCGGTGCTCATCGACCGGTTCCTCGAGGCGGCCACCGAGGTCGACGTCGATGCGGTGTACGACGGCGCCGAGCTGCTCATCGGTGGGATCATGGAGCATGTCGAGGCCGCCGGGGTGCACTCCGGCGACTCCGCCTGCGTGGTGCCGCCGCCGACGCTGACCGAGGCGGCGCAGAAGACGATCGCCGCCCACACCGAGGCCCTGGCCGAGGGGCTCGGCGTCCGCGGGCTCCTCAACATCCAGTTTGCAGTCCGCGGCGACGACGTGTTCGTGCTCGAGGCCAACCCGCGCGCCTCCCGCACCGTGCCGTTCATCTCGAAGGCCACCGGCGTGCCGCTGGCCAAGGTCGCGGCGCGGGTGATGATGGGCGCGACGATCGCCGAGCTGCGCGCGAGCGGGCTCGTCCCGGACCACGCGGCCGACCGGGAGTTCGTGGCGGTGAAGGAGGCGGTGCTGCCCTGGAAGCGCTTCCCCGAGATGGACACCGTGCTGGGCCCCGAGATGCGGGCCACCGGCGAGGTGATGGGGATCGCCGCCGACCTCGGCACCGCGTACGCCAAGTCGCTGCTCGCCGCCGGCCACGAGGTCCCGGCATCCGGGACCGTGTTCCTCTCGCTCGCCGACCGCGACAAGGAGATGGGGCTCGAAGCCGCTCGCACGTTCACCGAGGTGGGCTATCGGCTCCTCGCCACCGAAGGCACGGCGGCGTTCCTCGCCCGCCACGGGCTGCCCGCCAGCCACGTCGACAAGGTGGGCGAGGGCGTCTGGGACCCCGTGCGGCTGCTCGGGGAGGGCAAGATCGACCTCGTCGTCAACACGCCGCGCGGCGAGCGCGCCCGCGGCGACGGGGCCCTGATCCGCCGGGCCGCCAACGCCAGCGGCGTGCCGTGCGTCACCACCGTCCAGGGCGGCGTCGCCGTCGCCCGCTCGCTCCGGAGCGGGCCCGAGAAGGTGCACGACGTGTGCTCGCTGCAGGAACACCATCGGTGACGGACCTCGCGGTGACCCTGGGCCCGGCCCGGCTCGGGACCCCGCTGGTCGCCGCGTCGGGCACGGTGGGGTCGGTGGTCGACTGGGCGGCCGTGGGCGCGCCCGAGGCCTACGGCGCGGCCGTCGCCAAGTCCGTCAGCGGCAGGCCGTGGGAGGGACGGCGCCCGCCCCGCCTCGCCCCGGCCGGCCAGGGCATGCTCAACGGCATCGGGATCCAGAACCCGGGCGTCGACGCATGGGCGGACGAGGTCGGCCCCCAGCTCGCCCGGCTGCCTCTGCCGGTGTGGGGATCGGCGGTCGGGGAGACGCCGGAGGAGTTCGCGCTCGTGGCGAAGGGGCTGGCTGCGAGCGGCATCGCGGCGGTCGAGGTCAACCTGAGCTGCCCCAACGTCGACGGCGCGATGTTCGCCCTCGACCCGTCGGCCGCCGCCGCGGTGGTGGCCGCGGTGCGCAGCGCGGTCGACGTGCCGGTGGGCGCCAAGCTCTCGCCCAACGCGGCCGACGTCGTGGCGGTGGCGTCGGCGGTTGGCGACGCCGGCGCCGACTGGGTCGTGCTCACCAACACGGCGTGGGGCTTCGGCGTCGATGTGGACACCCGCCGGCCCCTGGTGTCGGGCGGCGTGGGCGGCTACTCCGGGGTGCCGCTGAAGCCGGTCGCCATGCGATGCGTTTGGGAGGTGCACCAGGCGCTGCCCGAGCTGCCGATCGTCGGCTGTGGCGGGGTGCGGAACGGTGCCGACGTGGTCGAGTACCTGATGGCGGGAGCGGCTGCGGTCGCCATGGGCACCGTCCACTTCGCCGAGCCGCGTGCCGGGAGGCGCGTGCTCGGCGAGCTGCGGGCATGGTGCGAGAGGCACGCCGTCGCCCGGGTCGCCGACCTCACCGGCGCGGCCCGGCCGTGGTGAGCAACCCGGTCCTCGTCGCCCTCGACACGACGACGGCCGAGGACGCCGTGCGGCTGGCGCAGGACCTCGCCCCGCACGTCGGCGGGTTCAAGGTTGGGCTGCGCCTGCTGCTCGGCCCGGGCCCGGCGACGGTGGCGGCGCTGGCCCGGCTCGGCAAGCCGGTGTTCGCCGACGCCAAGCTGCACGACATCCCGAGTCAGGTGCGCGCCGCTGCGCTCCGGCTCGGCGAGTACGGCGCGCGGTGGGTCACCGTGCACGCCGCCGGGGGCGAGGCGATGCTGGCCGCCGCCGAGGAGGGCCTGGCCGCGGCGTCCCGCGGCGGGCGGACGCTGGCGGTGACCGTGCTCACCAGCCTCACCGCGGCCGATCTCGCCGCGGCCGGCATCCCGGCCAGCGCCGGGAGGCTGGTCTCCCGGATGGCGCAGCTCGCCGCCCGGTCGGGCTGCGAGGGCGTCGTGTGCTCGCCTCGGGAGCTCGGCATCGTCGCCGACGTCGCCCCCGGGCTGGTGACGGTCACGCCTGGCATCCGCCCCGGCGGCGCCGGGGACGACGACCAGGCCCGCACCGCGACGCCCGCAGAAGCGCTCGACTGGGGCGCCGACTGGCTGGTGATCGGCCGGCCGATCACCGCGGCACCGGACCCGGTGGCGGCCGCCGCGGCCGTCGCCGCCGGGATCCACGGCCGCAGCGACCGGGCTGGGTAGAGTCGAGACGCCCCACGGAAAGGCGGGCGATGCCCACGCCACCCAAGTCCACCCCCGAGCAGCGCCAGGCGGCGCTCGCCAAGGCGGCGGAGGCGCGCCGGGTGCGGGCCGAGGTCAAGGCGCTGTTGAGCACGGGGAGCCTGTCGCTCGGGGAGCTGTTCGACCGCGGCGACGCCGATGAGCTCGTCGGCGGGATGAAGATCAACGCCGTGCTGGTGTCGCTGCCCAGGATGGGGAAGGTCACCACCAAACGGCTGCTGGAGGAGCATGGAGTCGCCGAGAACCGCCGCGTCCGATCCCTCACCGAGCGGCAGCGGCGCGACCTCCTCGACGCGGTCTCCTGAGCCACCCGGCCGGCTGATCGTCGTCTCCGGGCCCTCCGGCGTGGGCAAGTCGACCCTGGTTGCCCGGCTGCGCGACGAAGTGCGGTTCCACTTCTCGGTATCGGCGACGACCCGGGCGCGGCGCCCCGGCGAGACCGACGGCGCCGACTACCACTTCGTCGACGAGCCCGCATTCCGCCGCATGATCGCCGGCGGCGACCTCCTCGAATGGGCGGAGTACAACGGCAACCTGTACGGCACCCCGCGGGCCCCACTGGAGGCGGCGCTCGCCGCCGGCCACGACGTGCTGCTCGACATCGAGGTCCAGGGAGCCGCCCAGGTGCGAGCCGCTCGCCCGGACGCGTTGTTCGTGTTCGTCGCGCCTCCCTCGGTCGATGCCCTGGAAGTCCGGCTCCGCCACCGGGGCGACACGTCGCCGGCCGAGGTCGCCCGGCGGCTCGACATCGCCCGTCGCGAGCTGGCGGTGGCGGCCGAGATGTTCGACCACGTCGTGGTCAACGACGACCTCGACACCGCCGTTGCCGAGGTCGCGGGTATACTCGCCGCCTCCGAGGAGACTGATTCCCCATGATGATCGACCCCCCGATCGAGCGCGTGCTCGACAAGACCGACAACCGGTTCTCGCTGGTGGTCCTGTCCGCCCGGCGCGCCCGCCAGATCAACGCATACTTCAACCAGCTCGGCGACGGCATCGGCGGCTACGTGCCGCCCCAGGTGCACTCGCTGTCGCGCAAGCCCCTGTCGATCGCCCTCGAGGAGATCGCCGAAGGCAAGGTCGTCGTCGAGACGGACGAGTAGCCGCGTGCTCGCCGGGCGACGCATCCTCGTGGGCGTCACCGGCGGCGTCGCCGCTTACAAGTCCGCCTACCTCGTCCGCCGGCTCGTCGAGGCCGGCGCCGAGGTGCGCTGCGTGATGACCGCGTCAGCCACGCGATTCCTCGGTGCCCAGACCCTCGCCGCGGTCACCGGCCATCACCCGGTCACCGAGCTCTTCGCCGCCGGCGCGGTCAGCCCGCACACCGAGCTGGCCCGCTGGGCCGATGCGGCCGTGGTGGTCCCGGCGACCGCCTCGTCGCTGGCGCGCCTCGCGTCCGGCCTCAGCGAGGATGCGCTCACGGCGACGTTGCTGGCGGCCACCTGCCCGGTCCTGCTGGCCCCGGCGATGCACACCGAGATGTGGGAGCACCCCGCCACCGCCCGCAACGTGGCGACGCTGCGCGCCGACGGATACGCCTTCGTCGGCCCCGCCGCGGGCGATCTCGCCGGCGGCGACGTCGGCGTCGGCCGGGTCGCGGAGCCCGAGGAGGTCGTCGCCGCGCTCGAGGAGCTGCTGGCTGGAGACCTCGCCGGCTGGCGCGTCGTCGTGACCGCCGGCGGCACCCGGGAGCCCATCGACCCGGTGCGCTTCGTGGGGAACCGCTCCAGCGGCAAGATGGGCCACGCGATCGCCGCCGAGGCGGCCCGCCGCAACGCCTCCGTGACCCTCGTCACCACCTCGGCGCTGCCGGCCGGCCGCGGTGTCGACGTGGTCCCGGTGGAGACCGCGGAGGAGATGGCCGAGGCGGTGTGGGGCCGTGCCGGCGACATCGACGTCGCCGTGATGGCGGCCGCAGTGGCCGACTTCCGGCCCAAGGCCCCGGCCGGCATCAAGCTGCGCCGCGCGGAGGGCACGCCGGACATCATCCTCGAACCCACGCCCGACGTCCTGGCCGGTGTCGCGGCCCGGGCGCCCGGCGTGTTCCTCGTGGGCTTCGCCGCGGAGACGGGACCAGCCGCGCAAGCCATTCCCAAGGCACAGTCGAAGGGCGTCGACCTGCTCGTCGCCAACGACGTCACCCGGCCGGGCTCCGGCTTCGGGAGCGACACCAACCAGGTGACGCTCATCACGCCGGACGGCACCGTCGAGCCGTGGCCGGAGATGCCCAAGCGGGACGTCGCCCGCGCCCTCTGGGACCGCATCGCCGCGATGCGGGACTCCGGCTGACCGAGCCGGGGACGATCGCGCAGGTCGTCCCGGACCTCGCCACCTTCGCCGTCGACGACGGCTTTCGGTACGCCCCCGACGACCACCAACCGCTCGCGGTCGGCCTCACCGTGCGCGTGCCGCTGGGCGGCCGTCGGGTGCGTGGGTTCGTCGTCGGCCTCCGGGAGGGCGACCGGACGGGGCTCAAGTCCGTGCAGGCGGTGTCGGGTGACTTTCCCGTGTTCACGCCGAAGCTGCTGGAGACGCTGCGGTGGGTGGCGCTGCACTACGTGGCTCCGCTCGCGGTGGTGCTGGGGAAGGCGGCGCCGCCCAACCTGCCCCGCAAACGGAAGCTGCCGGCATATGAGCCGGTTGCAGAGCGTCCGCTCCCGGCGGGCCTGGAGCAGGTCGGCGTCGGGCACTCCCGCACCACGGTGGTCGTGGGCGGCGGGCCTTGGTGGGAGATCGGGGCCGCGCTGGCTGCCCGCGTGGCTCGCGCCGGGAAGAGCACGCTCGTCGCGTGCCCGACCTTCGCCGAGGCGGAGGGGCTGGCCGCGGAGCTGCGGGCGGTCCTCGGCGACCGAGTGGTGCTGGGCGCCTCGGCGCTGCCGGCGGCCGAGACGACGAAGGCCTGGGTGCAGGCGGCCTCCCTGCCGGGAACCGTGGTGGTGGGGACCCGGGAGGCCGCCTTCTGGCCGGTGGCCGAGCCCGGGCTGGCGATCGTGCTCGGCGACGGGCGCCGCGGGCTGCGCGACCGCCAGACACCCACCACCGACACGCGGGAGGTGCTGCGCCGCCGAGCGGCCGTGGAGCGGTTCGGCCTGGTGTTGCTGGGGGCGGTGCCGACCGCGGCCGCCATGGCGGCCGGCCCGGAGGTGGTGCGAATCGGCGCGCGGCCGTGGCCGCTGGTGGAGGTCGTCGACCGTTCCGCCGAGCCGCCGTCGGCCGGCTTCGTGACCGGGCAGGCGAGGCGGGCGCTACGGGCCACGGTCGAGGCGGGGAGGGAGGCGTTCGTGTTCACGCGCGCCCGCGGCTACGCCCCGGCGTTCCGGTGCGAGAGCTGCCGGGCGCTGCGCCGCTGCGGGGGGTGCGGCGCGCGGGGCGGGCGCGCCGCGGCATGCGAGCGCTGCGGCGCGGTGCTCGGGCCCTGCCCGGAATGCGGGGGACAGCGGTTCGAGCCGCTCGGGGCGGGGGTGGGCAGGGTCGTCGACGAGTTGCGTCGCCTGCTCGACCCGGACGCGGTCGGCGACGCAGCCGCCGCAGCTCCGGTGCGGGTGGGGACCGAGCGCGACCTGGTGGGCCTCGGCCCCGTCGACCTGGCGGTGGTCGTCGACGCCGATGGGCTGCTGCTCGCCCCGCACTACCGGGCCGCGGAGGACGCGCTGCGGGTGATGGCCCGGGTGGCGCTCGCCGTGCGGCGGGGCCGCGGGCGGCGCTGCATCGTGCAGACGTCCACGCCGGAGGCGCCGGCGATCGCAGCGCTGCGGCGCGGTGACCCGCTCGAATTCCTCGACGGCGTCCTCGCCGAGCGGGCGGCGGAGCGGTTCCCGCCGGCCGGCGAGCTGCTGGTGCTCGAGACCGAGGGCGAGCCGCCGACGGCGGGGGAGCGGCTGGCGGCGCTCGGCGGCGGCGGGGCGACCGTCCTCGGGCCGGCGGACGTGCGCGGCCGGCGACGCTGGCTGGTGCAGGGCCCGGACCTCCGGACCGTGCGGGTGGGGCTCCGGGGCCTGGTGCAGGACTGGCGCGACGGGGGCACCCGGGTGCGAGTCGACGTCGACCCGCTCGACCTCTGACGGCGGGTCAGTTGAGCCCGGCGAGGACGTCCCGGACCTGGGCCAGGCCCTCCTGGAGCTGTGCGGCGAGCCGGTCGAGGCCCGTGCCCTCGATCGCTACCGACACCGGCACGTCGAGCCGCAGCGGGAACGTGGTGTCGATCTCGATCGTCTCGTCGATCGGCACCTCCAGGTCCAGCTCCACCGGCACGTCGATGCGGATCGGCACGGTGACGTTGAGCGGGATGTCGACGCCGAAGGGTCCGGACACCTCGATGCGCGTCTGGAACTCCTCGTCGACCGGCAGCGACGTGCGGATCGGGAACGTGATCGTGCGCTCGAACTGGAAGTTGGTCCGCACCGGGATCTCCTGGTCGACGGCCACCTCGAACTCCAGCGTCGAGGTGCGGAACTCCTCCAGCTCCACGTCGAGCGTGTCGAGGGCCTCCCCGGCGAGCGGCCCGAGCTGGTCGAGCGCGCCGAACAGGCCGGCCGCCTGCGAGACGATCAGCGCCGCGCCGCCCGCGACCTCCTCGACGCGGTCGTCGGTCTGCAGCGAGCGCCACAGCAGGTAGCCGTTGGCGGCCAGCGACAACACGACGAGCGCGGCGAGCCCGCCGACGACAGCGGTCAGGTGGCGTTCGAGCAGCTGCTTCATGGGGCGTCCTCCACGGGCGCAGGGGGTGCGATCCCGCCAGGGTACGGGCCGCCGGGAACCGGGGGACGCCGGGGTGGCATCGCTATTCTCCCGGCGGCATGGCCATCTTCCCCATCCGCACGTTCGGCGATGCCGTGCTGCGCACACCCGCCGAGCCGGTGACGGACTTCGGCGATGCGCTGCAGCGGCTCGTCGCCGACATGCTCGACACGATGTACGACGCGCCCGGCGTGGGGCTGGCCGCCCCTCAGATCGGCGTGTCGAAGCGGATCTTCGTCGCCGACGCCGGCGAGGGACCGTTCGTCGTGGTCAACCCCGAGCTGGTCGAGACCAGCGGCGAGTGGGAGTTCGAGGAGGGCTGCCTGTCGGTGCCCGGTCACTTCTGGATCGTCAGCCGGCCCGGCTTCGCCCGGATCCGCGGCGTCGACGAACACGGCGAGCCGGTCGAGCATGCGGGCGACGAGCTGCTCGGGCGCGTCCTCCAGCACGAGTTCGACCACCTGCAGGGCACCCTGCTGCTGGAGCGGCTCACGCGGCGGGAGCGCAAGGAGGCGCTGCGCGAGCTCCGGGACGAGCAGCTCGGCCTGCGGCCCGTCGAGTGAGAGCGGCGTTCTTCGGCACGCCGCCGGCCGCGGTGCCGTCGCTGGCAGCACTCGCGACGGTGGCCGAGGTGGCGGTGGTCGTGACCCGGCCCGACAAGCCGAGAGGCCGATCGGCGAAGCCCGCTCCACCGGCGGTGAAGGTCGCCGCCGCCGACTGGGGACTGCCGGTGACCCAGCCGCGGCGGGCGCGGGAGGTTGCGCCCCATCTCACCGACGTCGACGTGGCGGTCGTGGTGGCCTACGGCCAGATCCTGCCGGCGGAGCTGCTCGCCGTGCCGGCGCAGGGGTTCGTCAACGTGCACTTCTCGCTGCTGCCGCGGTGGCGGGGCGCCGCCCCGGTGGCGCGGGCCATCCTCGCCGGCGACGACGTGACGGGCATCTCCTTGATGCAGCTCGACGAGGGGATGGACACCGGGCCGGTGCTCGTCCGCGAGGAGATGGCGATCGGCGGGGCAGAGACCACCGGGGCCCTCACCGCCCGGCTGGCCGGCCGGGGGGCGGCGCTGCTCGCCGACTACCTCCAGCCGTACGTGCGGGGCCACCTCGTCCCCGAGCCGCAGGACGACGCGCTGGCCACCCACGCCGCCAAGCTGCAACCGGAGGAGGCCCGCCTCGACCGGGCGATGGGCGCCGGCGAGGTGCTGCGCCGGGTGCGGGCGTTCCATCCGCGGCCCGGCGCCTGGTTGGAGGTGGAGGGGGACCGCGTGAAGGTGCTCCGGGCGTCAGCGACCGCGAAGGCGGGGGAGCGGCCCGGCCGGGTCGAGCTGCAGGGCGGCCAGGCGGTGCTGGCCACCGGCGACGGCAGCGTCGAGATCGTCGAGGTCCAGCCGGCCGGGAAGGCCCCGATGCTCGGTGCCGCCTGGATGAACGGGCGCCGCGGCGAGCCGGCCGAGATCGGCTGAGCCCGAGCTAGACGACCTCGTACTGCGTCACGTCCTCCTCGGGCTCCGGGTAGGCCATGTCGAGACCGCGCAGCGCCTCGATCAGCGTCGAGACGATCACCAGGTTGCGGTACCACTTGCGGTTGGCCGGCACGACGTACCACGGTGCCCACGGCGTCGACGTCTCGGCGATGGCCTCCTCGAACGCCGCCATGTAGTCGTCCCAGCGCTTCCGCTCCTCGAGGTCGCCGACGTTGAACTTCCATCGCTTGTCCGGGCGGTCGCGCCGCGCCTCCAGGCGTTCCTTCTGCTCGTCCTTCGAGATATGGAGGTAGAACTTCAGGACCGTCGTGCCGGCGTCGGCGAGCAGCTTCTCGAAGTTGCGGATGTGCTCGTAGCGGGACCGCCACACGTCCTCGGGCACGATGTCCTTCACCCGCACCACCAGCACGTCCTCGTAGTGGCTGCGGTTGAAGATCGTGATCTCGCCCGTTGCGGGAGCTTCCTCGTGAACCCGCCACAGGAAGTCGTGGTCCAGTTCCTCCGCAGTCGGCACCTTGAAGCTCGCCACCCGCACGCCCGCCGGGTTGACGCCGCGAAACACGTGGCGGATCGTGCCGTCCTTGCCGCCGGCGTCCATCGCCTGCAGCACGACGAGCACCTTGTGCTTGCCTTCCGCGTAGAGCAACTCCTGCAGCTCGCGCAGTTCCACCCGCAACTCCTTCAGCCGTTCGCGGCCGGCGTCCTTGCCGGCGGGGAACAGGCTGCGGTCGTCGGGGTCGAACGCCGAGAGGTCGACGCCGGCACCGGGGGCGATGCGGTAGCGGTCCATGAAGAAACACCATAAAGGGACTGTCGCCGACGCCGCGCTCACGTGGGGCAACGCTGGTGACGTGGTGGCGTTCGGCGACTGGGACGCCGACGGCGACTCCACGCCGGGGCCGGTCCGCAGTCCGGAGACTGCCCTCCACCAGGCGTACGTCCGCAACCAGAACGGCAGCGGGACCGGAGAACTCGTGGCCATCGTGCCGAACCCCGCGCTGCACCGCCCGGTCGTGGGGGTGTTCACAGCGCCGTAGGGGGAATACACTCCCGCCCACCGTGAGGGAAGCACGGATCGCCCCGTCCATACTCGCTGCCGACTTTGCCCACTTGGGTGACGATGTTGCCAAAGTGGCGGATCACGCCGACCTGCTGCACATCGACGTCATGGACGGCCACTTCGTGCCGAACATCTCACTCGGCATCCCGGTGGTCGCCTCGCTCCGCCAGGCGACGTCGCTGTACTTCGACTGCCACCTGATGACGACCAACCCCGCCGACTACCTCACGGAGTTCCGCAAGGCGGGCGCCGACCTCGTCACCGTGCACGTCGAGGCGGTGCCCGACCCCACGGACGTCGCCGCGCAGGCCCGGGCCGCCGGCCTGGACTTCGGGCTGGTGCTCAACCCGCCCACGCCGTTCGCCGCGGTCGAGCCGTTCGTCGAGCTGTGCGACATGCTGTTGGTGATGTCGGTGCAGCCGGGCTTCGGCGGCCAGGCGTTCATGCCCGAGGTGCTGGATAAGGTCGCAGCCGCCAGGAAACTGATTGATTCCCGGGCACTGGCCACCGATATACAGATCGATGGCGGCATCAGCGTCGATACGGCGCCCGCCGCGCGGCGCGCCGGCGCCGACGTGTTCGTGGCCGGCTCGGCCGTATTCGGGTTCGACGACCCAGTTGCTGCCATTGCACGGCTGCGAGCGGCAATAGAGTCTGCGGAGTGAGATGAACGAACGGATCCTCATCGTCGACGACGACCCGGACATCCTCCAGTTCGTGCGCATGAACCTCGAGCTGGAGGGCTTCACGGTGCAGACCGCGGGCAGCGGCGCCCAGGCGCTCGAGCAGGCCCGCGACACGCCGCCCGACCTGGTGCTGCTGGACATCATGATGCCGGAGATGGACGGGCTCACGGTCCTCCGCCGGCTGCGGACGATGCCCGCCACGATGAACGTCGCGGTGATCCTGCTCACCGCCAAGGCGCTGGCCGAGGACCGGGTGAAGGGCCTCGACCTGGGCGCCGACGACTACGTCACCAAGCCGTTCGACCTCGAGGAGCTGGTGGCGCGGGTCAAGACCGTGCTGCGGCGCGCCCAGGCCATGCGCGACCTCTCGCCGCTCACCGGCCTGCCGGGCAACTTCCGGATCTCTCGCGAGCTGGAGCAACGCGTC
>JBFKDA010000024.1:0-18909 GCA_041619955.1 Acidimicrobiia bacterium | reverse complement strand
ACGGTGAGGACCCCGGCCAGCCCGATCGCCGGCCACGACGTGCGCCGCGGCATCCGCTCGGCCCGGCTCGCCGCGACCACCGCGATCGCGGCGGCGGCGCCGGCCAGCCGGGCGGGCAGCACCGGCCAGATGCCCGAGCCGTCGGCGGTGCGGCTGAACAGGACGAACAGCGCCCCGAACGCCAGCCCGGCCGCCATCCCCCAGGCGACCCCGGCCCCCACGCTGCCGGTGGCCGCTGGCCCGGACGGGCGGCTCACGAGCGCGATCGCAACGAGGCCGACCGCCAGCCCGGCCGCCGACACCGCGCTCGGGCGCTCGCCGGTGGCCACCCCGAACAGCACCGGGAACCCCGCCGCGACCACGGCCGAGACCGGCGCCACGACCCCCATCGGGCTCGCCGAGAAGCCCACGTAGAGCGACCCGACGCCGGCGGCGCCCGCCACGCCCGCCGCCGCCCCCCAGGCGAGGTCGGCCGCCGTGGGGTCGCCGCCGACCAGCGGCCCGAGCACGGCCATGGCGACGATCCCGACCAGATGGACCCACAGCACGACGGCCAGGACCCGGCCGTGACGGCTGGCGACGCCGCCGAAGAAGTCGCCGCTGCCGACGACCAGGGCCGCCGCCAGCGCGAGGATGATGGCCACGGTCGCCAGTTCTAGCCGCACCAGGTACACCCGGGCGGCCGCTGATGCGAGTGACGGGCATGGAGGTGGGCAGCATCGCCGACGAGCAGACGCAGGACGACGTGCAGATCGTCCGCCGCGAGCCGTCGTTCGACGCGTTCTTCGCGGCCGAGTACCGGGCCGTCGCTGGGCTCGCCCTGGTCCTCTCCGGCAGCCGCCTGGCCGCCGAGGACCTGGCCCAGGACGCGTTCGTCGCCGCGCTCCGCCAGTGGCGGCGGATCGGGGCGTACGACAACCCGGGCGCCTGGGTGCGGCGAGTGGTGGCCAACCGGAGCGTGTCGCTGCTGCGGCGCCGGACTGCCGAGGGGCGCGCGCTGTTCCGGATGCGGGGCGAGCGCCAGCTCGTTCCCGAGATGAGCCCGCCCGCGGAGGAGCTGTGGCGGGCGGTCCGTGACCTGCCCAGGCGGCAGGCCCAGGTGGTGGCGCTCCACTACCTGGAGGAGCTGTCCCTGCAGGAGGTCGGCGAGGTGCTGGGCATCAGCCCGGGGACGGCCAAGGCGCACCTGCACCGCGCCCGGCGGGCGCTGGCCGGCAAGCTGGGCATCGAGACGGAGGCAACGTGATGACCGTCGACGACCGCATCAGGCAGGCGGCCCGGGAGGCCCGGGCGGTGACCGAGGGGATCGGCGTGCCCGCCGCCGCGACGCTGCAGCGCACCGCCCGCCGCCGGCGGGCGCCTCGCCTCGCCCTCGCGGCGGCGGTCGTCGTCGCGCTGGTGGTCGCAGCCGGGGCACTGCTGCGCGGCGGCGGCGAGGTGCTGACCCCCGCCGATCCGGCCCCGGTCGCCAACGAGCCCGCCCCCACCGAGCCCGCCTCACCGGAAGCGGCCGGGCCGGCGGCCGCGATCGAGCTGCCGATCACCGCCGTCGACGACGCCGCGGTCCCGGCGGCGCTCGCCACGCTCGCCGGCGCCGACCTCGACGAGATCCGGCCGGTGGGGATGGTCGGCGAGACCGTGCTGCTGGCGGCCACCCAGAATGGCGCGCCCTGCGTGGCGGTGGCCGGGCCGAGCGCCGGGAACCCCAGCGCCGAGAACCCGAGTGGCGGCGCCCTCTGCGGGCCTGCTTCACTGCGCGTCGAACCATCGCTCACGCTCGATTTCGACGGGGACGAGCTGGTGCTCGCCGGGGAGGCGATGGCCGTGCTGGCGCCCGAGGTCGCCCGCGTCGTGGTCACCGTCGGCGGTGCCACCTACGTCCAGGAGCCGCGGCAGGGCCTCGCCTACCTCACCTACCCGGTCCCGATCGACGCCGAGGTGCTTGTTGAGACGTTCGCAGCCGACGGTCGCTTCCTCGCCCGGGCGTCCGCCGGCCACCAGACCATCCTGTTGCAGAGCCTGCTGCGGGTCGAGCTCATCGCCGAACTGCAACGGCTGGCGGAAACGCCGGGCGGCGCAGGCGAGGTCGACGCGCTGGAGCGGCGCATCGACGCCGTGGCGGACGCGTTCGACCAGCTCGCGGCGCCTCCCGCCGACGCCGACCGGCTCCTCGCCGAGGCGCGGGCGGCGGTCGAGGCGGCGCGGGCCGCCGCGCGCCGGGCCGCGGAGCAGGAGGGGTGAGCGGGTGGTGAGGGGCCGGCGCGTCAGCGGCGGCGGCCGCGCCTGCGCCGCATGTTGCGGGAGAGGCTCACCGCCGAGCCGACCTTGAACTCGACCTTGCCGGGCTTGAACGAGGCGAGGTCGGCGAGCCGGGGGTCGTTGGAGTACATCTTCACGATCTCCGAGTTGAGGCCCGTCTTCTGCTGGAGGCGGTAGACGTCCTCGCTCTGGTCCCACTCGACCAGCGTGACGACCAGGCCGTCCTCGCCGGCCCGGGCGGTCCGGCCCGAGCGGTGGAGGAACGACTTGTAGTCGTCGGGCGGGTCGTAGTGGATCACCACGTCGATCTCGTCGATGTGGAGGCCGCGGGCGGCGACGTTGGTGGCCACCAACACCGATAGCTGGCCGGCGGCGAACCGGGCCAGGGTGCGCTCGCGTATCTGCTGGCGGAGGTCGCCGTGGATCGCCGCCGCGTCCACGCCTTCCTTCTGGAGGTTGCTGGCGACCCGATCGGCGCCGCGCTTAGTGCGGACGAAGACCAGCGAGCGGTCGACGCTACCGGTGATCTTGGCCACGACCTTGGGCTTGTCCATCGCGTGGACCGCGACGAAGCGGTGCTCCTGGGTGTCGACGATCTCGGTTTCGGTCTCCACCTCGTGCCGCACCGGGTCGTCGAGGTAACGGGTGACCAGCGTGCGGACCTGCCCGTCGAGCGTTGCCGAGAACAGCATCGTCTGGTGCTTGCCCTCGATCTGGCGCATGATGCGGTGCACCTGCGGCAGGAAGCCCATGTCGGCCATCTGGTCGGCCTCGTCGATGACCACGCGGGTCACCTCGGCGACGCTGGTGTGGCCGCGCTCCAGCAGGTCGATGAGCCGCCCGGGGGTGGCGACCACGATGTCGGTGCCCTTGCGCACCTGGTCGGTCTGGCGGCGCATGCCGGTGCCGCCGTAGATGGTGGTGATGCGCAGCCCGCGCGCCGCCGCCAGCGGCGCCAGGTCCTCGGTCACCTGTAGCGCGAGCTCCCGGGTCGGCACGAGCACGAGCGCGCCCGGCCACTTACCGTCGGCGCTGGTCTTCTCGATGAGCGGCAGGCCGAACGCCAGCGTCTTGCCCGAGCCGGTCTGGGCCTTGCCGCAGACGTCGCGGCCGGCGAGGCCGTCGGGGATCGTCAGTTCCTGTACGGGGAACGGGGTGGTGAACCCCAAATCGGTGAGGGCGTCCACCAGGTCGGGGCCGACGCCGAGTTCGGCGAACGACCGCGCGGTCGCGAGGTCGGATGATGGTTGATCCATCGGGATACTTCCGTTTCTGTCGTCACTCCTGTCGGCCTCCGGCGCGACGCGGTTGAGCAACAGATCGGCAGAGGCCCGGCGAGCACGCCATCACGAATCGCCGTCGACAGGGTTCCGTCGGGACGGTCGGGCGTGCACTCGCCACCCATCACGCTACCAGCACCGGGGCCGTACCCCGGGATACCGGTGCCTCGCCAGGCCGTACGCTGGCAGGCACGTCGTCTCGTAGGAGGAACACACCCATGCAGAGCGCGTCGAACGCATCGTGGCAAGGCAGCCTGGTTGACGGGTCGGGCACGGTGTCGCTGATGAGTGGAGCGGCGGGACCACTGCCGGTCAGTTGGCACGCCCGCACCGAGGACCAGGGCGGGTCGACCAACCCGGAGGAGCTGATCGCAGCCGCGCACGCCGCCTGCTACTCGATGGCGCTGTCGCACGGGCTGGCCGGAGCCGGGCACCCGCCCGCGCACCTCGACACCCGTGCCACGGTCACGTTCGGCCCTCAGCCGGGCGGCGGATTCGGCATCGACTCGGTTGCGCTGCGGGTGCGCGGGGACGTGCCCGGCATGGACGCCGCCGCCTTTCAGCAGGCGGCGGAGGCCGCGAAGGTCGGCTGCCCGGTGTCGCAGGCGCTAGCCGGGAACGTCGACATCACCCTCGACGCCGCGCTCGCGTAGAGCTCCGGCGTCCGGTCCGGCCGGGGCAGGCCGCGAATCGGTGGAACGCGCTCCCGCCAGGGGGCAATAAGGCTCCGACGAGCGTTCCCAGCGGTGGTCAGGGGGCGGCTGCTCGGGCGGGAGCGGCCGCCCCCTGCATCACGCGGCGGGGTGGAGCCGGCAGTAGCACGACGACACCACCGGCACGTCGGCGCGGGCGGCGGCCAGGTCGAGCCGCTGCTTGATGATCGCCGCTTCCTGCTTCTTGCCGAGCCGCAGCAGGCACTCGTGGAGGCCGTGGAGGCTCCACACGTTGTCGGGGTGCTGGTACGCCCTCGCCAACGAGCCGTCGAGCCCCAGGTCGGCCCGGTAGACGGCCTCCGCCGCTTCGACGCGGCCCTGTTCCAGCAGGAGGGCGCCGTAGGCGTGCCGGGTCGGCTGCATCCAAGCCCACGGCTCGTCGTAGGGGAGCCCGTCGTCCAGCTCGATCGCCTGCCGGAGCAGGGCGAAGGCGGGGTCGTATTCCTCACGGCGGTACGCGATCTCCCCGGCGAGCATGGCCTCGGCCACGGCCAGGATGTCGCGGCAGGTGTTGTTGAACACGTAGCGGCTGGCGGGGACGCGTTCGAAGGCGGCGGCGAACAGGCGCTGCTGCTCCTCGGCCTCGGCGACCCTCCCGGTCGCCGCGAACGCGACCCCCTTGGCGTAGTGGTACATCGCGGTGGTGACCGAGTACAGCTCCTGGTCGTCGGGCAGCGGGGTGGCGACGATGTCGTCCCAGCGGCCGAACCGGATCAGCACGTGCATCTTCATCGGCACGAACCCCTCCAGCCAGTCGGCCATGGGCGGCGAGGGGACCCGCAGCAGCTCGGCCGGGAGGGTGGCGACCATCTCGTCGGCGGCGGCGAGCGCCTCCTCGAGCTGGCCGGCGAACATCGCCCCGTACAGCTTGAAGTGGTAGTCGTGGCAGCGGTAGAGGGTGTAGAAGTTCATCGGCCCCTCCCGCGCCAGGTACTTGCGGTCGGCGACGATCGCGTCCTCGTTGGACTCGATCACCCGCTGGTAGTGGCCGCACAGCACGTCGATGTGGGTGGGCATGTGGCGCAGGTGGCCGGCGTCGGGCACCAGGCCGCGCAGCCAGTCGCCCGCCCGCAGTGCCAGTTCCGGCGTCGGCGACATCTCCATCAGGTGGATGTACATGTGCAGCACCAGCGGGTGGCGGCGGCTGGCCGGGTCCGCGAGTGCTCGCTCCAGCACCTCTCGCGCCTCGACGGTCGGCGCGCCCTCCGCCGGGGTGCCGGCAGCCAGGTCCCAGAGCTGCCAGGGGGTGAGGTTCATCAGCGCCTCGGCGAACAGCCCGGCCACGTCGAGGTCGGCGGTGTGGGCGGCGTGCACCTCGCGCATGGCGTCGGCGTACGGGCCGTTCCAGGCTGCGCAGTCGTCGGCCGGCGTCGCCGCCGGGTAGCGGGCCTGGATGGCGTCGATGAGCGCGCGCTCCACCGGGCTCGCGCCGGCGGCGAGCTCCGCCGCGGCGCGCGCGGCGGCGTGGGCGGTCGCCACCGACTCGGCCAGGTCGGCCGGGTCGAACGCCTCCCACGGCTTGTTGTAGTTGGGGCCGGTGGCGTACGCGATGCCCCAGTGCGCCATCGCGCAGCCGGCGTCGTGCTCGAGCGCCCGCCGGAAGCAGCGGACCGCCTCCTCGTGGTTGTAGCCGTACGTCCACAGCAGGCCGCGGTCGAACCACTGCTGCGCATCGGGTGACGTGGTGGTGACCGGCCTGCTGTAGGTCCCGAGGTCGAAGTAGTCGGTCATGGCCACCTCCTGGTCCGGGTAGGTCAATGTCTACACCGCCCGGTGCTCGCGCGCTAGGCCATAACATGGCGCCCAGGAGGTCGATATGAAGAAGCTCATCAAGCTGGCGCTGCTGGTGGGAGGCGTGGCCCTCGCCGGCAAGGCGCTCGCCGCGCAGAAGGCCGATTTCGCCGGTCTCACCGAGACCGAGGCCCGCGCCCGGCTCGACGCCAAGCTGCCCGACAAGATCCCGTACGAGAAGCGCACGGAGATCGCCGACAAGGTCGTCGGCAAGATGAAGGAGAAGGGCGTCCTGTCCGACGACGCCCAGCCGGAGGCCGGGACCGCCTAGCTCAGGCGCCCGGCTCCTCGGCGGGCTCCACCGGGCGATCCGCCGGGCGGCGGCGCCGCCACCACCACCAGCCGAGCCACAGCAGCAGCGGGATCCACAGGAACGGGATCACTGCGCCCGCCACGAGCACGGCGACCTTGCCGGCGGTGGCCAGGACGTCGAGCGCGCCCTGGAAACCGTCGGAGAAACCGGGCACGCCGCCCGGGTCCTCGGCGAGCAGGGTGAGCGTGCGGGTGGCGGCCACTTCGCGGGCCTCGATCTCCTGCCCCTCCTGGTCGACCGGGAGCGCGGTGACGCGGGTCTGGGTGCGCAGGTCGCGTTCGACGACGACCTCGGCGGCCAGGATGATCTCCTGGCCCGGCTCCAGGATGCCGGCCGGGTCGCCGAACACCACCGTGAGGTCGTCGAGCGTCACGTCGAGCACCGTGTCCTCCAGCGTGAAGCCGGTGAGCGGGGTGTCGCCGACGTTGCGCAGCCCGAAGCAGACGGTGGCGTCGCCGCCCTTGTCGACCGCCAGGCCCGAGCTCCCCGGGCAGGACGCGCCGTCGTCGTCGTGCCCCGGATAGGCGGTCACCTCGAAGTCGATCGCCGGGGACGCCAGCGCCTCGGTGAGGGTCAGGAAGATCGTTGCCAGGTCGACCCGGTCCTGGATCGTGCGGAGCTGGCCGCGCAGGGTCTCGAGCTGCGTCTCGCGGTCGAGGAGCTGGGCCTCCAGCTCGGCGATCGCCTCGATGTCGGTGGCGCCGGCGAGGAAGCCCTTGAGGCGCTCGACGCTCGCCTCGGCGGTCTCGATGCGGCTCTCGAGGTCCACCACCCGCTCGGTGACGTCCTCGGCCGACACGTTCTGGGTGCGCAGCTCGCCCAGCTCGCCGAACCGGCGCAGCGCCTCCCGGAATTGGTCGGGCGGCAGCTTGAAGGTCAGCGTGCTCCGGGGCTCGGGGTCGCCGCTGGACTGCTGCCCGAACAGGAACCCGCCCAGCGACTCGACGATCCGGGTGGCCTCCTCGCCGGACCGGCCGACGTCGGTGACGGCGACGGTCAGGTCGCCGGTGAAGATGATGTCGCGGCCGATGTCGACCGGCTGCAACGCCTGCACCGCCACGGCCGGCGACTCCGCGAGCGCGCGGTCGGCGACCGCCTCCTCGCCCCCGGCGGCATCGTCGCCGAGGCTCTCGCTTTCCTCGGCGGGCGCCTCCTCGGCGGCGACGACGGTGGTGGGCGCCGGCGCATCGCCGTCGCCGAACCGCAGCTCGGCGGCGCCGTCGTTGCCGTCGCCGCCGGTGCAGGCTGCCGCCAGCATCGCCAGGGCGAGCAGCAGCACCGCCAGCCATCGTGATCGCAGCCCGGTCATCGTCGTCCCTTCGTCATGGTGACGATACGACGCCGCCGAGCGGCGCGGCGTTCCCGCTCACATCGTGCTCGTGCGCGCCGCCGGGTCCTGGCGGTAGAACTCGGCGAGCAGGCCGTACAGCTCAGGCTCGGCGTCGCGCAGCCGGCGCGGCGAGTCGAAGAACGCCTCGGTGGCCACCGCCAGCAGCTCGGCGGCGTTGATCGCGCCGTAGGAGTCGAGCCCGTCCTCGCCGTCGCGGAGCCGGGCCAGGAGGTCGCCGCGCACCGCGCCCCACCGCTCGGCGAGCGCCGCGTTCATCGGCGGGGCCCCGTCGACGATCCCGTCGCGCATGTCGAGCTTGTGGGCGAACTCGTGGAACACCACGTTGTGGCCGCGCTCCGGGTGGCGGGCCTGGTGGGCGGCCTGGTCCCACACGATGAGCACCGGGCCGTGCAGCATCGCCTGGCCGGACAGCTCCACGGCCTCGTCGCTGAAGATGCCCCGGTCGAGGTGGCGCGGCCCCCGCTGGCGGATGACCGTCGGCGCCACGATGATCGACGCCACGTCGTCGTAGTAGGCGAAGTCGAGGCCGAGGATCAGCAGGCACGCCTGGGCGGCGATCATCACCCGCATCTCCTCGGTCGGCTCGAAGTCGCGGGTGCCCTCGAACGTCTTGTCGGCGAGGAACATGCGGACCAGGTCCTCCATCCGGGCCCGCTCGGCGTCCGATAGCGTCGCCCACCACCGGGTGCGCGCCGCCAACAGCTCCCGCCACGCCTCGGGAAACGGGGTGCGAAGCGCCTTGCGGAGCTTGCGCCTCACGCTCGGGGGAGCAGCGCGCGCTGCGCCTGGGGCGAGTGCCGGTCGTTGCGAGTCATCCGCCATCTCCCTGGTCCGCCGGGCCGGTGCAGCGCGAGGCTAGAACTCGGGAGATGGACATCGTCGACCGCCTCGTCGAGCTGCTGGTGATCCTGGTGGCGGCCAAGGTGGGGGCGGAGGTGATGGCCCGGTTCCGCCAGCCACCGGTGATCGGTGAGCTGGTGATGGGGATGATCGTCGGGGCGAGCGTGCTGGGCTGGGTCGACGTCGGCGACGAGGGCGGGGTGGTGGCGACGCTGGCCGAGATCGGGATCATCCTGCTGCTGTTCGACGTCGGCCTCGAGATCCAGCTGCGCGACATGGTGCGGCTGGGCCGGACCGCGGCGACGGTGGCGCTGATCGGCGTGGCCACCCCGTTCGCGCTCGGGTACGGGGCGTCGCTGGCGCTGGGCATCGGCGGCGGGAGTGTGGAGGCGGCGATCTTCGTCGGGGCGGCGATGACCGCCACCAGCGTCGGCATCACCGCCCGGGTGTTCAGCGACCTGCGGGCCACCGACTCCGACGAGGCGCGGGTGGTGATCGGCGCGGCCGTCGTCGACGACGTCATCGGGCTCATCATCCTGGCGGTGGTGGCCGGCGTGCTGGGCACCGACGCGGGGTTCCGGGCCGGGGAGCTGGCGAGCCTCGGGGTGCGGGTGCTGCTGTTCCTCGGCGTGGCGGTGGCGGCCGGCAGCCTGGTCATGCCGCACGTGCTGCGGCTGCTGGCGGCGCTGCGGGTGCCGGGCAGCTACATCGTCGGCGCGATCGTCATCGCCATCTCCCTGGGTGTGGCCGCCGAGGAGCTGGCCGGCCTCGACCCGATCGTCGGCGCGTTCGTCGCCGGCCTGATCGTGGGCTCGGCCGACCACGTCGCGCGCATCCAGGGCGAGCTGGCGCCGATCGCCTACCTGCTCGTGCCGATCTTCTTCCTCGCAGTGGGAGCGCAGGTCGACGTGCCGCTGCTGTTGGAGCCGAGCGTGCTGGGGGCCGGCCTGGTGGTGGCCGGCTTGGCGGTGGTCGGCAAGGTCGTCAGCGGGCTGGGCGCCGCCGGCACGTCGATCCGCAAGCTGGTCGTCGGGGTGGGGATGGTGCCCCGCGGTGAGGTGGGGCTCATCTTTGCGGCGTTCGGCGCCACCCAGCTCGCCGGCACCGTGGGTGCCGAGGAGGTGGCGATCGTGGTGCTGGCGGTGATCGTCACGACGCTGGCCGCCCCGCTGGCGCTGGGGCGGCTGCTGCAGAGGTCCGACTGACTAGCCCGTGGGGAGACCCGGCGGGAGCTCGAACGAGCCGTCCGGCCGGCACGGAAACGCCGTCACCGCCCCGACGCTGGCCACCGGGATCGGGCCGTAGACGTGGGGGTACTCCTCGCCGGCGTCGTAGCAGTCCTCGACCACCAGCGGCAGCCCCGCCTCGTCGATGCTGAGGATCACCAGGTCCTCCCGGCCGCGGTACAGCGCGGTGGCGGTGGCGGCGATCTGGTGCAGGAACGAGCAGTGGACGAAGCCGTCGTCGGCGTAGCCGGCGGGGGTGTATGCGCTGTCGGGCGGCGGCCAGTCGCCGCGCGGGCAGAAGTGGTAGATCACGGACTGCGACGCTACCGAGCGGAAGGGGCATCCACCGCCCTTCGGCACTAGCGGCCCCGCACCGCGGGTTGGCAAGCTGTGAGCGTGCTCATCGAGCTGAAGGACGTCGCCAAACGGTACGGTGACGGGCCGCTGGCCGTCACCGCCCTCGCCGAGGTGGAGCTGTTCGTCGACCGCGGGGAGTTCGTGGTGGTGCTCGGGCCGTCGGGTAGCGGCAAGACGACGCTGCTCAACGTCGTCGGTGGCCTCGACACCGCCACCTCCGGCTCGGTGCGCGTCGCCGATGTCGACATCACCACCGCGTCCCGCCGTGAGCTGTTCGAGTTCCGCGCCCGTACCGTGAGCTTCGTCTTCCAGGCGTTCAACCTGTTCCCCGGTCTCACCGCCGCCGAGAACGTGCTGTTCGGCGCCGACGCCGCCGGCTCCCGCGAGGACCCGGAATCCCTGCTCGCCAGCGTCGGGCTGGACGGCATGAGCGGCCGCTTCCCCCACGAGCTGTCGGGTGGCGAGCAGCAGCGGGTGGCCATCGCCAGGGCGCTGGCCACGGGCAACCCGATCCTGCTCTGCGACGAGCCCACCGGCGAGCTGGATTTCCGGACCGGGGTGCGGATCCTCGAGCTGCTGCAACGCCAGGCCGACCGCCGGCGCACGGTGCTGGTGGTGACCCACAACCGGGAGATCTCCCGCATGGCCGACCGGGTGGTGGAGCTGTCGAGTGGGCGCATCGTCGGCGACGGGCCTCCTGCCGGCGGCCGGGTGCCGGCCGCTGAGCTGAGCTGGTGAGGTCGTCATGGCCGGGTTGCTGCTCCGGTGGTCGTGGCGGGACCTGCGTGCCCACTGGGCCAAGGTCCTGGCCATCGCGCTCGTCATCGCCCTCGGCACCGGCGGGTACGCAGGACTGACGTCGACCGCCGAGTGGCGGCGCGTCTCCTACGCAGCGAGCTACGAGCGCCTGGGGATGTACGACCTGCGGATCGACGTGGCGACCGGCGGGCTGGTGCCGGAAGGCACGCTGGCGGGGGCCCTGGCGGGCCTGCCGGTGGCGGCCGCCGAGGAGCGGCTGATCGTGCCGACCCAGGTCGACGCATCGACCGCCACGGCGACGGTGCTGGTGCGCGGCGAGATCACCGGGTCGGATTTCAGCGGCGGCGGCCCGGACGTCACCGGTTACCACGCGATGGACGGCCGGCTCCTCACCGCGGCCGACGCCGGGGCGCCCACGGTGATGGTCGAGACCAGCTTCGCTCGCCACTACGGCCTCGACGGGACCGGGACGCTGGCGGTGAGCGGCGGGCGCGAGCTGGAGGTCGTCGGCCTGGCCACCACGCCCGAGTACTTCGCGGTCGCTCCCGAGGGCGAGATGTTCATGACCGAGGCGACGTTCGCCGCCGTGTTCACGACGCTGGAGTCGGCGCAGCAGCTCGCCGGGGCGCCCGGCATGGTCAACAACCTGGTGCTGATCCTCGCCGAGGGCGCCGACCGGGCTGCGGTCGCCGCCGACCTCGAGGACGCCCTGGCAGGGCTACCGGCAGGGACCACCGTCCGGACCCGGGACGACAACCTGTCGTACACCAGCCTCACCACCGACGTCGACACCGATCAGGCGATGTTCAACGCGCTGGCCGTGCTGCTGTTCGCCGGCGCAGTGGGCGCCGCCTTCAACCTCATCCACCGCCTGGCCGAGCAGCAGCGTCGCGAGATCGGCATCGGCATGGCGCTCGGCGCCCGGCCGCGCCTGCTGGCGGTGCGGCCGCTGCTGGTGAGCGCCCAGATCGCCCTGCTGGGGGCCCTGTTCGGGGTGGGCGTCGGGGTGCTGATCGGGCGGGCGATGGGCTCGCTGTTCCGCGACTTCGTGCCGCTCCCGATGTGGGACACGAGCTTCCAGGCGGGCGTGTTCGCCCGGGTCGCCGTCATCGGGTTGGTGGTGCCGTTCCTGGCCGGTGCCCTCCCCGTGTGGCGTGCTCTGCGGGTGGCGCCGGTCGACGCCATCCGCCCCGACCTGACCGGCCAGGGGACCCGGCTGCGGCACAGCCGGCGGCTGCGTCGTACGTTTGCGGTGATGCCGTTCCGCAACCTGCGGCGCCGGCCGCGGCGGACCCTGCTCACCGTGCTCGGGGTCGCCGCGGCGATCACCGTGCTGGTGGGGTTCCTCGGGATCATGGACTCGGTCTTCGACGCCGTCGCCGTCGCCGAGGCCGAGGCGAGCGGCGACCGGCCCGATCGCATCGAGGTCGGCCTCCACACCTTCTATCCGGTCGATTCGCTCGAGCTGGCCTCGATCGCCGCCGCCGACAGCGTCGCCACCGCCGAGCCGGTGCTGCGGCTCGCCGGCAGCGTGCGATCGCCGCTCGCCGAGGTCGACGTGATCATCGAGCTCGCCGACCTCGCCGACGGCATGTGGCGTCCGACCCTCTCCGGCCGTCAGGTCGGCCCCGAGCCGGGGCTGGTGCTGGCCGAGAAGGCCGCCGCCGACCTCGGCGTGGCGGTCGGCGACCCCGTCACCCTGCGCCACCCGCGGCGGGAGGGGCTGGCGTCGTTCGCCTTCGTCGACACCGAGCTGCCGGTGCTCGCCACCCACCCCCACCCGGTGCGGGGCTTCCTCTACGTCGACCTCGACCACGCCGGCGTCTTCGGCCTCGCCGGGATCGCCAACGCCGCCAACGTGCTCCCCGCGCCAGGGGCGGGCACTGCCGACGTGCAGCGGGAGCTGTTCCCGCTCGGGCATGTGACCGCGGTACAGTCGGCCACCGCTGTCACGGATGCGGTGCAGGAGGCGTTCGACCAGTTCCTCGGCGTCGTCAGGGTGATGGTGGCGGCGGTGCTGCTGCTGGCGCTGCTGATCGCATTCAACACCGCGGCGATCAACCTCGACGCACGCAGCCGGGAGCACGCCACGATGTTCGCGTTCGGGGTGCGGGTCCGCACCGCACTCCGCATGGCCGTCACCGAGAGCCTCGTGATCGGAGTCGCCGGCACTGTGCTCGGCTTCGTCGGCGGGTTGGCGATGGTGTGGTGGATGACCCAGTCGCTGCTCGCGAGCACGCTTCCCGAGTTCGCGCTGTTCGTGGTGCTGCGAGCCAGCACGGTGGTGCTGGTGGTGGTCATGGGGGTGGGGGCGGTGGCCGCCGCCCCGCTGCTGGTGGTACGGCGCATGCGCCGCATGGACCTGCCGGGCACGCTGCGCCTCGTCGAGTGAGGCGCGACCGGCGGCCGGCCCGCCGGGCGGTCAGGCCGAGGCGCGCGACCGCAGCACGTAGCGCTGGATCTTGCCCGACGGCGTCTTCGGCAGCTCGTCGACCACGTGCACCTTCCGCGGGTACGCATGGGCGGCATAGGTGTCCTTCACGTGCTGCTGCAGCTCGGCCTCGAGGCCGTCGCCGTCGTGGCCGGGGCGGAGCGTGATGAACGCCACCACCACCTCGCCGCGCAGCTCGTCGGGCATGCCGACCACGGCCGCCTCGGCGACCGCGGGATGAGCGAGGAGCGCCGACTCCACCTCGAAGGGACCGATGCGGTACCCGGCCATGAGGATGACGTCGTCGTCGCGCGCCGAGAAGAAGAACGCGCCCTCGGAGTCGCGCCGGGCGGTGTCGCCCGTGTAGTACCAGCGGCCGTCGTCGCTGAAGCGCTCCTTGGTGCGGGCGGGATCGCGGAAGTAGGCCGAGAAGAACATGCCCTCGGAGGCGGGCACGTCGACCGCCAGCCGCCCCAGCTCGTCGATCTCGGCTCGCTCGTCGCGGTCGTCCCGGAGCACGGCGACCCGCCAGCCCGGGAGCGGGTAGCCCATCGAGCCTGCCTTGCGGGGCCGCTCGATGTCGGGGTCGTGGGCGTTGGCCAGCACCATCCCCAGCTCGGTCTGTCCGTAGTGGTCGAGGATCGGCACGCCGAGGTTGGCGATCGCCCAGTAGTTGACGTCGGGGTTCAGCGGCTCGCCGGCCGACGAACAGCGCCGCAGCGCCAGGCCGGCCGGCAGCAGGTCGGCGGCGGCTCGCAGCGCCCGGTACACGGTGGGTGCCGCCGCGAAGTTCGTGACTCCGAAGCGGGCGAGTACGTCGTAGGCGAGCTGCGGCGAGAACGGCGCGTCGGCCAGCAGGGTGCGGTGGCCGGCGAGCAGCGGGCCGACGACCGCGTAGTAGAGGCCGTAGGCCCAGCCGGGGTCGGCGATGTTCCAGTACACGTCGTCGGGCCGCAGGTAGAGGCCGTGCCGCATGTACATCTCGAAGGCGGCGAGCGCCTTCACCGGGATCACCACGCCCTTCGGGTCGCCTGTGGTACCCGACGTGTAGAGCTGGATGAACGGCGCCTGGCCGCCGGTGGCGACGGCCGGGAAGCCAGGCGGGTTGCCGTCGATCAGGTCGTTGTACCGCAGGTCGCCGTGCGCCGCGTCGTGGGTGCTGACCACCTGCCACGGCGGGTCGGCGGGGATGGCGCCGCCGGGCTCCAGCTTCGGCCGTTGGGATGCGTCCGTGAACACCAGCTTGGCCTCCGAGTCGAGCAGCCGCATCGCGATCGCCGGCGGCGCGAAGGCGGTGAACAGCGGGACGTGCACCGCACCCGCCCGCCAGATGGCGAGCACGATGGCCAGCAGGTCGGCGCCCTTCGGCATGAGGGTGGCGATCCGGTCGCCCGGCTGGACCCCGAGCCCGGCCAGGCCGGCGGCGAGCCGCTCGGAGCGGTCCCGCAGCTCGCCGAACGTGACGTCGAAGTGGCGCAGCTCGGCATCGATGACGGTGGCGGCGACGGCGTCGGCGGGATGGCGGTCGCAGAGCAAGGTGGCCGCGGCCGCGTCGTCGGCCCCGTAGACGGTCAGGGCGGGCAGTTCGTTCATGGCGACCTCTCGGCGTTGTCCCCCAGCGTACGCCATCGGCTCATGGCAGGTACTGCTCGACGATCTCGGTGACCTCGCCGCCGTCGACGTGCACCCACACGGCGCAGAAGTCCCCTGGGCAGTTGCTGTAGCCGGAGGGGTCGTCCACCCAGTCGGCGTACGGCGTGACCGCGTACCCGGTCTCGGAGGTGATGTCGAGGATCCACGTCACCGGGGTGGCCGAGTTCAGCTCGACGGTGCGCACGAGGTCGTTGTCGTTGCCGATCCACACGTCGTTGGGGGCCTCCTCGCCCTGCTCGGCGGCCTTGGCCCACGCCGCCTCGCCGAAGTAGACGCAGGCGAGGTCGAACTCGAAGCTGGTGGCATCGTGGTCGCCGAGGAAGCCGAACCACGCGCCGTCGGGCAAGCCGCCGGGACCCGGGGCGCACCCGAAGCCCGATGCGCCGTCGCCGCCCGGCAGCGGCTCGGGGAGGTCGGGGGCGGCGACGCCGCCGATGTCGGGCGGGACCGAGGTGACGACCGAGGTGACCGTGGTGGCGGGCACCGTCGTCGCCGTCGTGGCGATGGCCACGGTGGTCGTGGGTGCGGCGCCGGGCGGTGGATCGGTGCTGGTGGAGCTGCCGCTGTCTCCGCACGCAGCGACGGCCACAAGGGCGCAGAGCAGACCGGGAAAGGTTCTCATGCGCGCAGATTGCGCCTGCCGGTGCCTGGATGCAAGTCCCTAATGCGGCGGCTGGCTGCGAGCCGAGCGGTACTCGAACAGCGCCTTGCGAGCCGCCTTGGCCACCGCCTTGTCGGGGTGGGCGCGGCCGATCGCATCCAGCACCTCGGCGGTGGCGGTGGCGTCGACCCGCCAGGCCGCGTCGAGCATCTTGCCGATGCCGGCTGCGCCGGCGCCGGGCCTCACCCGGTCGGCGAGCGCGACCGCCCCCAGCACCTCGACGACCGCGGCCAGCGTGCCGACGAAACGCTCCGGGTCGCGGCCGCTGTCGGCGGCAGCCGGCCCGCCGGGCCGCCACAGCACGGCGTACGGCGCCAGCTCCGGGTGGCCGTCGAGAGCCGCCACCGCCTCCCGCCGCATCGCCCAGCCGGGCCAGCCCCTGCAGCCCGAGCTGGCGGGCCGTCTCGCCGGCGCCCGGCAGCCCGTCCACGAGGAGCTCGTCGGGCGTGGTCAGACGCCGAGTTGCTGGCTGGCGAGCGCGGTGCCCTCGACCCGGGCGCGGATCTTGGCGAACGCAGTGTTGCGGGCCGTCGACGTGTCGTCGCCGAACGGCGAGAAGCCGCAGTCGTCGGTGGTGCCGAGTCGGGCCGGGTCGACGAACTCGGCGGCTTCCAGCACCCGGACCCGCACCTGATCGGCGGTCTCGATCTGCGGGTCGATCGGGTCGACGACGCCCACGAAGATCCGCTGGTCGGGGCGGCTGTGCTCGGCGATGGTGCCGAGCACCCGGCGCGGGTCGGTCTCCGACGCGAGCTGGATGTAGAAGTTGCCGGCTTTGAGCTTGAACAGCGAGGGGAGCAGGTCGGCGTAGTCGACGTCAGCGCTGTGGGTGGAGTCCTGGTCGCCGCCGGGGCAGGTGTGCACGCCGATCCGCTGCCGCTCATCGGCGGTGAAGTTGGCGAGCACTCGGTTGTTGAGGTCGACGAAGCTCTGGAGCAGCCCAAGGGAGGGGTCGAGCTTGCACGCCAGGCGGCCTTCGGTGAAGTCGACCTGTACGGCGTGGGCGCCGCCGTCGAGGCAGCGCCGTATGTCGTCGGCCGCCTCGGCGACCAGGTCGTCGAGGAACTGCGCCTGCGGGTAGCCGTCGATGCCGTCCTGGGGGTAGAGGAGGCTGAGCGCGCTCGCCGCGATCACGGCTTGCTTGACGGGGACGGTGGCGTGCTTGCGGGCAGCGGCGAGGTAGTCGGCGGCCTTTACTTGGTAGCGGAACGGGCCGGCGGTGAGGCGCGGGAGCTGGCGGGCGTGCCCGTCGGCGAAGGGGATCTGCACGCCGTCGGGGGCGAGGTTGCCGGCGCCGGAGAGCGGATAGGTGGCGAAGCTCGGTTTGGTCTGCTCGCCGTCGGAGATCACCGGCGAGCCGGTGGCTTCGAAGCGGCGGATCGTGTCCTGCACGGCGGCGTCGTACTGCGCGTGGAGCTCGTCCTCGGTGAGGTGGCCGGCGCCGTGCGCTTGCACCGCGGCGATGAGGTCCTGGGGACGGGGGATGCTTCCGACCGGCTCGGTTGGGATCGCCATGGCTGCCTCCTGCTCGATGGGTAGAGCCAGCATACGCGCCGGCACCTTTTCGTTGTCGTGTACGTTGGAGACTCGTGGGACGGTTTCCGGCGTTCGTGGCGGTGCTGGCGATGGTGGTCGCGGCGTGCGGGGACGCCGCCGACCCGCCGGCGACCTCGGCCTCGTCGCCGGTGGTCAGCTCGACGGTCGGAGCCACGTCCACGGTCGTACCCGCCGTGACGACCGGGCCGACCACGACGGTCGTGGCGCCGACCACGACGTCCGACGGCGGCGGCCCGGCCGCCGGCCCGCCGCCGTACGACACGTGGACGGTGATCCTCGCGTCGCTGCCGTTCGACGAGTTCACCCGGGACGACGCCCACCAGCGGCTAGCGGAGCTGAGTGCGTCGGCCGATGGCGGGGTGTTGGTGTCGAACGACTACCCGTCGCTCAACCCGGGGTTCTGGGTGGTGTACGACGGGGTGTTCGAGCGGGACTTCCAGGCCATCGAGCATTGCCAGGGGTTGCAGGTCGAGTGCTACCACCGGTACCTCGGTGGTGCGCCCGACGTGGCACCGGTGCGGGAGAATGGCCAGGCGTTGCTGTGGCTCGAGTCGCGGTTCGGCCTCGACCTCGTGGCCGTGTCACTGGCGACGGGCGACGCGGTGCGGACGGTGGTGCCGGACCGCGGGGGCGGCGAGTTCCCCGGGCAGCCGTCGATCCACCCCAACGGCGTCGAGGCCGTGCTGCACATCGGGTTCGAGGACTCGTGGTTCTCGTGCGAGGCGACGGTCGGCAACACCTTCCGGGTCGACCTGAAGCGGGGGAGCGTCGAGGACTTCGGGATGGGCTTCTCGCCCCTGTACAGCCCGGGTGGCCGCTACCTGGCGTGGATCGAGGCACCCGGCTGCCTGGAGGACCCGGAGGAGCCGCTGTTCTTCATCGCCTTCCACGACACGGTGGTCGTCCGTGATCTGGCCACCGGCAGCGAGCGCCGCTGGCGGCCCGGGCCGGGGCTGGCCGGCACGGCGGATGGTGTCGTGCTGGGGGTCGGCTGGGCGGCCGACGGTGAGCACCTGTTCTTCTCGCTCGAGGATGGGCTGCGGGAGCTGCCGGTGGCGGCGCCCACGTCGCAGGCGCTGGAGACGCTGGCGCTGGTGCCCGTCCAGGGCTACGAGCCCGGGGTGGCGGTGGTGCCGCTCGGCGAGCTGGCGAGCGGCGAGCTAGCGGTGCGGTGGTCGTCGTTCGACGAGCAGGAGGGCTTCTCCGGCGGCATCGATCTCTACGACGTGGACGTCGCCGAGCGTACGCCGCTGCTCGACGGCGACGGTTGGATGGTCGCCGCGTTCGATCGCTCGCACGGGTCGCTGGCATACTCCGACGGCACCCGGCTGCGCAGCGTCGGCGAGGTGGAACTCGACGTCGACGTCGGCCGCCAGGTGGTGGGCATCGGCTGGTAGGGCGCGCGGCCGGTGTGTCGGTGAGCCGTAGACTCTCAGGCGGGCCCGTAGCTCAGTTGGTCAGAGCAGCGGACTCATAATCCGTTGGTCGCAGGTTCGAGTCCTGCCGGGCCCACTCGAAAAACCCTTTGTCTGATTGACTCCTTCGGGGATCCCTCTCGGCCGATTCTGGCAATGGCTGGATTCCTGTCCGTCTCGGGATCCGGGCCACGATGCAGAACCGGCCGGCGGCGCAGATCGTCGGTGTCAACGTGCGGCGCACCTCGGCCATTGCTCTTGGGATCAGCTCGGCGCTGGCCGGCGCCTCCGGGGCGCTGGTGT
>JBFKDA010000023.1:0-19046 GCA_041619955.1 Acidimicrobiia bacterium | reverse complement strand
GGGATGAGGTAGTCGCGGCTCATGATGTCGGTGACCTCGGCGCCCTCGCCCTTCGCCTCCAGCAGCCGGATGGCGAGCATCTGGCGGGCGTAGTCCCACTCGTACAGCGCGTGGGACACGTCGAGGCCCTCGTAGCACTGGAGGCGGATCAGCTCCTGGTCGAGCATGGTCGCCAGCACTTTGGCGACCTCGGTCTTGCCGACGCCGGCCTCGCCCTCCAGGAACAAGGGCCGGCCGAGTTGGAGCGCCAGGTGGATGGCGACGCCGAGCGAGCGGTCGGTGAGGTACTCCTGGCCTTCGAGGGCGGCGATGACGTCGTCGACGGATGCGGGGATCACGGCGCCCGAGGCTAGCGAGCGTCCGGGCGCCGCCGCCCGGAGGAGCGAGCCGGTCAGCCGCCGCCGGCGTCGACCGCCGGCAGCGGTGCCAGCGTCAGCGGCGCCGTGGGCCGCGGCTCGTACGGGATGCCGAGCAAGCCGCAGAGGAACCTGTCGAGGTCCGCACGAAATGCGACGGCATCGAGCTCGCCCACCCGGGCTTCGCAGGGCGGCTCCGCGTCCGCGGCCAGCTGCGCCGGCGGCCGGGCCGGCGCCGCGGGCGGGTGGCGCGGGACCACGATCATGCGCTCCTGGGCGAAGTCGAACGGCGGCTCGCCCGCCAGGCATCTGTCCTCGCGGATCGGCAGCCACTGCGTGGGCGCCTCCGCCGCGGTGTTGGTGAACGCGTGCAGCATCCCGGCCTCGAAGATGACGTTGGGGTTGTCCACGAACGGGAACGGGCCGTCCTCGTCTTCGGAGGGCTCGGACAGGTAGCAGATACCGAACCGCGCCGTGGCGATGTCCTGCAGCGTGTGTGTCGACACGTTGCCGCCGCGCGACGTCATGCGCCAGTCGGCCACCCGGAGGTAGTCCGCCTTGGCGGCGATGGCGTCGAGGACCACCTCCATCACCGCGGGGTCGGCCCCGTCGGCACTCGCCACGAACAGGCTCGGCCGGGAGAGGTTGGTGGGGAAGCGGCGCCGGCGGAGCTCGTCCTCCAGCGCACGGACGGCGGCGCAGGTGCCGGCCTTCTGGGTGCGATGGGCCAGGTGCAGCTCGTACAGGATGGCCACCGCCGATGCGAGGGCCGCGAGCTCCGCCTCGGCGACCTCGTTGAAGCGCCGGTAGGCGTGGTCCTCGAAGTCGAGGACGCCGAACACCCGGGCGCCGCGGGTCACGGGCACGATGATCGACGTGCGGACGCCGGCGATCGTCGAGGTGTACGGCGGCAGGTCGGGTTGGTGGCCGTCTGGCGCCGGCCATTGGTTCTCGTACCGATCGGGGGGCAGGTTCTCCACGAGCACGCCCTCGTCCTTGCGGACGATCCAGAGCGGCCGGTTCTGGTCGAACGCCAGCGCCGTCTGGCCGTTGTAGCGCTCGCCGTCCCGGAGCAGCTTGGAACGCGGCGGGCCGGCCGAGGTCCACCGGGTGCGGAGGCCTACCTGGCCACCGACGTCGTCCTCGGCCATGAATGCGAAGTACTCCATCCCGAACTCGTCGATCACATACCGCATGACCAGGTCCTCGGCGTCCTGCCACGTCCGCTCGTCGACGATGTCCACGGAGCGGGCGAACTGGCGGAGCTCCTCACCGAAGCTGGCTCGCGTGGATCTCATCGTGCGTCCCCTTCCACGAGCCGGGCTGCACCTCCCACGGTATGGAAGCAAGGGCCGACTGACGAGGGTCCGAAAGCCTCTATCCGCCCGGCAGCCACTCGGCTGCGGTCAGATGCCGCCGCCCCGGACCGCCTCGAGCTGGGCGGGATCGCGCGGGAGGGCGTTGTCGAACCACTCGAGCGAGTCGACGAGCGTCGGGTCGGCGGCGACCATCCAGCCGTCGCGTTCCTGCGCCGGCGCGTCGGCGAACGCCAGGCAGTCGCCCTGGAACTGGGTGATACCGCCACGCACCATCGGGTCGTCGACCGCCACGAACGACATCTGCACGCTGTAGCAGTCACTGTCCACCCGCTCGTAGATGGCCTGCAACCGCCAGCCCTCCGCCGGGAGCAGCAGCCGCTCGGCGAACAGATCCCCGCGGGTGCCGTGCGCAAAGGCCAGCACCTGCCACGGGTCTTGGTTGTCCGTCCAGTCGGCGCGCTCCGCCAGGTGCTGGATCGAGCCGCCCGGTGCGCCACCACTCGGCGCCTGCGGCTCGGCGACCCGCTCGACGAGCTCCAGCAGGGCGTCGCGGCCGCGGCCGGAGCCGTCCAGCGCCAGCACCGTGACGTCACACGGGTCGATCGCGAACTCGAAGTCCTCCATGTCGGGGTCGGGCTCCAGCCGCTCGCTCTCGTCCCTGCCGAACGCGCCGAGCTCCCAATGATCCATCGCGACGAGCGGGGCCACGCCCTCGCCCTCCGCCACCGTCGCGGCCAGGAAGTCCCGGGTGGACGACACGACCGTGAACTCGCCCGGCCCGTCGAGGGTGACGCGGTGCGGGACGCCGGGGAAGCCCATGTCGCCGATCAGCTCGACCGGCGCCACCAGCACGTCGAGGGGGTAGTCGAACCCGACGGCCTCGTCGATGCGCAGGTCGTAGGCCGTGGTGCCTGGGTACACCAGGCGGCACCCGGCCAGCTCGACGTCCTGGGCGTCCCACGGCACGCCCTCGCCGTCGACGATCGCCTGGGCCTCGCGCAGGGTGAGCTGTTCGATCGCCGTCGCCGTGCCGTCGCCGACGTTCAGGACGAGGCCGTCGTAGCTCCCGCCGCCACAGGCGGCCGCCACCAGGGCCATGACGATGAGCCCGCGTCGCATGCATCCCCATCGGCGCGTTTCCCGTCGAGCCTGAGGCGTAGGTGCAGTTCTGTGGGCCGCAACCGCGACGCGGTCCGGGGCCGGCCAGCCGGCCGGCCCCGGATCTCGCTACTCCGCCCGCGGCGGCGGGCTCAGGGCAGGCGGGCCAGCGCCCGCTTCGCCAGGATCGTCGCCAGGTGGACCCGGTACTCGCCCGACGCGTAGACGTCGCCGATCGGGTTGCTGATCGCGCCCGGGATGTCATCGGGGTTGTTCCCGGCGACCTTCACCGGTGCGCCGGTGGCGCCGCCGACCACCATGTGGTCGGGCGTGGTGCACACACCGACCACGGCGTAGCCGGACGCAGGATGCTTGTGCTTCTCGTAGACGCCGCTGTCGAGCGCGGCGCCGTCGGGGAGGCTCACCCTGGTGACCAGCTCCCCGGGCTGGAGGGCCGTGGTGAAGAGGTCGACGAAGAAGTCGCTCGCGCCGATGGTCCGGGTCCCGCCGCTGCCGCGAACCTCGATCTCGGCACCGACGGCCACCAGCACCGCCGGGTAGTCCGCGGCCGGGTCGGCGTGGGCGATGCTGCCGCCGATCGTGCCTCGGTTGCGGACCTGACGGTCGCCGATGAGGGCGGCCGCCTCGGACAGCACGCCGAGGCCGCCTTCGGCGATCTGGGCGTGGGTGACCATCGCCCCGATGCGCGGCGTGCCGCCCCGGTCGGTGAAGAACTCGGTCAGCTCCGCGATGCCGGCCAGGTCGACGAGCGTCTCGGGTGACGCAAGCCGCAGTTTCATGGCCGGCAGCAGGCTGTGCCCGCCGGCCAGCGCGCGGGCGCCGTCGGCGGACAGCATGTTCAACGCCTGGTCGATGGAGGTCGGCTTCTGGTAGTCGAAGGGTGCGGTGTGCATGTCCGGCCTCCTATCCCTGCGCGTCCCGGATGGCACGCCAGACGCGTTCCGGCGTCATCGGCATGTCCACCTTCTCCACGCCGAGCGGGCGTAAGGCGTCCATCACCGCGTTGTAGACGGCCGGCGTCGAGGCGATCGTGCCGGTCTCGCCGCAGCCCTTGACGCCGAGCGGGTTGACGTTCGTCGGCGTCACCGTGTGGTCCAGCTCGAAGTTCGGGAACCAGGCCGCCTTCGGCACCGCATAGTCCATCATCGACCCGGTCAGTAGGTTGCCGTCGCCGTCGTAGGCGGCGCCCTCCCAGAGCGTCTGGCCGATGCCCTGCACGATGCCGCCGTGGATCTGGCCCTCGACGATCATCGGGTTGATCTGCGGTCCCACGTCGTCGACGGCGACGTACCGCTGCAGGTCGATCTCGCCGCTGTCGGGGTCGACTTCGACCACCGCGATGTGGCAACCGAACGGGTAGACGAAGTTCTTCGGGTCGAAGAACGCCGACGCCTCCAGGCCCGGCTCGAGGTCGGCCGGGTAGTTCCACGCCGTGTTGGCGGCGAGGGCGATGTCCTGGATGGTCATCGACGAGTCGGGCGAGCCCTTCACGAAGAACTTGCCGTCTTCGAACTCGATGTCCTCCTCGGACGCCTCCAGCAGGTGGGCGGCGATCTTGCGGCCCTTCGCCTTGATCTTCTCGATCGCGCCCATCATCGCCCCGCTCGCCACCGCGGTGGTGCGGGACCCGTAGGTCCCCCACCCCATCGGGGTCTCGGCGGTGTCGCCGTAGGTCACGTCGACGTCCTCCACCGCCACGCCGAGCTGGTCGGCGACGATCTGGGCGAACGTCGTCTCCTCGCCCTGCCCGTGCGGGTTGACGCCCACCATCAGCTTCACCTTGCCGGACGGGTGGAAGCGCACGATGGCGCTCTCCCAGAGGCCGCCGCCGAAGCCGATGGCCCCGGCGACCTCCGACGGCCCCAGGCCGCAGATCTCGACATAGGTCGAGAAGCCGATCCCCAGGTACTTGCCCTGCTCCCGCAGGTCGCGCTGGCGGTTGCGCAGCGCTTTGTAGTCGGCCATCTCCAGCGCGCGGTCGAGCGTGCCCTGGTAGTTGCCGGTGTCGTAGACGAGCCCGGTGGCCACGGTGTGGCCCTCGGTGAACGGCTGGATGAAGTTCTTGCGGCGCAGCTCGACCGGATCCAGGTCGAGCTGCATCGCCAGCTTGTCGACCATCCGCTCCAGCAGGAACGTCGCCTCCGGGCGCCCCGCGCCCCGGTACGCGTCCACCGGCGTCGTCGTGGTCGCCATGCCGTAGACGTCCTCGTGGATGTTCGGGATCTCGTAGCAGCCGGACAGCATCAGCCCGTGGAGGATCGTCGGCACGCCGGTGGACGCGGTCGACAGGTAGGCGCCGAGGTTGGCCCACACCTTGGCCCGCAGGCCGGTGATCGTGCCGTCGCTCTTGGCGGCCAGCTCCACCTCCTGGACGTGGTCGCGCCCGTGGATCGTGGCCTGGTAGTTCTCGCTGCGGGTCTCCGTCCACTTCACCGGTCGCCCGGTCTTCTGCGCGGCGAAGACGCACATCGCCTCCTCCGGGTACAGCGGGATCTTCGAACCGAACCCGCCGCCCACGTCCGGGGCGATCACCCGGATCCTGTGCTCCCCGATGCCGGTGACCAGCGACAGCAGGAACCGCACGATGTGGGGGTTCTGCGACGTGTTCCACACCGTCAGCTCGCCCATCGCCGCGTCCCAGCGAGCCAGCGTCGAGCGGGGCTCCATCGCGGTGGGCAGCAGCCGCTGCTGGCGGATCGTCTCGGTGACGACGACGTCGGCGTCGGCGAACGCCTGCTCGACGTCGCCGCCGGTGACCTGCCAGTGGAGTATCTCGTTCTTCGGGACGTCGTCGAACACCTGCGGGGCGCCATCGGCGTGCGCCTCCTTGGGGTCCGTGACTGCGCCGAGAACCTCGTAGTCGACGTCGATGGCGTACATGGCGTCGCGGGCCTGGTAGTCGTCCTCGGCGACCACGATCGCAACCGCGTCGCCGACGTACCGCACCTTGTCGACGGCGATGGCGGGATGCTCGGGGGTCAGCGTGTTGGCGTTGGTCACCACGAACGCGCAGGGGATCCCGGCGAAGCCGTGGTCCTTGAGGTCCTGGCCGGTATAGACGGCCACGACCCCGTCCATGGCCTCGGCGGCGGACGTGTCGATCGACATGATGCGGGCATGGGCGTACGGCGAGCGCAGCACGGCCAAGTGGGCGGTGCCGGCGAGCGTGTGGTCGTCGGTGTACTTGGCGGCTCCGGTGATGAAGCGGGGGTCTTCGAGGCGCTTGATCGAGGCGCCGAAGGCACGGGTGTCGGTCATGTGCGCCTCCCTATGCCGATGCGGCTTGCTTGACGGCCCGGACGATGTTCTCGTAGCCGGTGCACCGGCACAGGTTGCCCTCCAGCCCGTGCCGGATCGCCTCCTCGTCGGTGGCGCCGCCCTCCTCGACCAGCTTGGCGGCCGACATGATCATGCCCGGGGTGCAGAAGCCGCACTGCAGGCCGTGCTGGTCGCGGAACGCCTGCTGCATCGGGTGGAGCTGGCCGTTGGTGGCGAGGCCCTCGATGGTGGTGACGTCGGCGCCGTCGGCCTGCACGGTGAGCACCGTGCACGCCTTCACCGCGGCGCCGTCGAGGTGCACCGTGCACGAGCCGCACTGGCTGGTGTCGCACCCGATGTTGGTGCCGGTGAGCCCAAGGTGGTCGCGGATGAAGTCCACGAGCAGGAGGCGGGGCTCCACGTCCCTGGTGTGGCTGGTGCCGTTGACGGTGATCGATACTTCCAAGACACCCTCCTCAGGACGCGCGTCGTAACCGCGGTCGAGCCTACATTCTGCGGTCGGCCTTTGCCGGGGCGCTTTCAGGCGGCGTTCAGCTCGCTGCCGGAAGATGGGGGGCAGGCGAGCGGGAGGGCGTGGCGTGATGCGGCGGCGGTGGATGATGGTGGGCGTGGTGCTGGCGGTGGTGGTGGCAGCCCCGGCCGTGTGGGTGCTCGCGCTGCAGGGCGGCGGCGACGTGGAGCTCGCCGCGGCGGAGATCTTCATCGAGATCAACGACACCGACGGCGACGCCGGCATCCAGATCTTCATGGACGGCGAGGGGTGGAACAAGATGACGGTGACCGACCCCAACGGCACGGAGCACCTCGTGCTGGAGGCCACCAGCGGCATCGGCGCGCAGGGCCTCACCGAGTTCTTCTTCGAGAGCGCCGAGCCGTCGTTCGACGTGCAGCCGCTGTCGGAACTGCTGGACCGCTTCCCGGAGGGCAAGTACACGTACACGGGGGAGACCGTCGACGGCGACGTGATCAGCGGCGCTGCAGAGCTCACCCACGACATCCCGGCGGCGCCGGTGGTGTCGCCCGCGGACGGGGCCGAGGTCGAGGGCCCGGTGGTGATCGGCTGGGAGGAGGTCACCGAGCCGGCGGGCATCGAGATCGTGCGCTACCAGGTGATCGTCGAGCTGGAGGAGCCGCTGCAGGTGTTCCAGATCGACATGCCGCCGGACGCTCGTTCGGTGACCGTGCCGGCCGAGTGGATCGAGCCCGGCACCGACTACGTGTTCGAGGTGCTGGCCAAGGAGGCCTCCGGCAACCAGATCATCACCGAGCACGAGTTCTCGACGGCCGAATGAGTGTGACGGCTAGGCGGGGTCGCCTGCGGGGATGCGGTCGACGCCGACCATCCGGTCGATGACCATGTTCTGGAACCGGTGCAGCGGCTCCTCGAACCGGTAGCACATCCGCCCCCCCGGGTACTCGGGGATCGAGATGCCCCGCTGCACCCGGGCGACGATGTCGACGTCCTCCCGGTTCACCTCGTCCCAGAACTTCACGAGGTCGGCCAGCGCCGCATCGCTGCGCTCGCCCGCCATCGTGTCGGGATGGGTGAGCAGGTACGTGCGCTCGACCGTGCGGGCCGGCCCGTCGGGCTCGAGGATCATCACGAACGCGTGGTTGGGCAGCACTGCCAGCGCCACGTTCGGGAACAGTTCCACGAACCGGCCCGACTCCGCGTCGCTGCCGGTGACGCCGGGGTGGGCCGGCAGGTCGAGCCACACCGGGTTCTCGCTGCGGCTCACCGGCGACGTGGTCATACCCGTGTACATGCCGGGGCCCTGGAAGCGGTGATGGTCCTCCATGCGGGACACCTTCACCAGCTCGGGGTGCACCCACGGCAGGTGGTAGTACTCCATGAAGTTCTCGGCGACCAGCTTCCAGTTGGCGTCGATCTCGTAGACCTGGGCGTGCTGCGTCTCCCAGACGTCGAGCGCGTAGCCGCCGAGGCGCTCCGGGACGTCGCCGAGCCAGTTCTCCAGCTCGGGCGCGGCGTTGTCGAGGCAGACGAACACGACGCAGCCCCAGGCGGCGACCCGCACCGGCAGCAGCCCGTAGTCGGCCCGGTCGAAGGCCTCGACGTCGCCCATGTCGAACATCCCCTGCATGTCCTCGGGGATGTCGGAGCCCTCGAACAGCGGGGTGCCGACGCAGTTGCCGTCGAGGTCGTAGGCCCAGGCGTGATACGGGCAACGGATGCGGGTGCGCACGGGGCCGTCGGCGTCGAGGAGCTGCGTGCCGCGGTGCCGGCACACGTTGAGGAACGCCCGTAGCTCGCCGCCCTCGTTGGCGGTGACCACGATCGACCGGCCGGCGACGGTGCGGACCACCGCCCGGCCGGGCCGCACGTCGGGACGGACCGCCACCCCCACCCAGCTCCGAGCCCACAGGCGCTCCTGCTCGGCGGCGTGGAAGCCCGGGTCGTGGTATGCCTGGGGGAGCAGGGTGCTCGCCGCGGTGACCGGCCGCCGGGTCGCGGCGTAGGTGCGCTCGGCCAGGAAGTCGAGAGGCGCCGGCATTAGGGTCGCGGACTCTACCAACCACGCGGCCGGCGGACCCGGTTGCGACCGACGAGGGAGGCCGGTTGGCCGGGCGGGGCAGTCGATACTCGGCGTGGGCGCTGGTCCGCCGTGGCCTCGGCGGCAAGCCGTGGCCCAAGGTGTGGCGCCACCACGAGCTGCGCCCTTCGTACGACGTGGTGATCGTCGGCGGCGGCGTCCACGGACTCGCCACCGCCTATTACCTCGCCCGCAAGCACGGCGTGCGCAACGTCGCGGTGGTCGAGCAGGCGTACATCGGCGGGGGCGGGTCGGGCCGCAACACCGCAATCGTGCGATCGAACTACCTGACGCCAGAGGGGTCGGCGTTCTACGACCGCTCCGTGAAGCTCTACGAGCGCCTCGCCGCCGACCTCAACTTCAACGTCATGTTCGAGCAGCGCGGCCACATGACGCTGGCCCACAACGACGCGTCGCTGCGGACGATGCGGTGGCGAGCCGAGGTCAACAAGCTCGGCGGCATCGACTCCGAGGTCATCGGACCGGACGAGATCAAGCGCCTCGTGCCCCTGATGGACGTGGGCGACCGGCCCCGCTATCCGATCCTCGGCGCGCTGTGGCACCCGCCGGGCGGCATCGTACGCCACGACGCCGTGGTCTGGGGCTATGCGCGCGCCGCCGACCGGCTGGGCGTCCACATCCACCAGGGCACCACGGTCACCGGCATCGAGGTCCGCAGCGGCCGGGTGGCCGGCGTCGACACGTCGCGGGGCCGGATCGCCACCGGGGCGGTCGTCAACTGCACCGCCGGCTGGTCGTCGCTGGTCAGCGAGCTGGCCGGGGTGAAGCTGCCGATCGTCACCCGGCCGCTCCAGGCGGCGGTGACCGAGCCGGTGCAGCCGTTCCTCGACCCGGTGGTGGTGAGCGGCACGCTGCACGTCTACGTCAGCCAGACCGCCCGCGGCGAGCTCGTGTTCGGCGCCAGCGTCGACCCGTTCGCCTCGTACTCGACCCGGGGCTCGCTCGACTTCGCCGAGGGCCTCGCCGGCCACGTGCTGGAGCTGATGCCGTCGCTGGCGGGGATGCGGCTGCTGCGGCAGTGGGCCGGGCTGTGCGACATGACGCCCGACTTCGGGCCGATCATCGGCCCCACGCCGGTCGACGGGTTCTACCTCGACGTCGGCTGGGGCACCTACGGTTTCAAAGCCGGTCCGGTGGCGGGGGAGCAGACCGCCGCGCTGGTCGCCACCGGCCGGGTGCCGGAGCTGATCGCCCCGTTCGGGCTCGACCGCTTCGCCCGCGGCGACCTGACCGCCGAGAAGGGCGCGGCGGCGGTGGGCCACTGATGCTGCTGATCGCCTGCCCGCACTGCGGGCCCCGCAACTCCGACGAGTTCTCCTTCTCGGGAGAGATCGTGCCCCGACCCGGCCCCGACCCGTCACCCGAGGAATGGCGCCGCTACCTCTACGAGAAGGCGAACGCCCGGGGCTGGGTCACGGAGCGCTGGTTCCACGTGGCCGGCTGCCGCCGGTTCCTCGACGTCGAGCGCCACACCGGGACCAACGAGGTGCGCGCGGTGCGGGACGTCGCCGGATGAGGCGGCTCGACCCCCGACCCAACGAGGTGATCGACCGGGACCGGCCGCTGCGGTTTCGCTGGAACGGCAAGCAAGTCACCGGCTTCGCCGGCGACACGATCGCTTCGGCGCTGGCGGCGAGCGGCGTCCGGGTGTTCTCCCGCAGCTTCAAGTACCACCGGCCGCGGGGGATCCTCACCGCCTCGTACCACGACCCCAACCTGATGGTGCAGGTGGGCGACGAGCCCAACGTGCGAGCCGGCCACCGTCTGGTCGCCGACGGCATGGACGTGCGTGCCCAGAACGCGTGGCCGTCCCTGCGCTTCGACGTGCGGTCCGCCAACCGGGCGGTGGGCCGGTTCCTGTCGCCCGGCTTCTACTACAAGACGTTCATCGCACCCGCCCCGCTGCGACCCTGGTACCAGCGCACGCTGCGGCGCTTCTCGTCGGGGGGCGAGGTGCCGGCCGAGGCCCCGTTCGACCCGCCGGAGAAGCGCTACGCCCACCCGGACGTGCTGGTGGCCGGGGGCGGCCCGGCCGGCATGGCCGCAGCCGGTGCGGCGGCCGCTGCCGGTGCCTCGGTCATGCTCGTCGAGGAGGAGCACGGGCTCGGCGGCTGGCTGCGCTACACGGCCCCCGGCTCGATCCCGGCGCTGGACGGTGTCGATGTGCTCACGAACTCGGTCGTGGCGGGGCGGTTCGACCACAACTGGATCGGCATCGTGCAGCGAGGCGAGGTGGAGCGGCTGATCAAGGCACGGGCCAAAGTGCTCGTGGTGGCGTCCGGGAAGAGCGAGCGGCCCTACGTGTTCGCCGGCAACGATCTGCCCGGCGTGGTGCTGTCGACGGCGGTGCGGCGCCTGGTCAACCTGTGGGCGGTGGCACCCGGCAAGCGGGCCGTGGTCGCCTCCGCCAACGACTCGGGCGACCGGGCAGTCGCCGACCTCGAATCGGCCGGCGTCGAGATCGCCGAGATCGTCGAGCCGCAGGCGCTGGTGGCGGCCAGGGGCAGGGGCGGCGTGGAACGCGTCGAGCTCGACGGCGGGAAGGTGGTGGAGGCCGACCTGCTGGTGACCGCCGCCGGCTGGACCACGTCGACCGCACTGCTGAACATGGCGGGCGACGTGCCCGCCTACGACCCGGCCGCAGCCCGGTTCCTGCCCGGCGAGCTGCCGGACGACGTGATGGCGACCGGCGGCGTGGTCGGTGACGGCACGCTCGACGAGCTCCGCGCGCACGGCGCCGCCACCGGCCGGGAGGCGGCCCGGCGGGCGCTCGCCATCCGGGCTCGCTGGCAGCGGGCGACGCCGCGAGCCCTGCCCGTCGAGCACCCCGACACGGAGCCGGGCGACGTCCCCGCCGTGCCGCCCGCCCGCCATCCCGCCCTGCCGCCCGCCCGCCATCCCGAGCTGTTCACCGCCGCCACCGACGGCTACGTCGACTTCTCCGAGGACGTCAGGGCCAAGGACCTGGCGGCAGCCGCCGCCGAGGGCTACGACTCGATCGAGCTGTCGAAGCGCTACACGACGGCGACGATGGGCCCGGTGCAGGGCAAGCTCGAGGTGATGAACGCGGTCGCCGTCCACGCGCAGGCCACCGGTTCGACGATCGCGGCCACCGGCACCACCACCTGGCGGCCGCCGTACGCGCCGATCACGCTGGGCGCGCTCGCCGGCCACGATCACGACCCGGTCCGGCGCTCGCCGCTGCACGACTGGCACGAGGCGCACGGTGCCCGGCCGCTCGTCGCCGGGCAGTGGATCCGGCCCGACCACTACGGCGACCCCGCCGCCGAGGTGCGGCGCACCCGGGACGGCGTCGGCATCATCGACGTCAGCCCGCTCGGCAAGCTCGACCTGCGCGGCGCCGACGTGCCGAAGCTCCTGGACTTCGCCTACACCAACCGGTGGGGCAGGCTCGCGGTGGGGCGGGTTCGCTACGGGATCATGTGCGCGGAGGACGGCGTGGTCATGGACGACGGCGTCACCGCCCGGCTCGATGCACATCGCTGGTACATGACCACCACCTCGGGCGGGGCGGGCCGGGTGTGGAACTGGCTGGAGGACTGGCTCCAGACCGGGTTCCCGGCTTGGGACGTGCGGATGACGGCGGTCACCGACGGCTACGCGGCGATCAACGTCGCCGGCCCGCGGTCACGCGAGCTGCTGAGCGGGCTGGTCGGCGACGTCGACCTGTCGCCGGGCGCCTTCCCGTACATGCACGCCCGCACCGGGTCCGTGGCCGGTGTCGAGGGATGCCGGCTGCTGCGGATCGGCTTCACCGGCGAGCTGAGCTTCGAGGTGCACGTCCCGGCGCTCCACGGGCTGGCGGTGTGGGAGGCGCTGGTCGACGCCGGCGCAGCGGCGTTCGGGGTGGAGGCCCAGCGCATCATGCGCCTGGAGAAGGGCCACTTCATCGTCGGCCAGGACACCGACGGGCTCACCAGGGCCGGGTCGGTGGCGCCGTGGGCGGTCAAGCTGGCGAAGCCCGACTTCGCCGGTAAGCCGGAGCTGGCGTGGGCGGCGGAGTCGGGCCCGGCGCGGGTGCTGGTGGCGCTGCAGCCGGTGGACCCGGCGCTGGTGCCGCCGGAGGCCAGCCAGATCCTCGACGGCGAGCGTATCGTCGGGCGCGTCACCTCGGCGCGGATGTCCCCGACCCTGGGGCGGTCGGTGTGCCTTGCCCAGCTGGACGCAGGGTTGGCCGGCGGCGGGGTCCGGGTGGTCGTCCGGCTCCCGGACGGCCGGGACGCCCTCGCCACCGTTCTCCGGGAGCACGCCCACCTCGATCCAGAGGGAGCGCGGCTCCATGCCTGAGCTCGCGAGCCCGCTGCCCGAGGCTGCGATCGACGTTGGCGGCGTCCGAATCAGCGACGAGTCCGCCCGGCCCAAGTGGCGCACCTGGGCGGACCAGGGGGTGCCGCTGGGCCACAGCCGCCGGTCGGCCGCGTCGGTGGTGCTGGCGGTGGCGCCCGGGGAATGGCTCGTCCTGGGCGATCGTCCCGACGACGGCGCCGTCGACCTCACCCACGTGCGGGCGGCCATTCGGGTAACCGGCCCAGGCGCCCGACGGCTGCTGGAGCACGTGTGCGCGCTCGACCTCGACGACGACTTCACGCCGGACGGCGCCGCCGCCCGCACGCCGGTCGCCGGGGTGGCCACCGAGCTGCTGCGCGACGACGCCGGCGGCGAGCCGAGCTTCCTGCTGCTGCTTTCCCGCTCGTTCGCTCGATCGGTGTGGGAGCGCTTGGCAGCGGTGGCCGCGCACCTCTAGGAGCCTGCGCAACGGCATCACTCAGCAGACACCTAGGTGTACCCGGCCGGGACGTTGGTGACAGTCCTTGGATAGGTGAAGACCTCCGAGTGGAGTGGTGATTGCAGTCACACGCCACGAGGAGGTCTTCATGGGTCACCGTAATGCCCGGCTGAACGAGTATGGGCGTCGTCTCATCGTGCAGCGGGTGCGTGAGGAGGGGTGGGCGGTCGCCCATGTCGCGAAGGCGATGGGGGTCTCCCGCCAGTGTGCGCACCGGTGGCTGGCCCGTTGGGACGCCGAAGGCGACGCCGGCTTGCGGGATCGTTCATCCCGGCCGCGTCGGACGCCGAACCGCACCAGCCCCGAGGTCGAACAGCGAGTCTTGGCGGCGCGGCGCACCCAACCGCGGGGCCCGGATTGGCTGGGCCCCGAGCTGGGAGTGGCGCCTCGGACCGTTACCCGGATCCTGCGCCGTCACGGCGTACCGCGACTGTGGGAGTGCGACCCGTTGACCGGGGAGGTGATCCGAGCGTCCAAGACCACTGCGTTGCGGTACGAACGGGACCGTCCCGGTGAGCTCATCCACGTCGACGTCAAGAAGCTCGGGCGGATCCCCCCGGGGGGCGGCTGGCGGGCCTGGGGGCGTGCCGCCACCACAGCAGGGAAGAAGCAACGGCGGATCGGCTACGACTACGTGCACTCCGCCGTCGATGACCACTCTCGCCTGGCGTACTCAGAGATCCACGCGGACGAACAGGGCGACACCGCCGCCGGGTTCCTGCGGCGAGCCGCTGCCTTCTACGCCGCCTGTGGCATCGGCCGCATCGAGGCGGTCATGACCGACAACCATTTGTCCTACACCCGAAGCCGCGCCGTCGCCGAAGCCCTCGCTGACCTCGGCGCCGCCCACATCACGATCCGTCCGCACTGTCCCTGGCAGAACGGCAAGGTCGAACGCTTCAACCGAACCCTTCAAACCGAATGGGCCTACCGGCAGGTGTTCACAAGCAACGACGAACGCACCGACGCTCTGCCAACATGGCTCCACTACTACAACCAACAGCGGCGACACAGCTCCCTCAGAGGGCGGCCACCCATCAGCCGAGTGTCACCAACCTGATGGCCGAGTACACCTAGGCGCAGCGGCGCCGAAGTACTACGTCGTAGCACATGAGTGATGTAGGCATCCGATGGCGGTCGCCTCGCCTTCCTGAGCCGCACGAGCCGGCAGGGCCGGTGTCCACGCGCGTGCCCTCGATTCGCGATCATGGGGGCGTGCTCATCGGACGCCAGGCCGAGCTCGCCACCATCGCCGCCAGCCTCGCGGCTGCCCGGATCGTCACGCTGACGGGCCCGGGAGGCGTCGGCAAGACCGCGCTCGCACGGGAGGCGGCCGCCGCCTGGCCCGCCGGTGACGTCCACGTCGCCGAGCTCGCCGCCTTCGACCAGCACGACCTGGACGAGCGGGTGGCCGGCGCCCTGGGGTACACCTCGTTCGCCGAGCTCCTCGCCGCCGGCGAGCGCCGACCCCTGCTGGTGGTGCTCGACAACTGCGAGCACGTCCTCGACGCGGCCGCCGACCTCGCCGCCCGGCTCGCCGACGCGAGCGCCGAGCTGCGCATCCTCGCTACCAGCCGAGAGCGCCTGGACCTCCCCGAGGAGCGCACGATCCGCGTCGACCCGCTGTCGACCGACGGGTCGCCGTCGCCGGCCGCCAGTCTCTTCCTGGAGGTTGCGGCCCGGCGGGGCCTCGAAGCGGCCGACGACCCGGGCGCCGTCGAGGAGCTGTGCCGGCGGCTCGACGGGCTGCCGCTCGCGCTGGAGCTGGCCGCCGCCCGCGCCGCGGCGATGACCGCAGCAGAGATGGTGGCCCATCTCGACGCTCGCCTCGACCTGCTGGCGCGGTCCCGCCCGCGCGGGCCCGAGCGCCACCGGAGCCTCAGCGCGGCAGTCGCGTGGTCGTACCAGCAGCTCGACCGGACACAGCGGACGGCGTTCACACGGCTGGCCGTGTTCCCGGCGCCGTTCACGCTCGAGATGGCCGCGGCCGTCGACGACCAAGCCGCCACCGTGCTGCCGGATCTCGTCGAACGGTCGTTGCTGATCCACGAGCCGGCGCGCGGCACGTCGTGGTACCGGATGCTGGACACGATCCGGTCGTTCGCCGCCGAGCGCCTCGACGATGCGGGCGCCAGGGGCGACGCCGAGGCCCGCTACCGCGACCTCGCCGCCGACCTCGCGGACCGGCTTGCGGGGCTGGGGGCCGTCGCCGATTTCTCGCTGCCGCACCAGCTCGCCCGGACGTACCGGCACCTCCATCGCGGCGTCGAGATGGCGCTCGACGCCGGAGACCGGCGGAGCGCCGTCCGGCTGGCTGCGCCGATGTGGTGGCTCGAAGACCTCGGCCACCAGTCGGAGGCCGCCGACCTCCTCGAGCGTGTGCTCGAACGGTGGCCCGGCCTCGACCCGGCGGCCAGCGCGGTCCACGGCGTCGCCGCCGGCCTCCACCGCATCGCCGGCCGGGAGCCGCGCAGCCGCGCGCTGGCCACGATCGCCGCGGGAGGGTCCGGTGTCGGCGCCGCGTACGGGTGCCGGACGCTGGGCCTCTACGCCCGGGCGGCGGGCCGGTGGACCGACGCGCTCGGCCACTTCGGCGCCGGCGTGGCGGCCGCCCGGGCGGCCGGGGCCGACGGGGCTGCCTACGAGATCGAGATGCACGTCGGGTTGACCCACGCCCGCGCCGGCGACCTCGACCGCGCCATCGCCACCCTGGAGGCCGTCGTCGCCGCCGCCGGCCGCTACCCGCTCGTTGGAGCCTGGGCCGGCCACTTCCTCGCATATGTCCTGCTGGCGCGCGACCCGGCGCGCGCCGCGGCGATCGTGCAGGACCTGATACCGGTGGGCCAGTCCGCCGAGGACCGCTGGATCGTGGGATCGGCCCACTGCCTGCTCGGCGTCGTCGCGTTGATGGGCGACGACGTGGCGGCGGCGGGGGAGCACGCCGCGGCCGCGATCGAGGCCTACCACTCGGTGCGCAACCGAAGCGACATCCAGCTCGCCCTGCTCGTGGCGAGCGCCGCGTTCGTCCGGCGTCGCGAGCGCGCGACGGCCGAGTCGGCGCTCGCTGCCGCCCAGCGGTACGGCCCGGTGACGCTCGGCCACTTCGAAGCCGACGTGCTGGACGACGTGGGCCCCCTGCCGACCGTCCACCCCGGCCATGCCCCGCTGCCACTGGACGAGATCGTGCGGCGGCTGCGCGCCGCAGACGGCGCGCCGGCGCCCCCGGCGGCTGCCGGCGCTCCCAACCGGCTGCTCCGCCGGGGCGACATCTGGCTGGTGGCATTCGGCGGCAAGGAAGTCCACCTGCGTGACACCAAGGGCCTCGCCGACCTCGCCCGGCTCGTTGCCGAGCCCGGGCGGGAGATCGCGGCGCTCGACCTCGTGGGCGCCGTCGTCACCGACGGCGACGCGGGTCCGGCCTCGGACGCCACGGCGCGCCGCCAGTACGAGCACCGGATTCGCGAGCTGCAGCACGAGATCGACACCGCCGGCGACGACGCCCGCGCCGCCCGGCACCGGGAGGAGCTCGACGCCCTCGTCGACCACTTGACCGCCGCCTACGGGATGGGGGGCCGGGACCGGCCCCAGGGCCGGCCTGCCGAGAAGGCGCGGACGGCGGTCACGTGGCGCATCCGCGCGGCCATCAAGCGCATCGCGGCGGACCTCCCGGCGCTCGGCGACCACCTCGACCGCTCGGTGCGCACCGGGCGCTTCTGCGTGTACGACCCCGCCGAGCCGGTGGATTGGGAGGTCTGACCTCGCGCGCAGATGGTGGGCCGCGCCTCACGGTGTGAGGCCGTTCCCCACGCCTCTCGGGTGAAGCGACCCACGAGAGGAGACACATCATGCGACGCGCTTCACGGATCCTGGCCACCGCCACGTTGGTGGTGGGCGCCATCGCCGTATCGGCGGCGCCCGCTATCGCCGGCGAGGACGGCAACGGCCGGGACAGGATGACCGTCGAGGTCGCCGAGGACGGCACCCGCTTCGTCTTCGACGAGGCGCCGGTGCTCGGCAACGGCTTCCCGGCGTACGGCAACGGCTTCGTCACCCAGGGGTACATCTACCCCGCAGGGACGCTCGACGGCACCAACGGGGTCAACCCCGACGGCAGCCCCGAGTTCCCCGACCGGGTGATCGGCGAGTGGACCTGCTGGGGCTACTTCGTCGGCGACGGGGCCGACACGACGGAAGGGGCGTGGGTCGTCACCACCCAGGTGTTCGACTTCCACAGCTCGGTCGTCGGTGGCGACACCATCGTGACCACCGGGTTCGAGACGCCGGCCGGCGCCGGTCCCGCCCTGCGGGCGGTCGTCGGCGGCACCGGGCGCTACCGCCAGGTGCAGGGGCAGGTGACCCAGGTCACGCTCGGCCACAACGGCACCGACGGGGTCGACGCGACGTTCGAGCTCGACCTGCGGGGCGTGCGCCACCAGCCCGCCTCGTCCGCCAGCCACCAGCGGAGCTTCCAGATCCGCTGACCACCACACCCCGCTCCGGGGGCCGGGACTCCTCCCGGTCCCCGGGCGCGGCCTTCACCGAGGAGACCCACACATGACCACGACCATGCCCCACATCGCCCTCGACCAGCGGCTCGTCGACGCTGCGGTCGGGGCGCTCGAGCTGCTGTCCATCCACCTGGGCCGCCGGCTCGGCCTCTACGAGGCCATCGGCGACGGCCGGACCGTCCCCGGGCTCGCCGGCGCGGCGCAGATCGACGAGAGGTACGCCCGGGAGTGGCTGGAGCAGCAAGCCGTCGCCGGGCTCGTCACCGTCGACGACCCGGCACTGCCATGGGACAGCAGGCGGTACTCGCTCAGCCACGAGCAGCGGGCGCTGCTGGCAACGCCCGACGACCCCGCCCACGTGTCGCCGCTCGCCGACATGGTCGCCGGCGCAGGCCAGGTGATCGACCAGGTCGCGGCGGCATACCGCACCGGCGGCGGCGTGCCCTACGCCTACTACGGCGCGGCCTTCAGGGCAGGACAGGCTGGCATCAACCGGCCAGCCTTCACGCACGACCTGGTACCGAGCTGGCTCCAGGCCGCCCCCGACGTCGCGGCCCGGCTCGCCGCCGGCGGGCGGGTCGCCGACATCGGATGCGGCACCGGCTGGGCGACGATCGCCCTCGCGAGGGCGTTCCCGCTCGCCGACGTGGTCGGCATCGACGCCGACCCGGCGAGCATCGCCGACGCCCGGGCCAACGCGGCGGCCGCCGGTGTCGCCGTGCGTTTCGAGTGCGCGGACGCGGCGGCGCTGCACGACGGCGGCGGCTACGACCTCGTCGTGATCCTGGAGACGCTGCACGACCTGGCCCGGCCCACCGACGTGCTGCGCGACCTGCGGCGCGGGTTGCGGGGCGACGGTGTGGTGCTGGTCGCCGACGAGAAGGTGGCCGAGCACTTCACGGCGCCCGGGGACGACATGGAGCGGATGATGTACGGCTGGAGCGTGGTCCACTGCCTGCCGGCGTCGCTCAGCGAGCGGCCGTCGGCGGGCATCGGGACGGTGCTCCGGCCGGGCCTCGTCGACGCGATGGCCGCCGACGCCGGGGTCAGCCGAGTTGAGCACAGCGACATCGACGCGGGCTTCT